>JBEPVB010000042.1:0-18621 GCA_041691215.1 Chloroflexota bacterium
CGGCCGGGCCGAGGGCGGCGGGCGCCTGCGCGGGGTGACGGGCGTGGGGTGGCGGGGCCTGGCCGCGTTCGCGGCCCGCGACGTGGTCCGGTTCTACGCCGTGGTGGGCGGAGGGAATGTCCGGCCGGCTATCGGCGAACCGCTCTCCCTGATCGTTTGCGCGCTTCTCCTTGTCC
This sequence comes from Chloroflexota bacterium, assembly GCA_041691215.1. GTDB lineage: Bacteria > Chloroflexota > Limnocylindria > Limnocylindrales > CSP1-4 > UBA5189. Next base: position 177 of record JBEPVB010000042.1, read on the forward strand.
TGGCGGCGGTGGTCGCTCGTGGGTCTCGCGACGCCGGAACCGGGAGCCGACGCACGTCTGCCGGGGCCGTCATCGCGGCCGGTGCCTGGGCCGCCCTCTTCCCGCTGGCCCAGATGCTCTTCTTCGGCACGACAGACTATCGCCGGCCCGCCGACGCCGCGGTGATTTTCGGTGCCCGCGTCTACGCCAGCGGCCAGCCCTCGCCGCTCTTGGCCGACCGGATCCGGACGGGCATCGAGCTCTACGACGCGGGGCTCGTCCCGCTCCTCGTCATGTCCGGCGGTGACGGCAGCGACGGATTCAACGAGGCCCGGGTCATGCGCGACGTCGCCGTCGCGGCTGGCGTGGCCGCGTCGTCCGTGCTCATCGATCCGAACGGCAACACGACCGAGGCGACGGTTGCCAATGCCTCGGCCATGCTCGCCGCCCGGAATGGCGGAATCGGAACGGGCCGGATTATCGCCGTCAGCCAGGCCTATCACCTGCCGCGGATCCAGCTCGCCTTCGCGAACGCCGGGATCGACGTCCTGACGGTCCCTGCGGGCGAGCTGGAACCGATCCACGAGATGCCGCTCTTCGTCGCCCGCGAGGTCCCGGCCTTCTGGGCCTACTACCTCCGGGTCTGCCTCGGTTAGGCGAGCTCGTCGATTGACCGGAGTCCGTGCGCGAGCGGCCCGGCCGCGAAATCTCAGGGCCCGAGGACGACGGGTACCGGCAGACCCTGCTTGACCTCCAGGACGGCGCGGCTGGCGAGGGGCGAGGCGAGCGTGACACTCGCCGTGCGGGTTGCGCCAACGTCGGCGCAGGCGCCGGCCCCGGGGTTCCGTTGCTCGTGAACGATGACCACGATCGCCGTCTGCGACTCGACGGCTTCGGCCGTGTAGTCGGCGCCGCAGGCCTCGCTCGCCCGACCCGGCGCGCCGACGAAGGTGACCTCGATTCCGCGTCCATCGACCGTGCCCTTGGCTGCATCGATCGACAGCCCGACGGGCGCATCGTTCGGGTCCCACTGAGGCGGCACGACGCTCACCATGTTCGCGACGGCGATCCTGGTGATCTGGACGGCCGTGCCCTCGACGCTGAACGCCCAGACCGGGACCGTCGCTGGGCCGCGGCTCGTGTTCATCGATGCCGTCGTCAGCTGCGCTCCGATCACCTGGAGCGCCCTGCATCCGTCGCATGCGCCGCCGGTCGCGCGGATGCCGGCCAGCGCCCGGGTCGCAGGCACGAGGGCGACGATCTCGGACGTGCCGTCGGACCAGGCGATCGAGCCGTCGGGCGGGGTTTCGCCTGGCAGCGTGACCGCAGCTTCGACCAGGCCAGACATGAGGGCGGCCTTGTTGTCGCCATTGGCGGCTTCCCAGTCGCCGATCTGGCCGACGAGCTCGCCCACGGGGACGAAGTCGGATCCGCCGTTCAGGCTGACCGCGTTGGACCATCGGTCAAGTGCCGCCTGCGCCTGCTCGTGCAATCTGCCCCCATCCGAGTCGACCGCGGCCGGCCCGAATCCGAAACCACAGGCGGACGCGAAGAGGACGACCGCGCCCGCCACCGCTACGACCCGGCCGAGGCCGACGGCATCCCAGGCGTTCATGGCGCGAGCCGGGCTCAGACCGGCACCACGGCCCGACCGAGGGAGACGACGCTGATCTCGATCTCGGCGCCGCCCGGGACCTTCGACAGCTGGCCGAAGCAGGCCTTGCAGAGGAACGGATTCTGGCGCATCGGCCCGTGCCAAAGGACGCGACCGACGGCGCCGCCGAGGCCCTGAAAAGGCGAGGCGCAGACGTTCCGCCGGGGCGATGACGGCACCCGCTTCAGGAGCCGGCGAACCCTGAGGAGGGACGGATCGTGGCGGGTCAGGAGGGCGCGCCACTGCTCGTTGGTGCGGTCTTCGCCTTCCGGGACCAGGCTCTCGGCTGCCATGCCCGAATGGTACGGCCTCGGGGAACGCCCTCCGCCGCCGCGCTACCCGGCCACCGCTCGCCGCCGCACGAGATCACGGCGTAGCGCGGCGACCGACGCGCAGCCCAGGAGCGGCAGGGCGAGCTCGAGCTCCTCGCCCAGGATCGCGAGGGCCCGCTCGACCCCGGCCTGGCCACCCGCGGCGAGGGCCCAGTACAGCGGACGGCCGACCAGCACGCCCGACGCACCGAGCGACAAGGCGATCGCGACGTCCAGCCCGCGGCGAATCCCGCCGTCGACCCAGACCTCGGCCCGACCCGCCACGGCCGCCACGACGTCATCGAGGGCATCGGCGGTGCAGAGGCTCCGATCGAGCTGCCGCGCCCCGTGGTTCGAGACGACGATGCCGTCGACGCCATGCTCGACGGCCATCCGGGCGTCGTCGGGCGAGACGATCCCCTTGAGGACCAGGGGCAGGGAGCTCCACGACCGGATGGTGCGGAGGTCGGACCAGGTCAGGCCGATCACCCGCTGGTCGTCGAGCCCGGCGTACGGGCCGAGGTCCGCGTCGTGGCCCTGGGCCGCCTCGACGTTCGGCATCTGCGGCAGGACGAACTCGCTGCGACGGTCTCGCTCGCGATAGCCGAGGACCGGCAGGTCGACCGTCAGGACGATCGCCCGGCAGCCGGCCGCCGCGGCACCCTCGACCAGGGTCCGCGTGTATGCGAGATCGCGGATGAGGTAGAGCTGGAACAGGACGTCGGCGGCGGGCGCGGCGGCAGCCACCTCGCCGGCCGTCATCGAGGCCGAGGTGGACAGGACCATCGGGATGCCGGCCGCCGCCGCCGCCCGGGCCATCGCGCCTTCGCCATCGGGGTGGGCCAGGGTCTGGGCCGCCATCGGGGCAATGGCGATCGGGAGCGCGCTCGGCTTGCCCAGGAACGAACCCGAGGCATCGACCTTGCGGATGTCAGTCAGGACCCGGGGGATGAAGCGATATTCGCGCCAGGCGTCCTCGTTCTCGGCCAGGCTGATCTCGTCCCACGAGCCACCCGCCACGTAGTCGAAGTTCGGGCCGGTCATCCGTTCGGCGGCCGGCGCCTCGAACTCGGCGAGGTTGACGATCCGGGCCAGCTCGTCCGGGTCGAGCCGATGGCTGGTCACCCGACGACGTCGAGCGCGGCCAGCGAGGCCAGGACCGTCTTGCGCCCGACCTGCGGGTCGCGGAAGGCGACGGTGACCTCCTCGTCGCTCCGGGTCAGCTTCGAGGTCACCACGATTCCGTCACCCCAGCGTGCATGCCGGACGCGATCGCCATCCCGATAGCGGCGCTCGCCGGGAACGATCGGCCGGGCCTCGAAGGCGGGCTTTGCCCTGGCCGGGCCTGCCGACGGCGAGCCCTCTGCGCCGTCGCCGCCATCCGCAGCCGCGGCATCGTCGTCCTCCCAGCCCTCGAAGGCATGACCGAACGTCCCGGATCGGGCGCCACCGGCGAAGGCTTCCCGCCGGGCGGCGAGATCGCGGGACGGCTTGAACGCTTCTCCGGGCCGGGGACCGCCCGGCCGGCCGCTGCCCTCCCGGAAGGCGCCGCGGTCCGTCCGGATCGGCGTCCCGAAGCGCGTCGCCCGCCGCCCGAAGACCATGCCGAGGTCGTCGGTCGAGTCGGCATCGGCGGCGGTCTCGCCGGCCGCTCGGGCCAGGCGCGGGCCGGTCATCAGCTCGGCCGGGATCTCCATGAGGAACCGGGAGGGCTCGGCCATCCAGCCGCCCGGGCCGCGACGCGTGGCGCGCTGCCAGGCGTGCGAGAGGTACAGCCGTTCCTTCGCCCGGGTCATCCCGACGTAGGCGAGGCGGCGCTCCTCTTCCATGCCCGCCGGGTTGGGGTTGAAGCCCGATTCGGCCTCGATCGCCCGGCTCGTAGGGAAGAGGCCCTCCTCGAGGCCGGCGATGAAGACGACGGGAAACTCGAGGCCCTTGGCGGCGTGGAGCGTGATCAAGGACAGCTTGTCGGCATCGGCCTCGTACGAATCCTGGTCGGCGACAAGGGCCGTCTCCTCGAGCAGCCGGTCGAGGGCATCGTCGGGTGACAGGTCGTCGTAGCGTGTCGTGACCTCGCGCAGCTCGAGGAGGTTGGCCCAGCGCTCCTCCCCTTCCTCGGTCCCATCGGCGAGCATCGCCCGGTAGCCCGAACGCTCGAGGACCTCGTCGAGGAGCTCGGGCACCGGCAGCGAGCCGATCCGGGTTCGGAGGCGCCGGATCAGCCCGACGAAGTCAGCGATGGACGTCCGCGCGCGTGCTGCCAGCTCGGGGACCGCCCCCTCGGCGGCCCGTTCGAGGGCCATCCAGTAGGGCACGTCCTCCCGGGCCGCAACGGCCCGGATGGCCTCGATCGTCTTGTCGCCGATCGCCCGGGCCGGGACGTTGATGACCCGCTCGAAGCTGACGTTGTCGGCATCCGAGCGCAGGATCCGGAGGTAGGCCAGGGCGTCCTTCACCTCACGGCGGGCGTAGAACCGGGTCCCGCCGACGACCTGGTAGCGGATTCCGTAGCGGAGGGCCGATTCCTCGATCGCCCGGGACTGGGCGTTGGTCCGGTAGAGGACGGCGATGTCGCGAAGGTGGTAGGTCCCGCCGCCATCGTCGGCCCGCCGCGTGAGGACCGAGCCACGCGAGCCGCTGAGCTCCTCGACCCGGCGAGCGATCCACTCGGCTTCCTCTTCCTCGTTGTAGGCCTCGAAGCGCTCGATCGGACGGCCCCGGTCGTTCTGAGTCCAGAGCTTCTTGTCGGTCCGGGCCTCGTTCTTCGAGACGACGGCATGGGCGGCATCGAGGATGAGCTGCGTCGAGCGGTAGTTCTGCTCGAGCTTCACGACCGTGGCGTCCGGCCAGTCGCGCTCGAAATCGAGGATGTTCCGGATGTCGGCGCCGCGCCAGCCGTAGATCGATTGGTCGTCGTCCCCGACGACGGCCAGGTTGTGATGCCCCGAGGCGAGGGCCTTGATCCAGAGGTACTGCGGCCGGTTGGTGTCCTGGTACTCGTCGACGTGGAGATAGCGCCAGCGCTCCTGGTACTTCTTGAGGGCCGCGGGCGACTCGTCGAAGAGGCGCACGGCGTCCAGGAGCAGGTCGTCGAAGTCGACGGCGTTTGCGCGCTTGAGGGCATCCCGGTAGCGGCGAGCGAGGCGAGCCACCTCCACGAGGGCGCCGGTGGCGATGCGCATGGGCGGGATCTCGGTCGGATCGATCATGTCGTTCTTGGCCCGGCTGATGGCCCCCAGGATCGCCTGGGGACGGGTCTCGCCCTTGGCTTCCAGGCCCTCCTCGCGGAGGATCTGCTTCATCAGCGCGTTCTGGTCGTCCGTGTCATAGATGAGGAAGCGCCGGTCCAGCCCGATGGCCTCGCCCTCGCGGCGCAGGAGTCGGGCGCAGAGGGCGTGGAACGTGCCAGCTTCAACCTCACGGCCGGGCTCCCCGACCAGCCGGACGATCCGTTCCCGCAGCTCCGCGGCGGCCCGATTGGTGAAGGTCACGGCGAGGATCCGCCAGGGCGGCACGCCCTTGACGCCGATCAGGTAGGCGACCCGGTGGGCCAGGACGCGCGTCTTGCCGGAACCGGCCCCGGCCAGGATGAGGACCGGGCCGTCGGTGGTCGTGACCGCCCGCGCCTGCTCCGGGTTCAGCCGGGAGACGATCTCCCGCTCGCGCGATGCCTGGGCCTCGGCGCGGCGGCGCGCGGTGTCGGGATCGAGCAGTGCCTCGGGATCCCGGATCGGCGCGACCGCCGAATCGGCGTCGCGCAACCAGGCGGGCTCATCGATCGCCGGCGCGTCGCGGAGGTCGTCGACGACCGTTCCGTTGATCGCCTCCGTGGCGTCCGGCGGCCCCTTCCGCGTGCCCGCCTGGCGCGCCGCGGTGGCGCCGCGGGACGGCTTTCGAGGGCTGGCGGGACTCATCCCGCCATTGTATGGCCGGCTCTTGACGCGGGATCGCGGCCCGCTACTGGACCTGCTCGGCGGCCGGAGCGTTGATCGTCACGGCCTTGTCCCACGCGGAATAGGTGACCTTGAGGTTGAGGTCCCCGACCTTCGAGCCCTTTGCAGAGATGGCCATCCCGGCCGGTCGCATCGCGTCCTTCTCGACGAGCAGCGAAACGACGACGGTGGCATCGCCGAGGTCGACGGCAGGAACGTCGGCGCGCACCTGGTCGGCCGTCAGAGCGACCTCGACCGTGTAGCAGGTCTTCGAGCCGCACTGCGCGTCGCCCTTCTTGGTCGCGGTGACATCCGGCCGCGCCAGGAACGCGGTCAAGTCGGTGATCAGGTCAGCTGGATTGTCGGCGGGCGTGCTGGACGCCGCCACCGACCTGACGTACTTGTCGCCGGTCAGCGAGACGCGGGTATAGGTAGTCGTGTTGATGACGATCACGTCGGCGGTCATGCCGAGCAGGGCCGGCACGGCAACCGCCAGGTGGAGGTTCCTGCCGGCGAGATCGATGTCGCCCGACAACGTCGAACCGTCAACGCTGATCACGGCCGACTGGCCCCCGACGAAGCTCGGATTCACGGTTCCGTCGACCGTCGCATCGATGTGGACCGTGTGGGCCGCCTGGAGGGTCGCGACAGCCTTCGTGATGATCTCCTTCGGGTCGGAGATCGACGGGCCGGAACTCCCGCCGCAGGCAGCGATCGAGACGGCAGCGAGGGTGGCCAGGACGATGAGGGTCGGGGCGCGACGGGACATCCGAGGTTCTCCACGAGCAGGCGGCCTGGCGGCGGCTGCTCAGGGTCGGGTCAGAATCCCGACCTGTCAAGGACCGCGACGGTCCCTTCCCTGCCCGCGGCGGCGACGAAGGGCTCGAGGCGGTCGGAGCCGGCCGAAAGGACCATGGGCGATGCCACGCGTCCTGACCTTCGGGCTGTGGCGTCCGCGTCGTCCGAGTCCCACATTCGGTACATGCTTCGGAAACCCTCCAAGAGCGACCGGGTCGCCATCTTGATCATCGTCATGGCGACCTTCGCGATCGTCGTCGGCGGGGCCGTCTCGTTCGTCATGACCAAGGATGCGGCGACGCTCGAGTCGGCCAGGGCTAACGCCTTCGACGTGCTGGGAAGCGTGAACGAGCTCAATGTCACCGTCGCGGCCGAGAAGACGACCCTCGACAACTACGTGCTGAGCCACGACTCCGCCGAACTGACGAAGTACCGTCGAGCCATCGACCATGAAGTGGTCGTCGTGGGGGCGCTGAAAGCCAACGCCGCAGGGCTCACGGGGGTCACGGCGTCGCTTGGCACCCTGGAGTCGATCAACCTCGCGTGGCAGACAGATATCGCGGCACCTGCGATCGATGCCGAGTTGCCCAATGATCAAACCCTTCCGCGTGAGTACGCCAGGCAATCGGGTCGGGACCACGAGGCGGTGGATGCCGCGAGCGCCGCCCTTTCCGGCGCAATCGATCGTGTGAGCTCGAGACTGAGCGTGCAGCAGTCGACGAACGAGGTCGGACGGCCGCTGGCCATTGCTTTCGTGTTCGGGGCCCTGATCCTCGCCTTCGGCATCGCGGTGCTGGCCGTCCATCGCTTCGGCCGGGCCCTGGAGCGCGAGGCGCGTCAGGCAACCGTCCTCAACAAGTTCACGGAGGTCGCCGCGTTTGCCGCCGACGACCATGGCGTCGCGGTGCCGAACCTCGTGGCCCTTGGCCGGCTGGCCGGACCTGACGCCTCCGTCATGCACATCCTGAATCAGTCGATGGACCGGGCCGTTCCGGAAGCTTCGACGGGTGACGCGATCGCCGTCCTCCTGCCGCTCCGGGCACTTGATCGATGCTCGGGAGTCCTCCGCGGCACGATGTACGTCAGCGACGACCTTTCTGACGCGATGAACGTCCATTGCCCGATCTACCCGGCCGCCGTCGGAACGCTCGCCTGCATCCCCCTCGACAGCGGCGAGACGGTCGGGGCCGTCCACCTCTACTGGGAGCGCCCGAACGCCCTGCCGCTGTCGCTTCGAGCCAACATCGCCCGGATCACCGAGCATGCGGCCCTGAGCATTGGGAACCGCCGGCTGTTCACGGCCCTCCACGGCCAGGCGAACACCGATCCGCGGACGGGTCTCGCCAACGGCCGAGCGTTCGATGTCGCCGTCGAAACGGCATTCGCCGCCCGGGGCGTCGACGAGTGCCTGTCGATCCTCATGCTCGACATCGATCATTTCAAGGACTTCAATGACCGGTACGGACACCCAGCCGGTGACGAGGCCCTGCGGACGTTCGCCGGGGTCCTGCGCTCGTGCATGCGCGACGCCGATATCGCGGCTCGATACGGCGGCGAGGAGTTCGCCGTCCTCCTGACCGGGGTCGGGGTCGACGGAGCCATGGCGATCGCCGAGCGAATCAGGGCCCGGACCGAATCGACGATCGTCTCGATCTCTCCGGGCATCAGCGACCACCTGACCGTCTCCATCGGCGTCGCGACCGCGCCGGACCAGGCTGTCGATCGCCTGACGCTGCTACGCCTGTCCGATGAGGCGCTCTACCGGGCGAAGGAGGGCGGCCGGAACCGGATCCTCGGGGCCAGCGGTCCGCAGGCGATCTCGAAGCCGACCGTCCTCGCGGAGCTACCCGTGCCCATCGCCAGCTAAGTCTTCCTGCCAGGAAGGCTGCAACGAATCTGGGAATCGAAGAGCCCGGCCGCCTGGCCGGGCTCTTCGCACATTGCTGCCGGACGTCGGACTAGAAGTCCATGTCTCCGCCGCCGCCGTGGCCCTGGTGGCCGGCGCCGTTGTCCTTCTTCTCGGGGAGATCGGTGATGAGCGTCTCCGTCGTGAGGACCATCGCCGCGATGGAGGCGGCGTTCTGGAGGGCAGATCGAGTCACCTTGGCGGCGTCGACGATGCCCTTCTTGAACATGTCGCCGTACTCGTCACGGAGGGCGTCGTAGCCGTGGCCGGACTTCATGCCCTTGACCTTGGCCACCACGACCTCACCTGACTGGCCGGCGTTCTCGGCGATCTGCTTGGCCGGTGCCTCGAGGGCCCGGCGGACGATGTCGACACCGACCTGGGCGTCGGGATCGAGCTTGATCTTGTCGAGGGCCGGGATGGCCTGCAGGAGCGTCGTCCCACCGCCGGCGACGAGGCCTTCCTCGACCGCCGCACGGGTGGTCGAGAGGGCATCCTCGATGCGGTGCTTCTTCTCTTTCAGCTCGACCTCGGTGGCCGCGCCGACCTTGATAACCGCGACGCCGCCGGACAGCTTGGCAAGGCGCTCCTGGAGCTTTTCCTTGTCGTAGTCCGAGGTCGTGTCCTCGATCTGGGCCTTGATCTGGGACATCCGGCCCTTGATCGCGTCCGGGCTGCCGTCCCCGTCGACGATGGTCGTGTCGTCCTTGGTCGCGACGACGCGGCGGGCCTTGCCGAGGTCATCGGCAGTGACCGAGTCGAGCTTGCGCCCGATCTCCTCGGAGACCACCGTGCCACCGGTCAGGATGGCGATGTCGCGGAGCATCTCCTTGCGGCGATCGCCGAAGCCCGGGGCCTTGACGGCCAGGACCGAGACGGTGCCGCGGAGCTTGTTTACAACGAGCGTGGCGAGGGCCTCGCCGTCGACATCCTCGGCGATGATGAGGATCGGGCGGCCGAGCTGGACGCCCTTCTCGAGGGCCGGGAGCATGTCCTGGACACTCGAGATCTTCTTGTCGGTGATGAGGATGACCGGGTTCTCGAGGACGGTCTCCATCCGGTCGGCATTGGTCACGAAGTAGGCCGAGAGATAGCCTCGGTCGAACTGCATGCCCTCGGTGTATTCCTTCTCGAGGCCCAGGCTCTGGCCCTCTTCGACGGTGATGACGCCGTCCTTGCCGACCTTGTCCATCACCTCGGCGATGATCTCGCCGACTTCCGGATCCGCGGCGCTGATGGCGGCCACGGCCGCGATCTGCTCACGGGAGTCGACCGGACGGGACGTCCGCTTGATCTCCTCGACGACGGCCGCCACGGCCATCTCGATGCCGTGCTTGATGACCATCGGGTTGGCACCCGCGGTCACGACGCGGAGGCCCTCGGCGACCATCGCCTGGCCGAGCACGACGGCGGTGGTGGTGCCGTCGCCGGCGACGTCGTCGGTCTTGGTCGCGACTTCCTTGAGGAGCTGTGCGCCCATGTTCTCGAACGGGTCGTCGAGCTCGATGTCGCGAGCGATCGTGACGCCGTCATTGGTGATGGTGGGGGAACCGAACTTCTTGTCGAGGACGACGTTGCGGCCCTTGGGGCCGATCGTGACCTTGACGGCGTCGGCGAGGCGGTCGATGCCCCGCTTGAGCGAGCGACGAGCGGTCTCGTCGAAGATGAGCTGCTTGGCCAACTTGAATGTCCTCCGAGGTTGTGGGGAGCGATCCGAGGGTGTCGTCTGGGCCGGCGCGGACGCCGGACCGGCGTCAGTCCTCGACGATCGCGAGGATGTCCTTCTGGCTGACGATCAGGAGGTCTTCGCCGTCCACCTTGAACTCGGTGCCGGCGTACTTGCCGTAGAGGACCTTCTGGCCGACCTTGACGTCCATCGGCTCGCGCTTGCCGTCATCGAGGATGCGGCCGGGGCCGGCGGCGAGGATCTCGCCCTCCTGGGGCTTCTCCTTGGCGGTGTCCGGCAGGACGATGCCGCTCTTGGTCATCTCTTCCCGCGCGCTCGGCCGCACGACGACACGGTCGCCCAGCGGGCTGAGCTTCTTCGAGGCAGTGGCTTTAGCCAACGTGCTTCCCTCCTGTGACGGCGCTCGGCCGTCGGGCCTGGTTGCGGATCGGGTCCCGTGTCGCGCCTGTGGCGCAACCCGAGATCGACCCGAAGACGATCCATTGGTGCCGCTCGAGGGAGGTCGTCACGACGCTCGCTGCCCATTCCTCAGGGCCTGCGCCGGACCGACGTTCCGCGTCGATTAGCACTCTCGGGGTGAGAGTGCTAGCAGTGTAGGGACCGGGTCGCGGGGCTGTCAAATGGCGATGGGCGCGCTGAGGGCAATCCGGGCTTGAGCCCGTTGCCGGTCAGGCCCCTGGACCCCCACCCTGCTCCGGCTGGATAGGCACCGCGGCAACCAGAAGGGCCCACGCCTGGATGATCCTGATGGGCAGGCTGAACAGGATCGCGACGGCGACGACGGCCATCGCCCCCGGGACGTCCGCCAGAAGACCGAGGCACCCAATCGCGCCGACGCCGAGGAGACCGACCGCCAGCGTCGTCCGGACGAGGATGGCCAAGTCCGGCTGGCGACCCCTGTCCTGGAACGAGCCGAGACTCCGGGCGACGTCGAGGACCAGGAATATGAAGAGAGCCAGCCCTTCGACCCCGAGCGTCCGGGCCGATTGACCCGGGAGGATGACCAGGCCACACAGGACGACGAATCCCGTCAGGGCCACAAGCGTCGTACGCGCACGTGCGACATACGCGTGCCGAGCTGTGACCTCGGACACCTGGATGGAGAAGGCAATGAAGATGAGGCCGGTCAGGCCTCCCGCGACGAGGCCGGCGAATGTGAAGTAGGCCTGCCACTCACCTGGGGCGTTCGCGTCCATCAGGGCAGTCTATCGACGGTTCCACGGGCGGGAGGGCCAAAAGTCCGGTCGTACGCCGCGACGAGGCCGTCGCCGAAGGTAGCGAGCGCGGCATGGTCTGTCGCCCCGATCCCCCGCCGAGCGGCGACCCAGGCCGCCGTGATGGCCACGGCCGAGGGCTCGTTTCGGCCGCGCGGCCCGCCCGGTGGCGTCAGGAACGGCGAGTCGGTCTCGACGAGCAGGCGATCTGCCGGCACGAGCGTCGCGACCGCCGCCGTGGCCTCCTCCCCCGCTCGGAACGCCAGCCCGGAGATGGAGATCGCGGCTCCCAGGTCGAGCATGGCCTCCGCGTAGTCGACCGGACCGCTGAACGAATGGATGACGACCTGCAGGCCGGGCAGCGCCCGGACCTCGGCCAGGAGCGCGTCCTGGGCGTCTCGCAGCCCGGCCCTCGAGCGACAGTGAAGGATCGCCGGCTTGCCGGTCTCGAGCGCCAGGGCGAGGTTCCGCCGGAGGTTGACGAGCTGGTCGTCGATCGGCGAGAAGACGCGGTCGTAGTCCAGGCCGGTTTCCCCGATCGCGACCGCCCTCGGGTCCGCGGCGAGGCCGACGATCCCCGCCCACTCCTCCGGGGTCACCTTGGCGGCGTCATGGGGATGGACGCCGACCGCCGAATGGAGCCAGGGGTGGCGATCGACGAGGGCCACGGCGGCCGCCGACGACCGGGCGTTCCAGCCGGGCACGAGGATCCGCTCGAGGCCGGCGGCCCGAGCTTGCTCGATGACCGCGTCGGCGTCCGCGGCGAAGCGATCCGCCTGGAGATGGCAGTGGCTGTCGATCAGGCGCATCGAGTCGGGTTGTGGACTCGACTGCGGCAGGATCGAGGCCCGGGCACGACCCCCGAGCCTCGACCGGTCCTCGCTCAGCTCGCGCGGGTGCTCTGGAAGAGGCCGACCTCGGTCCCTTCGGGATCCGTCACGACGGCGAAGTAGCCAACGCCGGGGATGTCCGACTTCGGCTCCTTGGTCGTGCCGCCGGTCCGGTCCGACGCGGCCAGGGCATCGTCGATCGACTTCACCTCGATGTAGATGCGGAGCTTCTCGGCGATCGATTCGCCGCGCTTGCCGAGCGCCCCGCCATAGCCCTCGCCCGAGCGGAAGAGGAAGTAGCCGGGCATGTCGGGCCGATCCGCGAATTCCCAGCCCGCGACGGCCGAGTAGAACTTCATCGCCCGCTCGGGATCGTCGGCCGGGAACTCGACATGGTTGATCTCACCGTGAGCCATTTGGACGCCTCCATGATCTGGTCCGACCGGCGGTCGGATGGGCTGCAACGAGTCAACGATCAGCCTACGGCGGATTCGACGTCCAGGCGCGGGAACAGGGGTTCGGGAGGCATGAGGGTCCCGGCGGCCGCGGCGTGGACCGCCCAGCGGAGCTCGTCGAGGATCGCCGGGCCGCCGTTCCCGTCGGCCGCGTACGCGTAATCGAAGCCGAGCTGGGCGAGGACGCGCGGGGCGGTCGTTGGCAGGTACGGCGCGGCCGCCAGGCCAAGTAGCCGGCAGGCCTCGACGAGGTCGCCCAACGTGGCCCTGAGCCGGGCCTCGGCCTCCGCATCCCCGGCCTTGGCCGCCTTGGCCAGGGTCCAGGGCTGCTCCGCGTCGACGAATCGGTTGGCCGCCCCGACGAAGTCCCAGAGCGCCGCCAGGGCGTCGTGGAGCTCGCAGGCTTCGAGCGCCTCGACGTAGCGCGGCATGACCTCCGCCCAGCCGGCGGCCAGGACCGAGGGAGCCGCGGCTGCGGCCGGGGCGGGTCGATTGCCACCGAGGTAGCGGCCCGCCATCGAGACGGTCCGGTTGACGAGGTTTCCAAAGTCGTTGGCGAGGTCCGCGTTGTAGCGCCGGACGAAGCTGTCCCAGCTGACCTCGGCGTCACGATCGAAGGGCACCTCGCGGAGGCAGACATAGCGGGCGCCATCGGAGCCGAAGGCGGCCACGAAGTCGCCGACGTCGAGGAAGTTGCCCCGGCTCTTGCTCATCCGCTCCCCACCGGCCGCGAGCAGCCAGCCATGGACCCAGATCTTCCGCGGCGCCTCCAGCCCGGCGCTCCAGAGCATCGCCGGCCAGAAGATGCTGTGGAAGCGGGCGATGTCCTTGCCGATGACGTGGAGGTCGGCCGGCCACCACGTCGCGAATGCCACGGGATTGGCCGGGAACCCGGCGCCCGTGATGTAGTTGATGAGGGCGTCGAACCAGACGTAGATGACCCCCGTCTCGGGATCCCACGAGCCGTCCTCGCGGCGGGCCGTCTCGCCGTTCTCGGCGATCGGGAACGGGATGCCCCAGCCGCCGGGCGTCTTCTCCCGGCTGATCGAGAAGTCCTGGAGGCCGCCCCGGATGAAGCCCAGCATCTCGTTCCGCCGGTAGTCGGGCTGGACGAAGTCGGGATGCTCGGCGAAATGGCGCTCCAGGCGCTCCTGGTAGGCCGACAGGCGGAAGAACCAGTTCTTCTCCTTCAGCCATTGGAGCGGCACGTCCGGGTGGTTGGGACAGATCGTCCCTCGCGCCGTCTCCCGAACGTCGGTCGCGTTGAGGAACCCCTCGTTCGGACAGTACCAGCCCTCGTACGTGCCGGGGTAGATGTCGCCCTTGGCGTAGGCCCGGCGGACCATCTCCTGGGCCGATTCGACGTGATCGGGATCGGTCGTCCGGATGAACCGGTCGGGGCTGATCGCCAGGGCGTCCTCGGCGATCTTGAAGAAGCCGACCTTCTCGTCGACGAACTCGCGCGCCGAACGGCCCTCGTCGAGGGCGCTCTGGGCGATGTTGATGGAGTGCTCGTCGGTGCCGGTCAGGAAGCGTGTCTCGTCGCCCTTCATCCGGTGCCAGCGCGCGATGACATCGGCGCCGATCACCTCGTAGAGGGTGTGGACGCCCGGCTTGTTGTTGGCATAGGCGATGGCGGTGGTGAGGTAGAAGCGGGGTCGGTCGGTCATCGGAGTGGCACCTCGGGGCGCCCAACGGCGGCGGGGCGAGGCCGATCGATCGATCGGCAGGTCAGGGCTGGCGGCCGCCGGGTAGCGCACCCGGCCGATCTCGAGATCGAGATCAGGCGCCGGCGCCCGTCCGTGGCCGCCCGGGCATCACCATGGAGCTCCGGTGCGACATGGCCGGGATCATAGCCGGTCCACGCCGAGTTCAGGTCGCTGGCACGATCGGCCGGCGAAGGTCCCGGGGAACCGGAAGCCGGGCCGGCGATGGCGCCATCGAGGAGCGTGATCTCGGGCAGCGTTCTTGCAAGCTCGGTCAGCGGCACCGCCAGCTCCATGCGCCCAAGCGTTGGTCGGGTAGGGATCGAGCGCGACCGCTGGACCCGAGGAATCGAACGTCGGGACCATGCGACCTGGCCTAGTGCCGGAAGTGACGCGTTCCGGTCAGGAGCATCGTCGCGCCGGCGGCGTCCGCGATGGCGATGCCGTCGTCGTCCCGCATGGAGCCGCCCGGCTGGGCAATGGCGGTGACACCCGCCTCGAGACAGGTCTCGATGGCATCTGGGAAGGGAAAGAAGGCGTCCGAGCCGCACGCGGCGCCGCGGAGCACCTCGTCGCCGGCGAAGCGGCGGGCCTTCTCGACCGCCTGCCGGGCGGCGTCGACCCGCGAGACCTGGCCCGAACCCATCCCGATCAGCGCGCCGCCCTTGACGAGGACGATCGCGTTGGAGGCGATCCCGCGGGCGAGACGCCAGGCCAGGTCGAGGTCGGATCGCTCCTGGTCCGTGGGGCCGCGCTTCGTGACGACCTTCCAGCCACCGGGATCGTCGGGCAGGACATCGGGCCCCGTGACGAGGACGGCCCCGCCCGCCGTTCGAAGGCTGGCCCGGGGCGATGGCGTTGGAGGGGCCGCGTCCGAGCCCAGCCCCGGATCGACGAGCAGGCGGAGGTTCGCCTTGGTGGCGAGGACCTTGAGCGCCGCGGCGTCGAACCCGGGCGCGACGACGACCTCGAGGAAGATCGAGATCAGCCGCTCCGCGACCGCCGCGTCCACGCCACGGGTCACCGCGACGACGCCGCCGAATGCCGACACCGGATCCCCGGCCAGGGCCGCCTCCCAGGCCTCGAGGAGCGTCGGCCGCTCGGCAGCGCCACAGGCGTTCGTGTGCTTGACGATGACGCAGGCGGGTCCACGGAGCTGGCGCGCCACGGCGGTCGCGGCGGCGGCGTCGAGGACGTTGTTGTGGGAGAGGGCCTTGCCCTGGAGCGGCGCCTGGCCGGAGGCGAACGGCCCCGGCTCGGCATCGGGTCCCGGGCGTCGGTAGCGGGCGGCCGGCTGGTGGGGATTCTCGCCGTAGCGCAGCGCCTCGACCTTCTCAAGGCCCACGGTCAGCGCCGGCGGGTAGGGATCGGTGGCGCCAGGCAAGCCCGGCCAGTCGGGCAGGTCCAGGCCAGCCGCCACCATGCGCTCCGGCAGCTCGACGGCGATGCGGGCATCGTAGGCGGCGGTATGGCGGAACGCCTCGATCGCGAGGCCGGAGCGGAAGCCCTCCGGCAAGGGTGCCCCGCCGGCCTCGCGAAGGGCACCGAGCACCTCGTCGTAGCGTTCGGGGGAGGTTACGATCGCAACGCTGGCATGGTTCTTGGCGGCCGCCCGGACCATCGACGGGCCGCCGATGTCGATCTCCTCGACGAGCTCGCCCAGGGTGATCCCGGGCCGTTCCGCGGCGGCGGCGAACGGGTAGAGGTTGACGACCACGAGCTCGAAGGGGGCGATCGCGGCCACCGCAAGGGCCGCCCGGTGCGGGGCGAGGCGCCGGTCGGCCAGGATCCCGGCGTGGATCCGGGGATGGAGCGTCTTTACCCGGCCGTCGAGCATCTCGGGAAAGCCGGTCACGGCCGCCACGTCGGTGACCGGCAAACCCGCCTCGCGCAGCGCCCGCGCAGTGCCACCCGTCGAGACGAGCTCGAAGCCGAGCCCCACGAGCTTGCGCCCGAAGTCGATGAGACCCGTCTTGTCGCTGACGGAGATGAGCGCCCGGCGTGGCGTCGGGGCGTCGAGGCCGAAGCGCTCGGCCAGGAGGCGCGCCACGGTCGCGGGCAGGAGGCGGTGCTCGACCGCCTTGATCCGCTCGTGAAGCCTCATCTCGTCATCGCCCGGCAGCACCGGTACGGCCTCCTGGGCCAGGATCGGGCCGCCGTCGAGGACCTCGGTCACGAGGTGGACCGTGCAACCCGTGACCCGGACGCCGGCCGCCAGCGCATCGCGGACGGCATGGCCGCCGGCGAAGGCCGGGAGCAGGGACGGGTGGGTGTTCACGATCCGGCCGTCGACGGCAGCGATCGTCAGGGGCCCCGCGATTCGCATGTAGCCGGCGAGGACGACGAGATCGATGCCAGCGGACGAGAGGGCATCGGCAAGGGCCTCGTCCTGACCGCCCGGCACGAGCGCGGTCTCGATCCCCTGCTGGGCCGCCCAGTCGAGCCCCACGCAGGGCCGATCCCCGAAGACCAGCGCGATCTGCGCGCCGAGCTCGCCGCGGACCGCGGCAACGTGCAGCGCCCGCAGGTTCGTACCGGCGCCCGAGACGCCGACCGCGAGCCGCAGGTGCGCCTTCGGGTCGGCGTTCATGACGCGGTGTCGCCCTGGACCTCGAGATACCGCCCACCAGCCTCGGCGGCCCCGACCACCAGCCCGATCTCGAGCGCCTCGGGCAGCGCCCGGAGGGTTGCCTCGACGGCCGCCGCTGCGACCACGAGGACCATCCCGAGCCCGCCGTTGAAGGTCGCCCGGAGCTCGATGTCGTCGATGCCTCCGAGCGCCCCGAGGAGCCGCATGACCGACGGCATCGCCCACCGGCCCGGGTCCACCCGGGCAGCGAGGCCCGGCCCGAGTGCCCTGGGCACGTTGCCCGGCAGTCCGCCGCCGGTGATATGGGCGAGACCGTGGAGATCGTGGCCGACGGCCCGCAGGGAGGCCCTGGCGTCGAGCACGCGCCGGGCGTAGATCCGGGTCGGGGTCATCAGCACGTCGCCGACCGTCACGAGCGACAGCCCGGGTTCGGCCAGGACCGCGGCATCACGGCCGGCATCCCCCAGCGAACGTACCAGCTGCTCCTGGTAGGGCCGCTCGAGCGGGATCTCCCACTCGGTCAGGAGGCTCCGCACGAGCGAGTAGCCGTTGGCATGGAGCCCTGACGAAGGGAGGCCGAGGATCACGTCGCCCGGCTGGGCGCCGCTGCCGTCCAGCAGGTCGGCGCGCTCCACGATCCCGATGCAGGTGCCCGCGAGGTCGAACGTCCCGGGCTCCATCAGCCCCGGATGCTCTGCCGTCTCGCCGCCGACGAGGGCGCAGCCGGCCTCGAGGCAGCCAGCGGCAACGCCGGCGACCAGGGCTGCCACGGCATCCGGGTCGAGCCGCCCGACGGCAACGTAATCCAGGAAGGCCAGCGGCTCGGCGCCGGCGCAGACGACGTCGTCGGCACACATCGCCACGAGGTCGATCCCGATCGAGTCCCAGCGGCCGAGGGCGGCCGCGATCGCGGTCTTGGTCCCGACGCCGTCGGTCGAGGAGACGATGAGCGGCTCCCGATAGCCGTCCGGGATGGCGATCGCGCCACCGAATCCGCCGATCCCCCCGACGACCTCCGGCCGCCGCGTCGAGTCGACCGCGGCCCGCATCCGCTCGACCGCCCGATCGCCAGCCGCAACGTCCACGCCGGCCCGCTCATAGGCGGACCTCGCCGCAGTCCCCTTGCCCGGGCTGTCAGCCACCGGCGAGCACGGGCTCTTCCAGGATGAACTTGCGGCGCTCGACGTCGTACGGGACCGGCTCCGGGTAGTTGCCGTCGAAGCAGGCGAAGCAGAAGCGGTCGTAAGGCAGGTCGAGGGCGGCAAGGACGCCGCCGATCGAGAGATAGCCGAGCGAATCCGCGCCGATGAACTCGCGGACCTCCTCCACCGAGTGGGTCGCGGCGATGAGCTCCGTCTCGACCTGGGTGTCGATGCCGTAGAA
>JBEPVB010000043.1:0-18067 GCA_041691215.1 Chloroflexota bacterium
GTGTTTTTTTAATAACTCACTGTGTCCGGGGCGCCCCCGCCGCGCCCCGGGGGTGGGGGGGGGGGGGCCGGTCCCCGCCCCCCCGCTTCCTGCGATCACGCGATTCCTACGATCGGCCCTATCGCGTGTGGTTCTTGGCGAAGGGCAGGATGACCCCGATGTTCGACTTGTCGACCATCGCCGGTCCGGTCAACGTCGAAAGGCCGCCGCCGATGATGTTGCCGTTGGTCTTGAACAGCCACAGCGAGGTGACGGCCAGGTAGCCCTGGAGGTACGGCTGGGCGTCGACCGCCAGCGCGATCTTTCCGTCCTTGATCGCATTGGCCGCGTCCAGGTTGAGGTCGAAGGTCGCGACTTGGGCCTTGCTGCCGGCCGTGCCGATGGACTGGAGAGCCACGAGCGCAACGGGCGCACCCATCGTCACGATCCAGTCGATCGAGGGATCCTGCTGCAGCTTGGCGGCGATCGAGGAGTTCATCGATCCCTCGTCGGTGCCGTTGACCTGCATGTTTTCGCTCTTCAGGCCCTCGCCCACGCCCTTGCAGCGGGCCTCGAGCGCCGTCGAGCCTTCCTGGTGGATGACGCACAGGGCGTGCTTCCCGCCCTCGGCGGCGATGCGCTTGCCGAGCGCCTGGCCGGCGATGTACTCGTCCGAACCGAAGTACATCATCGCGCCCATGCGCTGCCAGTCCTCGATGCCCGAGTCGAACATCACGACCGGCACGCCGGCGGTGTTCGCCGACTTGACGACCGCTTCGAGGGCCGAGGGCCCGGCCGCGGTCATGGCGATTCCGTCGACCTTCGAGTCGATCGCGTTCTGTACCAGCGTGGCCTGCTTGGTGAAGTCAGGGTCGCTGGAGTACTTCAGGGTGACGCCAAGGTGCGCCGCGGCCGCATTGCCACCGGCGCGGATGATGTCCCAGTAGGTGTCGCCCGGCGTCTCATGGGTGATCATCGCGATCGTGAGCGCCGGCCCGCTGGCCGCTTTCGATGCGGCCGGCGTCGCCTGATTGCAGGCGCCCACGGCGAGCGCAAGGACGACGCCAAGCAGTGCAAGCCGCACTCGTGTTCGATGCTGGGTCACAGCCTCTCCTCCTCCTAGATCCGCAATTCGCCGAGTCTGGATAGGGCACCCATGGGTGTCAATACGCTGTCGCGGCCCCGCTCGAGGCGGGTCCGAACCACTCGGTGATCAGCCTGTTTACGCTCGATTCTTCATGGCCCTCCTGGAGCGTCGGTGATCTCTGCGATGCTGACCCAGCGCTTCTCGGCGGCCGACAGCTCCATCGCGTCGCAGACTGCCTGGACGGCCATCCCGTCCGCGAAGCTCGGAGTCCAGACGCCGCCGGGCCAGGCACGCAGCAGGTCAACCGCCTGGTTCACGAACGTCTCGCCGTAGCCGATGCCCTGGCCGATCGGCCAGCCGAGGCTCGCGTAGGGGTGGCTGGGGTGCTCGGCCCGGATGCGGCGCATGCCGTACAGGCCCGGGTCATCGGCGGCATCGCCGTAGAGGAGCTCGTTCAGGCGCGGGTAGTCGAAGACGAGGGTTCCCTTGCTGCCGTTCACCTCGATCGTGAAGTCGCACGGCCGGCGGACCGCCAGGCGGGCCATCTCGATGGTCCCGCGGGCGCCGCCTTCGAACCGCAGGAGGGCCGACGATGCGTCGTCGATGGTCACCGGCCGAGCGCCGTCGGGCCCCGGCCGGGCCTTGATGAACGTCTCCGACTGGGCCACCACCTCGGCGATCGGGCCAACCATCCAAAGGGCCATGTCGAGCATGTGGCTACCGAGGTCGGCGATCGTCGTCCCACCCATCGCCCGGTCGAAGCGCCAGTCGAACGGTGTGGCCGGATCGGTGAACTCGTCCGAGAGCCACAGTGCTCGCCACAGGCGGACCTCGCCGATCGTGCCGTCGGCGATCATCCGCTGCATCAGGGCGACGGCCGGCAAGCGCCGATAGTTGAAGCCGATCGCATTGCGGACGCCCGCCTGCGAGACGGCCGCCCACGCCTGGTGCGCCTGTTTGTACGAGGTTCCGAGGGGCTTTTCCGACAGGACCGCCTTGCCCGCGGCGGCAGCGGCCGTGGCGATCTCGGCGTGGGTCCCCGGCGGGGTGCAGATGTCGACCATGTCGATGTCCGGGCGGGCGATGAGATCGCGCCAGTCAGCCGTCCAGGCCTCGGCGCCGTACGCCGTCGCCGCCGCGGCCACCGCCCCCTCGTTGCGTCCCGAGATGAGCGTCACCGCGGGACGCACCGGCAAGGTCGCGACATTCGGCGCGATCCGGTAGCCGTAGCTGTGGGCTCGGCCCATGGTCCCGTAGCCGACGATCCCGATCCGGACGTCGGGGAGCCCGGTCATCGGCCACCGCCTGGGATCGCGGCCCGGAGCGGCGCCAGGGTCGCCTCCGCCTGCTCTGCCGCCGCCAGCGCCGCGGCGCCGTCCCGGATCGAGGCACCGGTCTGCGGGCCGCCCCGCACGAATGCGGCGAAGCCCTCAGCCTGCCGAACCAGGGCGTCGAGCTGGGCCTGCTCGCCCTCGGCCGGGTCCAGGAAGTCGCAGCGCACCGCGTCCCGGGTTCCGAAGACTTCGACCCGGGCCATGTCGCCGCCCGGGAAGTAGCGCCCGAGCGAGACGAACGCGCTCGCACCGGCCGACAGACGTCCGATCACGTGGGCGCTGTCGAGGTCGCCCAGGGCCTCGGGATCCGGGCTCGGCGGCCCGGCAACCGCGTCCAGCTCGCCGAACTCCTGGCCGCTCAGCCAGCGGACCTGATCGAACTCGTGGACGCCCATGTCCCGGAAGATCCCGCCGCTGTGGGTCCGAAAGAGGGCCGATGGGGGCGCGCCGTCCCACTGGAAGCTGGCGACGAGGTGGACATCGCCCAGCTCACCCTGCTGCACCCGCTGTCGAAGGGCCTGGAGGGTGGGGACATACCGTCGCCAGTAGGCGACCTGGAACGGGATCCGGTGCTGCTCCACGGCCAGCTCGGCCTGCCGGATGCCGGCGCTCGAAACGCCGCACGGCTTCTCGCACAGAATCGGCAGGCCAGCGGCCGCGACCTGGAGCACGAGCTCGACGTGCCGGTCGGTCGGGGCGGTGATGAGGACCCCGTCGATCCCGCCGGCGTCGAGGAGCTGGTCCACGCTTTCGAAAACCGTCCGGCCCGGCGCAGCCACCTGCGCTCGCCCGGTGGCGAGGGGCTCGGCGACCGCGGTCACCGCCACCGTCGTCGAGCTGGCGAGGGCCCGCAGGTGGGTTCGGCCCATGCGTCCTGCGCCGATCATTCCGAGGCGAAACATCGGTTCGCTCACAGCCCGCGAAGGCGCAGGAACTCCCGGTTCGCCCGCTGGTCGGCGGCCGCCCGATCGAAGCGCTCCTTCGTTCGTGGGAGGGTGTCCTGCTCGACCACGAGCCAGCCACCGTAGCCGATCGCGTCGAGGGCGGCGAGGACGCCGTCCGCGTCGAGGTCGCCGTGGCCGAGCGCCGGGAAGACCTCCCTGGACCAGATCGCGGTGACCGGCAGGCCATCCGCGATCACGTCGGCCATCACCGACCTCTGGGCGTCCTTCACGTGCACCTGGTTGATCCGCGCACCCCAGCGCTGGATCGCGGTCACCGGGTCGCCGCCGCCGATGAGGAGGTGGCCGGTGTCCAGGCACAGCCCGACGTCGGAGACCTCCAGCACGCGCTCGATCTCCCACGGCGCCTCGACGTAGGTGCCGGTCTCGTGGTGGAACGTCGGCTCGTAGCCCCGATCGCGGCAGCGGGCCAGGACCTCCCCGAGGCCCGCCCCGAACCGGCGCCAGCCGTCGGCATCGAGGCCGATGTCGGGGTTGCCTGCCGATTGGCCCGGTCGCGCCCGGCGGGCTTCGCTGCCGCTGTCGGCAAGGGTCGGGCGAGGTGCTGGACCCACCCGGTAGGGCGCCGCGGCGTCGAAGGTGTCGAGCATGTCATCGAGCATGGGCAGCATCCCCTGGAGCGCTCCACGCTCGGTGTAGGGCATCTCGAGGTAGGCCCCGGCGAGGCCGAGATGTCGCGCCGCGAGGCGCTCGCCCAGCTCGGCGCCACTGCCCAGGTAGCCCACCGGGCCGAGGTCGATGCCGCCGTAGCCGGCCCTCGCCACCTCGTCGAGAACGTGGACCCCATCCGGGACATTCGGGTCGATCCCGACCGTCAGCTCGAAGGCCCCGTAGTTGATCGGGGCACTGGCAACGACGATCTCGGAGCGGCTCATGCGATGCGCGTCGGCTGGTCGATCGGGCGGCCCGTGCGAGCACACTCGATGATGGCCTGGCAGAGGGCGATGTCGCGCATCGCGTCCCGGCCCGGCGTCGGCACCGCAGCGCCGTTGACGATCGCGTCGTGAAATGCCACGAGCTCGCGCTTGAAGCCGCTGTCGTACGAGGTGACCTCATCCGACGCGCTCGAGGCCGGGCCGCCCGGACCGCCGGTCTCGACGGTGATGACCGTCGGGGCACTCCGGAGGAACGGCGACGGGAACGACAGGCTCACCCGCCGGTCCGGGCCATAGAGCGCGAACTCCATCGCGTAGCGGGCGATGCCGGGCAGGTCGATCCAGTGGACCGCGACCGGCAGGTCGCCGAACCGGAGCATGACGCTGACCGTCTTCTCGTGGAGGTCCACGTAATCCAGGCGGTCCGGCTCGCCGAGCAGGCCGCGGACGGCATTCAGCTCGTGGACGAGCGTGTCGAGAAGGACGGCATGGTAGATGCGCCGGATCACCGGGTCCGCGTCGCCAAGCGCCCCGCTGATGCTCGCCTCGGACTCGGCTGCAAGGCGCCCCAGGACCTCGCTCGGCGGGCGAGCGACCGGGCCCAGCGGATAGTGTCCGACGTACGGGGCGATCGGCGATTCGAGGGTCGTCACCCGCAGGAAGCGTGGATCCGACAAACTGCTGACCTCATCCTGGAACCGCAGGTAGGCCGGGTCATAGCGCTTGTTGTAGGCCACCATCAGGGTCACGCCCGCCTGGTCCGCGGCTTCGACCATCGCGGCCGCCTCGGTGGTGGAGAAGCACATCGGCTTCTCGACGAGGACATGCAGGCCGGCCCTGGCGGCCTCGATCGCCATCGGGGCATGGCTGCCGCCGGTCAGGACGAGGACGGCGTCGATCGGCTCCCGGAGCAGCTCCCGCCAGTCGGAGCATCGCTTGGGGATCCCGTAGCGCTCCGCGGCCGCGTCCGCATTCTCTGTGGCGACGTCGCAGATGACCGAGATCTCGAACCGATCCGACAGCTCGCGCAGGTAGTGGAGGTGCATGACCTGGGCAATGAGGCCGGCGCCGATCACGCCCACCCGCACTCGACCAGCGCTCACGTCCGCGCCCGGCCGGTTCCGCACGGGCACCTCCGGTCCATCGATCACGTGCCTCCCGTCGTCTCGTCGGAGTGGGGCGCGGCAGGGTCTGCCGAAGCGCTACGGTAGCATTCGCTTGCAACGATGCAACGTGGCTGTCATCGAGGAGAGGCGTGCGGCTCGCCCTGGTCACGGAGGGGATGATCCACCGGTCCGTCGACGGGCTCATGGACTGGCTCGACGCGCATGTCCCCGACGTCCGGGATCTCGAGGTCGGGACCGGCGGCTACTCGCCCCTCGGGCACTCGCCCCTTGCGCTCACGCCGGCCGGCCGCTGGGCATGGCATGCCCGCATCCTCGCCCGCGGCTTCAGGGTCGCGGCCTTCAATGTCTCGGGCAACCCGCTCCACCCCAATCGAACGATCGGGCGCCGCCACGATCGAGACCTGCGCCGGACGATCGCCCTCGCGACGGATCTCGGCGTGGAACGGATCGTGGCCATGTCCGGCTGCCCGGCCGCGGGCCCCGGACCCAGTACGGCGCCCCACTTTGCCGCCAATGCCTGGCTGCCGGACTACGCTGGCGTCGCCGCCTGGCAATGGGAGAACCGTGTTCGCCCGTACTGGGAGGAGATCAACGGGCTCCTCTCCCGGTCCAGCCCCGCCCCCCTCGTCTGCCTGGAGCTCCACCCGGGGGCGCACGTCTACAACGTGGACACCTTCCTGCGGCTCCGCGCGGTCGCTCCCGGGGTCGCCGCCAACCTTGATCCGAGCCACCTCTTCTGGCAGGGGATGGACCCGCTCAAGGTCATCGAGAAGCTCGGCCCGCTCATCGGCTGGGCCCACGCGAAAGACGTCCGCTACAACGGTGACGAGCTGGCCCTGAACGGCCTCCTTGACAGCCGCTGGCCGGGCGACCCGGCCCACATCCCATGGGACTTCGCGGCGGTCGGGCACGGCGCCCACGATGTCACGTGGTGGGAAGCCTTCACGGCGGCGCTCCAGGCGAGCACCGCCGCTCCGCTCATCAGCATCGAGCACGAGGACCGCCTCGTTCCGCCGGAAGCAGGGGTCACGGCATCCGCGAGCATGCTCCGGACGCCACAGGCGGGCTGATGGAGCGAAGCGGCCGGCAGCCGACCCTCGGCGACGTCGCCCAGCTGGCGGCGGTCTCGCCATCGACCGTATCCAACGTCGTCCGCGGCTCCGACGTCGTCGCCTCGCGAACGCGGCGCAGGGTCCAGGCTGCCATCGACGAGCTCGGGTACCGCCCGAATGCCCTCGCCCGGAGCCTGCTCCAGGGTCGGGCGACGACGATCGGGATCATCGCCCGCGACCTGGCCAACCCCTTCATCGCCGAGATGGCCGCCCTCGTCGAGCGGGAGGTCGCCCGGTTCGGCTTCGCTACGATGCTGTGCGCGACCGAGGACGATCGCGACCGCGAGGAACAGGCGATCGGCGTGATGCTCGAGAACCGGGTCAGCGGCCTGGTGTTCCTGACCTTCCTCGCCGAGCCCCTGCGCATCGAGCGGCAGATCAACGGCCAGATCCCGGCCGTTTTCGTCGCCGCCGAGGAACCCTGGGCCGACTCGGTCACGGTCGACGAGAGCCGCGGCGGCCGGCTCGTGGCCGAGCACCTGATCGAGCTCGGACACCGGCTGCTGGCCTTCGTCGGGCCGCGTGAGCCGGACCGCGCCGATGCCCGCCGCCTCGAGGGCTTCCTCGGCGGAGCGGCCGACGCCGGCCTCGAGCCGATGGTCATCGCCTGGGATCCGCCCGATGGCGACCCGAGCGTCGAAGGTCAGGTCGTGGACTGGAACGAGATCCTCGAGGGCCCCCGTCGGGTCACCGGGGTCTTCGCCGCGAACGACTTCGCCGCGATCGACCAGCTCGACGTCGCCGATGCGCTAGGCGTCCCGGTCCCGGGGGCGCTCTCGGTCGTCGGCTTCGACGATGTCGACATGGCCCGCCTGCGTCGCATCAACCTGACCACCGTCAGCCAGCCGCGCAAGGCCCTCGTCCGGCTCGGGGTGGAGGCGCTCCTGGGGCGCATCGAGGGTCGCATCGAAGATGAGCCCCACGTCACCCTGGCCAGCGTCACGCTCAGGGTTCGGGGATCGTCGGGGCCGCCTCCCTGAGCGCGCTGGGCCAAAATTGGAACCTTGCAACCCCCACGGCGCCCACCTATAGTGGCCGCTCTGGTCGCGGCAAACATCGGGAGGATGGACTGCTGACGAACCCATCGGCGACGGAGCAACAGGCCTTCGATGCGGCGCGTGACTGGGCGACCGCGGCGATGCGCCTGGCCCTCGACCCCGCGACCGGCTCGAAGGGCACCCGGAAGGGCGACCCGTTCGACCTCGTCACGCCGGCCGATGGCGTCATCGAGCGCTACCTTCGCTCGGAGGCCCTCGCCCGCTTCCCAGGCCACGCCTTCCTCGGCGAAGAGGAGGGCGGCGCCAACGGGAGCCATGACTGGCAGTGGATCGTCGACCCGATCGACGGCACCCTCAACTACTCCACCGGCCTGGCGGGGGCCTGCTGCTCGATCGCCTGCGCCCGCGATGGCAAGCTCGTCGTGGGTGCGATCGCGGACTACAGCGCCGGCCTCGTCTACCGGGCGCTGGCCGGAACGGGCAGCGTCCTCGTCGGCGGTCCCGACGGCGAGACCGAGTGCGTGCCGACAACGTCGCCCGCCGGCGCCGCCCGCGTTTTCCTCGAATTCGGCTGGGAGGACCTCGACCCGGTCATGCTCGGGACGATCGAGGCGCTATCAAGGGGCCGTCTGCGGGTCATTCGAATGGTCGGGGGAGCCGCGTATGCGCTCGTCAACGTAGCGCTGCACGGCGGCTGCATGCTCGGCATCAGCCTCCGCATCTGGGACGTCGCCGCCGGCATCGTCCTGGCCCGAGAGGCAGGCCGTGCCGTTCGAGTTTGGGAGGCCGGTTCGCTGGTCCACCTCGTTGTCGGTAGCACGGAGGATCTCACCGAGCTCGCACCGATTGTTGAACGTTTCGGTTCTGGCCGGGTCGCGCCCGCCGTTTCCTGAGCGGCACGTCCGGTCAAATGGAGAAGGGAAATTGACGATGCACAAGCGTCTGTTGGCGTTGCTGGCGGTCATCGTGATCGTCGCGGGCGCCTGTTCACCCGCGGCGAGCCAGTCGCCGGCCGCCACCGGCACGGCATCCACGCCAGGAGCCACCACTGCCGCGGCGCCCGTCAGCCTCACCGTCTGGGCCCGGAACTACACCGTCGCCGACGGTCGGATCCAGCCATGGGCGCCCGGCCCCAAGGCGGCGTTCGAAGCCGCCCACCCCGGTGTCACGGTCAATCTCGCCACCGGTGTGGGCTCCACCGATCAGTTCAACCGCATCGAGCTCAGCCAGGCCGGTGCGGTCACGGACAAGCCGGACATCTTCCAGCTTGACAACATCTGGCTTGGCCAGTTCGTCGACGAAGGCCTTACGGCCAACCTGGACTCGAACTACGCGAACTGGGCCGACAAGGCCGATATCGTGCCCGCGTATGCCACCTCGACCCTCGTCCAGGGTCACCAGAACGCTGTCTGGTTCTATAGCGATATTCGGCTCATGGTCTGGAACAAGGCCATTTTCAAGGCGGCCGGTCTCGATCCCGAGAAGGGTCCTGCGACGTGGGAGGAGCTCTTCGCCGATGCGAAGGCGATCAAGGCCAAGGTGCCCGGCGTCAGCCCCGTCGAGTTCCCAGCGTCCTCGGAGGAGAGCACGGTCGACCGCTTCTACTCCTACCTGTATATGACCGGCTCGAATATCCTCAGCCCGGATGGAACGAAGGCCGTCTTCAACGACGCCGGCGGGCAGAAGGCACTGCAGCTCTACGTCGACCTCGTCAATCAGGGCCTGACGCCCAAGGCCGTGCTCGGCGAGACCGCCGACGACAATATCGCCCACGTGTTCTCCGGGAAGGCCGGGATCATGCTCGCGACGGTCGGCGACGGCCTCGGATCCCTGCCGGACGGCTTCGACGTCACCAAGTTCCAGAGCACGATCGGGGCTGCCCTTCCGCCCCTGTGCACGGGTTGCCAGCCCGCATCCACGGCGGGCGGCTGGATGCTCGCGATCAATTCGGCCAGTCCCAACAAGGACCTCGCCTTCGAGTACATCTCGGACGTGACCGATGGCAAGAACATGGTCCCGTTCGAGGTGGATCGGACTCGTATCCCGGTGCGAACCTCCGGGCTTGCCCAGGCGGACGCGTTCAAGGCCGATCCGTACTTCGCCCAGGAGGCGGAAGCAGCGAAGGTCGCCCACTTCCCGCCCTTCATCGGCAAGTACACGGGCATGATCGAGATCCTCTGGACCGGCATGCAGAAAGCCATCAACGGTGACGCTTCGGTCAAGGACGCCCTTGACCAGGCCGCCAACGACGTCGACACCCTGCTCAAGCCTTAGGCCTGAGCCGGGCGTCGCGGAACTCGTAGTCTCGCAGCAGGGAGTCGTCCGTCCCATGGCTCGTCGAGCCCTTGGCCGGGCGACTCCTTGGCTGCTGCTCGCCTTCCCGCTCCTCCTCCTCTTCCTCTTCCTGCTCCTGCCGTACCTCGTGACGTTCTTCTATTCGACGACCGGGGCCACGATCGGCAGGCTCATCAACGTCCACGGGGTCGGTCTCAAGAACTTCCAGGCCATCCTGGCCTCGCACGCGCCCGAGTTCCTCAAGGTTCTCGGGATCACGGCGACCTTCACGATCGGGACGCTCCTCGGGTCACTTGGCCTGGGAACCGCCTTGGCGCTCGCCCTGCACACGGTCTCCGCGGGAGTCCGGTCAGCGCTCATGGCCCTGTTCCTGATCCCATGGGTGATCGCGGCCGTCGTCATCGGCTACACGTGGCGCCTGATGTACGACCCGGCGATCGGCCTGGCCAACAGCGGCCTCCAGGCGATCGGCGTCGCACCGGTCGACTGGCTTACCGACAAGACCACGGCGATGGCCGCCCTGATCGTCGCCAACGTCTGGGCCGGGTACGGGATCGTGCTGCTCGTGGTGAGCGGCGCCCTGGCGAACGTCTCGCCGAACATCATCCTGGCAGCCCAGGTCGACGGGGCCTCGTACCTCCGGACCGTTCGACATGTCATCCTGCCCGCGATCCGTCCGACATTCCTGCTCGCGGCCCTGGTCGCCCTCGTGAGCGGCCTGAACACCTTCGACCTCATCTATGCGATGACTCGCGGCGGGCCCCTCTACCAGACCGAGACGATGGCCCTCGAGATGTACCGTCTGACCATCGGCAAGGGCAACGTCGGCCAGGGCGCGGCCGTTACGGTGATTCTGTTTACCGTCAGCCTGGCGCTCGCCATCGCCTACGTCATCATCTGGAGACGCGAGGCCCGGAAGTGGACCTAGTCCGCCTGTCCGCTCTGCAGCGCCTCGTTCGGGCTGCGGCCGTGCTCCTCGCCCTGACGTTCGCCCTGCTGCCGCTCATCTGGGTGATCTCGATCGCGATCCGCCCGGCCAGCCAGTCGCTCTACCCGATCTCGATCATTCCCACCAGCCTGACCCTCGACAACATCACCGGCGTGCTGTTCGGGAAGAACGGGATCGGCCTTGGGCCGTATCGCAACGCGGCGATCTACGGGCTGTCCTCGGCCGTGGTCACCGCGGTCGCCTCGACGCTCGGCGGCTACGCTCTCGCCCGCTACAACATGAAGTCGGGCGAGGCCATCCTGATCGTGGTCCTGGCCCTGAGCTTCCTGCCCTCGGCGTCGAGGATCGTGCCGCTCTTCATCCTGTTCTCGGCCTCCGGCCTGTACGGGACGGCCCACGGCGTGATCCTGGCCTACGCGGCCGGGTCGACACCGCTCGGCATCTGGCTCATGGCCGGGACCTTCCGGCAGATTCCCGTTCGACTCGAGCAGGCTGCCCATATCGACGGCGCCAGCGCCTTTCTCACCCTGCGGCGCGTCCTTCTGCCGCTGGCCGTGCCGGGAATCCTGGTCGTCGCGACGCTCGCCTTCATCGACGGCTGGAACTCGTTCTCCCTGCCGCTCATTCTCATCCCGAAGGACACCGCCCAGCCGTACACGGTGGCCCTCCAGCGCTATATCCAGGAGATCGGCTACGGCATCAACTGGCCGCTGCTGGCGGCCGGGAGCCTCGTGGCGCTCGTGCCGGTCCTGACGGTCTTCGCGATCCTGCAACGCCGCCTCGTCCGCGTCGGTGGGCTGGGCGGAGCGATCAAAGGTTGAGGAGTCGACCGTGAAGCTGGACATCGAGGGCCTGACCGTCGAATACGGCCAGCTCGCCGCCGTGCACGACCTCAATCTCACGGTCGGCCATGGCGAGCTCGTCGCCCTCGTCGGGCCCTCCGGTTGCGGCAAGACCACGACGCTCGGCTTCATCACCGGCTTCATCCGCGGCGCGAAGGGCAAAGTCCTGTTCGATGGCGTCGACGTGACCGGCATGTCCCCGCAGAAGCGCGGCATCGGCTACGTCTTCCAGGACTACGCGATCTACCCGCACATGACCGTCCGCGAGAACATCCGCTTCCCGCTCGACGCCGCGAAGAAGGACCGCAAGCAGGCGGAGCGTGACGTCGACGAGATCGCGGGGCTGATGGGCGTCGGCGATCTCCTGGCACGTCGTCCCCACCAGCTCTCGGGAGGCCAGCAGCAGCGGGTTGCGCTGGCCCGGGCGCTGGTGAAGAAGCCCGTCATCCTGCTCCTCGACGAGCCACTCTCGAACCTCGACGCCCACCTTCGAGTCGAGGTCCGAGCGGAGATCCGACGCCTCCAGCTCGCCTTGAAGATGACCACCGTCTTCGTCACCCACGACCAATCCGAGGCGATGGCGATCGCCGATCGCGTGGCGGTCATGTCGAAAGGCGACATCGTGGCGCTGACCTCCCCGTCGACGTTGTATGTCAGGCCGCCGTCGCTGTTCTCGGCTCAGTTCATCGGCTCACCCCAGATCAACATCTGGGCCACGGACGGGCCCGACGAGGCCCTCGCTCGACGGGCGATCCAGCCGCTCGTGCGCGACGGCGGCGCGGGGCTGCTCGTCGGCATCAGGCCCGAGCACGTCGAGATCGGCGAAGGCGACATCCACGCCGCCGTAACGCTGACCGAGCCACTCGGGCGCGATTTCCTCGTCCATCTCGCGGTCGGCCCGAGCTCGATCCGATCCCTCGTTCCGGCCGAGCAGGGGGAGGGCCTCCGCTCCGGCGACGATGTCGCCATCCGCCTCGAGCCGCAGCACCTCCACCTCTTCGATGGCTCGACGGGGCGCAGGGTCGAGATCGACGCCACCGGGGCCCGCCACCTCGTCGACGGCGCCGAGGCCCAGCGTGGATTGGCGAGCTAGGGGCGTCGGGCTCCGAGTCGGCGGCCACCGGGGCGCGTCGGCCGCAGCGCCCGAGAACACCTGGGCGGCGTTTGAGGCGGCCGTCCACCAGGGCGCCGCCTACACCGAGACGGACATCCGGCGGACGGCCGACGGCCAGCTGGTGATCCTGCACGACGCGACGGTCGATCGGACGACCAACGGCCAGGGGCCGGTGTCAGGGTTGACGCGAGCGGCGCTTGGCGAGCTGGACGCGGGCGCCTGGTTCGGGGATGGCTTTCGCGGCCAGCGAATCCCAGAGTTGCCGGCGTTCCTGCGTTGGATTGAGGGGCAGCCCGGATTCGGGGCGGCCCTCGAGGTCAAGGCCAGCGGCGTTGGGGCGGAAGTGGCCGAAGCGGCCTGGGCCTCACCGGCGCGCGACCGCCTGGCCATCTACGCCTTCGATCCCCAGGAGATCCGGGCGGCCAAGGCCGTCCGGCCCGAGCTGACGTGCGTGCTCCTTCTCCGGCTCACCGACGACCCCGATACGACGCTGCCCCAGATCGAGGCCTGCGGCGCCGACGGGGCGGACGTCCCCTGGCAGTGGCGCGCGGTGGGGCTGCATGCGGGGATGCGCGAGCGCGGCCTCCTGGTCGGGGGCGGGTCGGCCAGTGGGGACGAGGCGGCTGACATCCTGGTCGCGACCGGGGTCGACATGATCGACACGGATGGCCCCGGAGCGATGCTCGCCGCGGTCAAGGCGCTCGCCGACGGCGCCGCGCGCTGATCGGGCCGCGGAGCGACACTGACGCAAATGATCGGGACGGAGCGCATCACCGCCGCCCAGGCCGTCGTGCGCTTCCTCGGTGCGCAATCGATCGAGCGCGACGGCGACGAGCACGCCTTCTTCCAGGGCATGTTCGGCATCTTCGGCCACGGCAACGTGGCCGGCCTCGGTGAGGCGCTCGAGGCCGCGGGTGACGGGTTTCGCTACTACCAGGCGCGGAACGAGCAGGCAATGGTCCACGCCGCCGTGGCGTTCGCGAAGCAGAGCCGTCGGCTCCGGGCATTCGCGTGCACGACGTCGATCGGCCCCGGCGCGACGAACCTCGTGACCGGCGCTGCCCTGGCGACGATCAACCGGCTGCCGGTGCTCCTGCTGCCGGGCGACCTCTTCGCCAGCCGGCGGGTGGCACCGGTGCTCCAGCAGCTCGAGCGGGCGGACAGCGAGGATGTCTCGGTCAACGACGCGCTCCGCCCGGTCTCGCGGTACTGGGATCGCATCAACCGGCCCGAGCAGCTCATCAGCGCGCTCCCGGCGGCGATGCGGGTCCTGACGTCGCCGGCCGAGACCGGAGCCGTGACCCTCGCCCTCCCCCAGGACGTCCAGGCGGAGGCCTTCGACTTCCCGGTCGCGCTCTTCGAGTCGCGGGTCCACCACGTCGCCCGGGCGCGGGCCGACCAGGCGGCCCTCGAGCGGGCCGCCGAGGCGATCGCCGCCAGCCGGCGTCCGCTGATCGTCGTCGGGGGCGGTCTCCTGTACAGCGACGCCAGCGAGGCCCTCGAACGCTTCGTGGAGCGCTTCGGGCTGCCGGTCGCGGAGACGCAGGCGGGCAAGGGCTCCCTTGCCTGGGACCACCACTTCCAGGTGGGCCCCATCGGCGCCACCGGCGGCTCAGCCGCCAACCGCCTCGCCCGTGACGCCGACCTCGTCCTCGCGATCGGCACGCGCCTCAGCGACTTCACGACGGCAAGCTGGACGGCCTTCCAGGATCCGGGCGTCCGGTTCGTGGCCCTCAACGTCGCCGAGCTCGACGCGGCCAAGGCTGCCGCCTTGCCGCTCGTCGCAGACGCGCGGGCCGGCCTCGAGGACCTGTCGGCCGCCCTCGAGGCCCGCGCCTGGGCCGGCGTCGAGCCCGAGCGGCGCGCCCTGGTCGACCGGCTTCGCACGGAATGGAACGCCGAGGTCGACCGGGTCCTCCACCTCGGGAGCCCCGGCCGCGTGTCGCAGCCCGAGGCGATCCGGCTGGTCATGGAGGCTGCGGGTGCCGACGGCACCGTGGTCTGTGCGGCCGGCAGCCTGCCCGGCGACCTCCACAAGCTGTGGCGCGCGGGAACGCCCGGTTCCTATCACCTCGAGTACGGCTACTCGACCATGGGCTACGAGATCGCCGGCGGTCTCGGGGTCAGGCTGGCCGCGCCCGAACGCGAGGTCTACGTCATGGTCGGCGACGGGTCGTACCTGATGCTCTCGAGCGAGATCGCGACGGCCGTCCAGGAGGGCCTCAAGCTCACGATCGTCCTGCTCGAGAACCACGCCTTCCAGTCGATCGACAACCTGTCCCGGGCGAGCGGTGGCCACAACCGCTTCAACACCTTCCGGCGACGCGATCCGGAGACCGGCGACTATTCGGGCGATACCCTGCCGCTCGACTTTGCAGCCAACGCCCGAAGCCTCGGGGCCGACGCCATCGTCGCGGCCGACCCGGAGGCCCTGGCGGCCGCGCTCGCAACTGCCCGCACGAGCCCCCGCACCACGGTCATCGTCACGGAGGTCGATCCGAGCGTGGCCGTTCCGGGCTACGAGGCCTGGTGGGACGTGCCGATCGCCGAGGTCTCGACCTCGGAATCCGTCCGCGACGCGCGGAAGGCGTACGTGGACCATGTCGCCACCGAGCGGCGTTTCCTCTGATACGCGAATGAGCAGGCTGCATCGTCGGGCGACCTCGCCGGGGCCCGATGGAACCACGATCCGGATCGACCCGGCCACGGAACCGGCCGACCTCGGCGGCAGCGGCTGGCGCTGGATCTCGTTCTCGGCCCACAGCCTCGAGGCCGGAGGGTCGATCGCCCGTCCGAGCGACGATCAGGAGGTCGGAATCGTCGTCCTCGAAGGGTCGGTCCGGATCACTGCCGGCGACCGGGCGTTCGGGGAGCTCGGCGGCCGGGCGTCCGTGTTCGAGTCGATGCCGCCACCGGTCCTCCTCGTGGAGCCCGGCCGGCGGATCGAGGTCACGGCGCTCGGACCAGCGAAGGTCGCGCTGGCCGCCGCGCCCGGAGGTGCGATCCGGGAGACGCGGCTCATCGAGCCGGCCACGATGCGGGTCGAGGCGCGCGGCGCCGGCCAGACGGCGCGGACCGTCCGCCACCTCCTGCCGCCCGAGGTCCGGGCCGGCCGGCTGATCCTGGTCGAGGTGCTCACCCCGGGGGGAAACTGGTCCAGCTATCCACCCCACAAGCACGATATCGACGCCCCGCCCCGGGAGCGCCAGCTCGAGGAGCTCTACTACTACCGGTTCCGGCGTCCGCAGGGCTTCGCCTTCCAGCGGGTCTACACGGCCGACCGGACGCTCGACGACGCCCTGACCCCGATGGACGGCGAGGCTGTCCTCGTCCCGCGTGGCTACCATCCTGTCGGTGCACCGGCGGGCTACGACTGCTACTACCTCAACGTGATGGCGGGCCCCGTCCGCGAATGGCGGTTCACCCTCGATCCCGACCACGATTGGCTGATGGATTGGAGTCCCGATGCCGGCCCGCGCTGATAGTTCCCCCGAGGCCGGCCCAGTGAGCGGCGCCGAGGACAGCCCGCTGGCCAGGATGGCGCGGACCACGCCGACCGAGTACTGGAACGATTCCTGCGCCCTGGCCGAGCTCGACTACGCGGTCGCCCGTGGCGCGGTGGGCGCCACGTCCAATCCAACGATCGTGGGCGAGGTCCTGAAGAAGGAGCTCGACATCTGGGTCCCCCGAATCAGGCAGATTGCCGCCGAACGTCCCACCGCGACCGACATCGACATCACCTGGCAGGTGGTCGAGGAGATGGCAACCCGCGGAGCGGCCATCCTCGAGCCGGTCCACCGACGAACGAACGGGCGTCTGGGCCGCCTCTCGATCCAGACCGACCCGACCCTCTACCGGGACGCCCAGCGCATGCTCGAGCAGGGCCGCCGCTTCGCCGGGCTCGGGCCGAACATGCAGGTCAAGTTCCCGGCCACGGCCGCGGGGCTGGTCGCCATCGAGGAGGCGACCTTCCTGGGCATCTCCATCAACGCGACGGTGTCGTTCACCGTCCCCCAGGCGCTGGCGGTAGGAGGTGCCGTCGAACGGGGCCTGACCCGTCGGGAAGCCGCCGGCCAGGACACCGCTTCGATGAGCCCGGTCTGCACCGTGATGATCGGGCGCCTCGATGACTGGCTGAAGGTCATCGTGGAACGGGACGACGTCGCCATCGACCCAGCCGCCCCGAACTGGGCCGGCATCGCCGCCTTCAAGCGGGTCGCCGCCATCTTTCGGGAGCAGGGCTGGCGCACGCGCCCGCTCGCGGCTGCCTACCGGCATCTTCTCCACTGGACAGAGCTGATCGGCGGCGACGTCACCCTGACGATGCCCCATCAGTGGCAGCGTCGGTTCAACGCCACGACCGGCGAGCTGCGGGCGCGATTCGACGAGCCCGTCCCGCCGGCCTACCTCGAGCAGCTGGTCAGTGAGATCCCGGACTTCCGGCGAGCGTATGAGCCCGATGGCATGACGATCGAGGAGTTCGACTCCTTCGGCGCGACGGTTCGCACGCTGCGGGCGTTCATCGGCTCGTACTGGGACCTCGTCCGCTCGATCGACGAGATCCTGCTGCCCAACCCGGACCTCCGGTGACCGCACGCCTGGTCCTTCGTTGACGGCGGCTCACCCCAACGTTCCAGGTCCCTCCCGCGGGCCGTTGATCCTCGCCCATCGCGGTGACTGGACGAACGCGGCCGAGAACAGCCTCGAGGCATTCATCGCCGCCGCGCACCGGCCGGGCGTCGACGGGGTCGAGTTCGATGTTCGCGCTGCCGCCGACGGGACGCCGGTCGTCATCCACGATGCGGACCTGCGCCGGGTGCAGGGTGTCGAGCGCGAGGTCGCCGGCCTCACGGCCCCGGAGCTGGCGATCCTGGGAGTGCCGGACCTCGCTGCCGTCCTTGAGGTCCTGCCGCGTTCCT
This sequence comes from Chloroflexota bacterium, assembly GCA_041691215.1. GTDB lineage: Bacteria > Chloroflexota > Limnocylindria > Limnocylindrales > CSP1-4 > UBA5189. The sequence continues at coordinate 17,594 of JBEPVB010000043.1, forward strand.
TCGTGGTGGACGTCGAACTCAAGGAGAACGTGGCCAACAGGGTCGTCGAGGTCCTCGCCAAGGTTCGCGGGGACCCGCCCCGAAGCGCTGTCATCTCATCGTTCCTGCCCGACGCGATCGCGGCAATCCACGGCCTGGCGCCGGGCTGGCCGACGTGGCTGCTCCACGACCGGCTCGATCGCACGGTGGTCGAGACGGCCCTGGCCCTGGGCTGCCGCGGGGTCGCGATCGAATGGCCGGCGCTGACGCAACCGATGGTTGCCATCGTCCGGGAGGCGGGCCTGCAGCTGATGGCATGGACCATCGCCGATCCCTCCGCGGTCGAGGGCGTCATGGGCTTCTCGCCCGACGCCATCTGCCTCGACCCACCAGGTCTTCCCTGACGCGAGCTTAGGGCCCGGGGCGCGAAGGGGCATGCTCGACAGCAAGATCGGCCGCGATGGCGGGCCGATGGACGCCCTCACCCGCTTCACC
>JBEPVB010000044.1:0-17821 GCA_041691215.1 Chloroflexota bacterium
GACGGCCCGCATCCTCGGCCGGGTGGCTCGCACGGGCCGTCGCCATCCTCGGCCGGGTGGCACGCAGGGCTGTCGCCTCCGCCCTCGGAGGGCAGAGCGGCTACCTTGAGCTGAGCACGCGACTCGGGAGCATGTGATGAGCGCCGTCTTCGCCACCAGGGCCACCCGCCGACGCGCGATCGGCTACGTGGGCGTGCTCGCGGCGACCCTTGTCATGCTGGCCGTGTCCGCCAATCCCCTCATCGTCGACCTCCAGCACGGCATCGGCTTTGCCTTCCGCCCCGTTCGGTCCGCCCTCGACGGTTTCGGCCACGGCCTGAGCTCCATCGCGACGGCCATCGGCGAGATCGACCAGCTGCGCCTGGAGAACGAGACGCTCCGGGCCGAGAACGAGCGGATCAGGGAGCAATCACAGCAGGCCGATGAGATCAAGCGCCAGAACCAGGTCCTGACCGGCCTTCTCCAGCTTCGGAATGGCTTCGAGTACGAGACGGCCGCGGCCGCCGTCATCGCCCGGGATTCCTCCGAGGTCCAGCAGCGCGTCGTGCTCGATCGCGGCGTGTCCGATGGGATCCGCGTCGGCGACGTCGTGATCTCCAGTGGCGGGGCGCTGGTCGGGCGCGTCGTCGATGCCGGGGCCACGTCCTCGACGGTCCAGCTCATCAGCGATCCGGGATCCACGGTCATCGGCCAGCTCCTTACGAGCGTCGCCACCGGGGAGGTGACCGGCCAGCTGCCGGGCAGCCTCCTCATGACCAACATCGATGCCGCGGCGACGGTCACGCTTGGCGAGGAAGTCCTGACGGCCGGTATCGAGCTCGCCGGCGGGGTCCGTTCGCCCTACCCGAAGGGGCTCGTCATCGGCAGCGTCATCGACGTCCGGCGGGACGCCAACGAGGTCGTCCAGACCGCCTTCCTGGAGCCGGCGGCGGACCTCGAGCACATCGAGTTCGCGCTCGTCGTCCTTGACTACCAGGGTGGTTTGCCGGCGCCCGGCGACCAGCCCCAGAACTGCAAGCCGAACGCGGATGGCACGATTCCGGCCGGCGAGCAGCCGTGTATCGAGGCAAGCCCCAACCCCACCCGCTGACCGCCCCGACGGATCGGGCGCAGAACGTGCCCGCGCCGGCGCACCACCCCGCTGGGACCCGCATCGCCCCGCACCACGCCGGACCTCACCGCGCCGGCAGACGATGGGGCCATGGCCGCTGGTACCCCTAAGCGATTGAGTGTCGAGCGCCCGCAGGGGAGGCTAGGAGCACCAGATCCCCCAGGCCCGCATGGGTCCGATCGGAGCTCACTCGTTGCCGCAGTTCACCCGCCTGCTCCTGCTCACGCTGCTCGCCGGAATGGTGGCGGCCGCGCCCGTTTCGGCGAGCGCAGCGCCGACCGCGAGCCTCGTCACCTCCGCTTCCACCTCGACCGCCCTGTCGCATGCCAAGGTTGCCCTGATCGTCGGCGCCACCGGCTCCGAGACGTCCCACTACCGGGACATCGCCGACTCGGCCTACGCGACCGCGATCCTTTACTCCTCGAACGTGATCAAGGTCTACAGCCCGAACGCCACCTGGGCTGCGGCCAAGGCCGCCATGACGGGCGCGAGCATCGTCATCTACCTCGGCCATGGCAATGGCTGGCCCAGCCCCTACACCTATGACCCGAGCTACTCCACCAAGGACGGCCTGGGGCTGAACGCGACGGCTGGCAACGGGGACAGCAACACCAAGTACTACGGCGAGCCCTCCCTGGCCACGGTCTCGATGGCCCCCAACGCGGTCGTTCTCCTGAACCACCTCTGCTACGCCTCGGGCAACTCGGAGCCCCAGAACGCCGCCCCGACGCTGAGCGTGGCGGAGCAGCGGGCCGACAACTACGGCCAGGGCTTCATCAAGGCCGGCGCCCGGGCCGTCATCGCCGAGGGCCACGGCAGCATCAACGGCCTGATCCGGGACCTGTTCACGACCCACCAGTCAGTCGTCGACGTGTGGCGCAACCAGTCCGACTACAACGACAACGAGTTCTCGTTCCAGTCGATGCGCAACGGCGCCTACTCGGTCTTCATGGATCCCGACCAGCCCTCGGGCGGCTACTACCGCTCGCTCGTCGGCAACCCCGGCATCCGGACCGAGGACGTCACGGGCGTGCCCTTCGTGCCCACGGACACGGCCCCGGCCACCCTCCAGTCGCCCGGCGCGGCAACCGTGCCCGCCGGCGGGGCGAACCTCTACAACGACGCTGCGATGACCTCCGGCAACGGCTCGCTCGCCGCCGGGACCAACGTCCGGGTCGAGGACCTTTCGACCGGCGGCTCATCGCTGGTCGTCGGGGCCAGCCCGCCTCCGGCCGCCTACATCCGAGCCATGGATGGGTCCGCCGAGGGCTGGACCTCCGCGCCGGCCCTGGCGCCCCAGGACTCGACCGGGCCCCAGCTCTGGAGCCTGGATGGTTCGCGGACCATCTCCCCGAACGGCGATGGAATCACCGACACCATGAATCTCGCCGTCCGTTTCTCCGAATCCGTTACCTGGTCGGCTTCCATCCGCGACGGCGGTGGCCACCAGGTCTGGTCGGCCGCCGGGTCGGGTGGCACGGCTGTCCTCAAGTGGGATGCCGAGGTCAGCGGCGCGGTCGTGCCGAACGGCACCTACGCCCTGAGCCTTGATGCCCACGACGAATGGGGGAACACCCCCTTCTCGAGCATCGAGACCCTCGCCATCGATTCGTCCAAGTTGCCGACTCGCCTCTCGGGCGCGGATCGCTATGCGACCGCGGCCGCCATCAGCAAGGCGACCTACGCCCCCGGTGTGCCGGTCGCCTACATCGCCACGGGCCTCGGCTTTGCCGACGCGCTCGCCGGCGCCGCCGCTGCGGGCAAGGCCGGCGGTCCCCTCCTGACCGTGCCCGGGACGACGATCCCGGCCGCGACGGCCGCCGAGCTCACCCGTCTCAAGCCCGCCAAGATCATCATCCTGGGTGGCACGAGCGTCGTGTCGAACGGCGTCATGGCCGCCATGCGCGGCTACACCAACGGGATCATCGCCCGCCTCTCGGGCGCGGATCGCTATGCGACCGCGGCCGCCATCAGCAAGGCGACCTACGCCCCCGGTGTGCCGGTCGCCTACATCGCCACGGGCCTCGGCTTTGCCGACGCGCTCGCCGGCGCCGCCGCTGCGGGCAAGGCCGGCGGTCCCCTCCTGACCGTGCCCGGGACGACGATCCCGGCCGCGACGGCCGCCGAGCTCACCCGTCTCAAGCCCGCCAAGATCATCATCCTGGGTGGCACGAGCGTCGTGTCCCAGTCGGTCCTGCTGGCCATGAAGGGCAACATCGCCTCCTAGGGCGACCGGCCGCCGGCTCGCCGAGCGGGCGCCACGAGCGGCGAGGGGCTCGACGACCGACGCCACCCGACCCCACCGGACCGCTCGGTACCACCCGGGACATGACCATCGTCAGGCTTGGATGCCGGCCGGTCCGAGCCTACGGTCGTCGTCCGACCAACCCGAATCGTGGCCCTGCGCATCCATCTTCGGGCGTCGAGGTTGAGGAGCCCCGCTTGACGATCACCCGCCGCCGCCCGGCCCGAACTGCGATCCGCCTGCTGGCACTCGCGTTCCTCCTGGCACCGGCGGTCATGCCGCTCACTGCGAGCGCGCGGCCCGCATCCGATCGCCGGCTGGCCGCGGCTGGCGCGGACGGGACGCTGCCCGGGGCCGATGGGCCAGCGCCGCACACCGAAACCCTCGGCCCCGCCGCCGCTCCTGCGCCCGACGCTGCTCTCGCCGGTGGCGAGCTCGGCGGCCCCTCGATCCAGTATCTCGACAGCCTCGCCCATGGGGGCGATCAGCTGACGTTCACCCCCGGCGATCGCGTCTCGATCGGCTTCCGCCCGCGGGCGTCCGATGCCTGGACCGTCGACGGCGGCCGGCCGACCGGATTGCCGGCCGGTCGGGCGACCGGATCGACCCTGGCGGCCATGCCCAATGGCTCGGTCTGGGCTGGCGCGGAGCCGCCCCGTCACGACGGGCCGGCGACCGGCAATCTCGCCCCCGTGGATGGCCCGTCGGGTCCGAGCCTCAGCGCCAGCTCGACGAGCTACGAGGCCATCCCCGCGACGACGGCCGAGTCGGGCAATCCCCAGGCGGTGGTCACGCCGAACGGCCTTCGGCGTGAGGTCTTCGGGTTCCTGCCGTACTGGGAGGTCTCCGATTCGTCGACCACCCTCGACTGGTCTGTCCTCTCGACCGTTGCCTACTTCAGCGTCGGGGCCGACCAGTACGGCAACCTCCTCAAGCAGACCTCGAGCGGCAGCGTGACGACCGGCTGGGGCGGCTGGACCAGCTCCCGCATGACCTCGGTCCTCAACGCGGCCCACCAGCACGGGACCCGGGTGGTCCTGACCATCTCGGTCTTCGCCTGGGGGAGCGGGCAGGCTGCCACCCAGGCTGCCCTCCTCGGCAGCGCCACCGCCCGGGCCAACCTGGCAAAGCAGATCGTGGCCGCCGTCTCCGAGCGTGGTGCGGACGGCGTCAACCTGGACTTCGAGCCGATCGTCTCGGGCTACGCGGATGCGTTCACGGCCTTTGTCCGAACCCTCCGCGCCGACCTCGACGCCATCCACGCCGGCTATCAGCTGACCTTCGACACGACCGGCTACATCGGCAACTACCCGCTCGAGGCGGCGACGGCCCCGGGTGGGGCCGACGCGATCTTCATCATGGGCTACGACTATCGAGGGTCCTCGACCCCCCACACCGGCTCGATCAGCCCGCTCAGCGGCCCGCCCTACGACCTCACCGACACCGTTGCCGCGTATGCCGCGCGGGTCTCCCCGTCGAAGCTGATCCTCGGCGTGCCGTACTACGGACGGGCGTGGTCGACGGATTCGGCGGCTGTCCATGCCACCAACATCTCAGGCACGAAGTACGGCAGCTCGGTCACCGCCGTGTACGACACCGCGGTCGGCCTGGCAGCCCAGTACGGCCGCCTGTACGACAGCGTCGAACAGGCGCCCTGGACGGAGTACCAGAAGCAGACCTGCACGACGACCTACGGCTGCGTGACCGCCTGGCGGCAGCTTTACTACGACGACGCGACGTCGCTCAAGCTCCGCTACGACCTCGTCAATCGAACGGCTCTCCGCGGGGCCGGGATCTGGGCCCTCGGTTACGACGGCACCCGGCCGGAGCTCTACCGGGCGCTCGCCGACAAGTTCCTCCACGACACCACGCCGCCGGCGGTGGGCATCAGCGCCCTCTCGACGACCCAGCACGACGCCGGCTTCGAGGTCCACTGGATCGGCCACGACGACAGCTCCATCGTGTCCTACGACGTCCAGGCCGCGACCGACGGCGGGCCCTGGACGAGCTTCCTGACAGGCACCAAGGCGGCAAGCGCGATCTACCTCGGCGCGAACGGCCACGCCTATGCCTTCCGGGTTCGCGGCCACGACAGCCACGGCAACGTCTCCGCCTGGGGCGTGACATCAACCTCGGCCAGCCCCTCCCTGACGGTTGGCGGCTTCGGGATCGTGACCGTCGACGGGCTGAAGCTGCGGGCCGCGGCCGGAACCGCGCCCGCCATCGTGGCGACCGTGAACACCGGCGACTCGCTGGCCCTGACCGGCGGGCCGGTCGTCGTCGATGGCTACACATGGTACGAAGTGACCGGTCCGATCCATGAGTGGTCGCCGGTCGCCGAGGTCCAGAGCGGCCTGTGGGTTGCGGTCGGCTCGCCGAGCAGCACGTACGTTCAGGCCCGGCGCCCGATCAACGCCACCGGCGTCTCGGCCCTGCTCCACGGCTACGCGGTCGCCCCGGGCGGGACCCGCCTCGTCACCCCCAACGGCGATGGCCTGACGGACTCGATCAAGGTCGTATGGACCGCTGACGGCGCCCTCGACTCGCTCGTGCTGAGGGTCTGGCGCTCCGACGGCGTCCTGGTGGGTACGCGGACGATCACGGCCACCGGCGCCGGTGCCCACGCGTTCTATTGGGACGCCAAGGTCAACGGCGTCGCCGTTGCCGATGCGACCTACGTGTTGCAGCTCGTCGGAACGAGCGGCGGCGCGACCTACAACGCTCCCTCTGCCAAGCCCATCTCGGCGAGCCAGCTGGCGGCCTTCGGGGTCACGGTCGATCACCTGCCGGTGACCCGGCTCTCGGGCGCCGATCGCTATGCCACGGCCGCGGCCATCAGCGCCGCGACGTTCAAGCCCGGCGTGCCCGTCGTCTACCTCGCCACCGGGCTCAACTTCCCCGACGCCCTGGCCGGCGCCGCGGCGGCCGGCGTGACCGGCGGCCCGCTCCTCCTGGTGGGCTCGACCCTGCCCCCGGCCACGGCCGCCGAGCTGGCCCGCCTCAAGCCCGCCCGGATCGTCATCCTCGGCGCGCCGGCCGTCGTCTCGGCCGCCGTGGCCACGAAGGCCAAGACCTACACCCCCGGCACCGTGACCCGGCTCTCGGGCGCCGATCGCTATGCCACGGCCGCGGCCATCAGCGCCGCGACGTTCAAGCCCGGCGTGCCCGTCGTCTACCTCGCCACCGGGCTCAACTTCCCCGACGCCCTGGCCGGCGCCGCGGCGGCCGGCGTGACCGGCGGCCCGCTCCTCCTGGTGGGCTCGACCCTGCCCCCGGCCACGGCCGCCGAGCTGGCCCGCCTCAAGCCCGCCCGGATCGTCATCCTCGGCGCGCCGGCCGTCGTCTCGGCCGCCGTGGCGAGCCTTGCTGCGAGGGCCGCGGGCGGCTGACCGGGCGAGCAGCGCGCGCCGGACGGGCCGCTCAACCTCCACGACGACCCCGCCCGCTAGCTCTGCCTGCCGATGTCCGGCACGGCGCCGCGGTGGATCTCGAAGGCGTAGGTGAGGGGGATCACCTGGACGAAGGTCTGGCCGGCGGTCAGCGTCAGGGCCTTGCCCGCCGCATCGAAGAGGAGCGTCGGCGCCGTGATCGAGGCCTTCTTCCACTTGCCCCGGATCACGTGTCCGTTCGAGGAGATGATCGCCTCGCCTGAGCCCACGTCCGAGGCCTCGAGGCGCTTCTTCTCCGGATGGCCGTCGTTGAGCGGCCCGAAGCGCATCCGGAGTATGACCACGTTCACGGGCGCAACGACCTTGCCGTCGGCCGCGTCGACCTGGGGCGCCTTGGCCCGGTCGATGTAGCGGAGATAGGTGTTCGTCGGCGGGTCGTAGCGGTAGGTGATCGTCTCGTAGGGGTAGTGGATCGTTATCGTCGTCCCCACCGGGCGCGCGTCGGCATCCAGCGGAGCGCCGAACGCCCAGACCGGGGTCAGGGGGCCATCCTTCGCCCCGATCGCAGCCTCCATCGAGCGGAGGTGCTTGGCGTCGGAGAAGAGGTTGTGGGGCGCCGGCCGGTTCGAGACCCGATACATGTCGCTGCCGTCGAAGCGGAAGCCATCGGCGTTGAAGACCAGCTGGCCGCGGCCCTCGGCCGCCAGCGTCCGCTGGGCCTGCCCGGAGCCTCCGATGTGGGCGTAGATCGCCCGCCACTCGGCTGCCCATTCGATGTAGTACTGCCGGGCGCTCCTGATCGGCCCGACCGAGGTCGGGAGTCGCGACTGGAAGATGAGCATGTAGCGGGGGATGCCGCCCTCGGCCGGCGCCTGCCAGACGACGTCGGCTGCGTTGAAGCCGGCCTGCGGACGCGCATCCTTCTGGTCGTCGACCATGATCGCGATGGGGTGCTGCACGGTCGCCGGCTGGCCGACCGGCAGGCCGGTCAGCGGAGCCGGAACCAGGATCGGGGTGGGTTCCGGCGTCGGCTCCGGCGTCGGGCTCGGTGACGGTGGCGGGGTCGCAATACCGGCCGTCGGCGAAGTCCCAGGGGCGATCGCGAAAGCCGTCCCCGAGGGCTCCGATGTTCCAGCCGGCCCCGTCGCGGCCGCCATGAGGAACCCGCCGCCGACGCCGACGGCGATCGCGACGACGGCGAGCGCCACGATCAGAAACGGCGCCGGGACACGACGGTGGGACGCTCCTGGTCCGGCTTCGGTCATCGTGCTCCCCGCTGATGGCTGGTGCGTCGCGCCCGGCGCAGAATAGCCGAGCGCCCTCCGCGCGATGCTCGACGAGGTTCCCGCGATGACGACCAACGATTCCGACGACGCTCCGCCGGCCTCGGGCCCGACTCCGGCCTCGGGGTCCGGGAACGGGCCGAAGCGCCCGCCGCGGCGGCGCATCGCGGCAGCACCCGATGCCCCGCCCGGCCTGCCCGCCGAGGCGCTCGCGGCCGGGGCAGCGGCGGCCACAGCCGGGGAATCGGGCGGCGACTCGACCGGCCGGCTGACCGTCCTGCCGGACATCGACGAAGACGGCTCCTGGATCGAGGCCGATGCCGTCGAGGTCCACCAGGGCGCCGTCGGCCGGGTGGACGCCACGACCGTTTCGGTGACGCAGGGCGCGATCGGGGCCGCCAAGGCGGACCGCGTGGAGGTCCACATGGGCGCGGTCGGCGTCGCGCTCGGCGGCGACGTGATCGTCTCGCAGGGCATGGCCGGCACGGTCCTGGCCGGCGACGCCCATCTCGATCAGGCGTTCGTGCGGACGCTCGTCGCCCGGGAGGTGACCGTCACGCGTCCCTCGGCCGTCGTCTTCCTGGTGGCCCAGCGGGTCAGCGGCGAGGTCAAGGTCCTGCTCGATTGGCGCGGCGCCGTGGCCTTCGGCGCGGCGTTCGGGATCCTGGCCGGCCTCATGGGACGGGCCCGGCGGCGGGACTAGCAGCGGCCTCGGCTATACTCCGAACCCACGACCCGGCCTGGCCGCCGGGCGATCCGAGGGACGTCGCGCCGCCCATGCGCGAGCCTCGGGCCCGCAGCTGGAGCCTGGCGAGACCCTCGTGATCGATCCCTCCGCGCGTGTCCATCCCAGCGCCGACCTGGAAGCCGACGTCATCGTTGGCGCGGAGACCAGCATCTGGCACCGGGCCCAGGTCCGTAGCGGGGCCCGGATCGGCACCGAGTGCGTGATCGGGCGCGACGCCTTCGTCGACGAAGGCGTGGTCATCGGGGATCGGGTCAAGATCCAGAACGCGGCCCTGATCTACCACGGCGTGACCGTCGAGGACGGCGTCTTCATCGGCCCCGGAGCCATCCTGACCAATGACCGCTACCCGCGGGCGATCACCTCCGCGGGCGAACTGGCCCGAGCCGAGAACTGGACGGTCAGCCCGATCACCCTCCGCTACGGGTCGTCGATCGGGGCCGGGGCCGTGGTCGTGGCCGGCATCGAGATCGGCCGCTTCGCGACCGTCGGAGCCGGCGCCGTGGTCACTCGCGACGTGCCGCCGCACGCCCTCGTCGTGGGCAGCCCGGCTCGGCGGATCGGATGGGTCTGCGCCTGCGGGGTCCGGCTCCTCGACGATGATGGCAACCCCGCAGCGGCGAAGCCGCCGACCTACAGCACCCATCCCGAGAGCCACTGTCCGAGCTGCGGACGGACCTACCTCTACGTACCCGATGCCGAGGGCCTGCAGGAGCAGCCCCGGTCCCAACCAGGAGTGCCCGCATGATCCCGATTGCCCGCCCCGATCTCGGCCAGGAAGAGATCGACGCCGTCGCCGAGGTCATCCGATCGGGAATCGTGGCCCAGGGCCCGCGGGTCAAGGCCCTCGAGGCCGCCTGGTCCGAGTTCTGCGGAGTACGCCACACGATTGCAGTTGCCAACGGGACGCTCGCCCTCATGGCCGTCCTCGATCAGCTCGGGATCGGTCATGGCGACGAGGTGATAACGGTCTCCCATACCTTCGCCGCGACGGCCAACGCCATCCTGGCCACCGGTGCCATGCCGATCTTCGTCGACATCGAGCCCGACACGTACCTCATCGATGCCAAGCGGATCGAGGCAGCGATCACGCCCCGGACCCGGGCGATCATGCCGGTCCACCTGTTCGGCCTCGTTGCCGATATGGACATGATCCAGGCCATCGCCGACCGGCACGGCCTGGTCGTCGTCGAGGATGCCTGCCAGGCTCACGGCGCGACCTTCCGCGGCCGGCGGGCGGGCAGCTTCGGCCACGGCGCCTTCAGCCTCTATGCCACCAAGAACATGACAACCGGCGAAGGCGGCTTCATCACCACCAACGACGACGCCCTCGCCGATCGCCTCCGCCTCTACCGCAACCAGGGCATGCGGACCCGCTACCAGTTCGAGATGCTCGGCTACAACTACCGGATGACCGATATCAATGCGGCCATCGGCCTCGTCCAGCTCGCGAAGCTGGAGCGGAGCACGGCCCGCCGCCAGGCGATCGCCGCCGCCTACGACACGGCGTTCGAAAGCCTCCCGGTGCGTACGCCGGTCGTGCCCGACGGCCGGACCCACGTCTACCACCAGTACACGCTCGAAGTCGGGCCAGCCCGGGACGCGATCATCGCCGCCGTCAAGGATGGCGGGGTCGGGGCCGACATCTACTACCCGCTGCCGGTCCATCGCCAGGCGTACATCCAGGAGCGTGGCCTCCACGCCGCCCTGCCGGTCACCGATCGCATCGCCGACGAGACGATGGCCCTGCCGATGTACGTGGCCATGACGCCCGAGGACCAGGCGACGGTCATCGAGGTCGTCCGCGGCGCCGTCCTCGCCCACGCCGGGGTCGGCGCCCCGGCATGACGGCCTTCTGGCACCCGGCCGGCGACCGCGAGGTCCGGGTCGGGCTGGCCGGTCTCGGCTCGATGGGCCGTAACCATCTCCGGGTGATCGGGGCGAACCCCGGGGCGCGCCTGGTCGCGGTCGCGGATCCCGTCCCGACAGCCCTCGCGGCGGCCGCCGAGGCGTCCGGTGCCACGGGCTTCTCGGAGCCCCTGACGATGATCGCCGAGGCCGATCTCGACGCGATCGTCATCGCCGCGCCGACGAACGCCCACCTGCCGCTCGCCCTGGCCGCGATCGGGCGCGGCATCGCCGTCCTCGTCGAGAAGCCGCTGGCGCCGACGGTCGAGGCGGCGCTCGAGATCGTGGCCGCCTCCCGTTCCACCGGCGTCCCGGTCCAGGTCGGGCACGTCGAGCGGTTCAATCCCGCCGTGCGTGAGCTCGGCCGGCTCCTCGGGGCCGGCTGGCTGTCGACGGTCTTCGCGATCACGTCCCGCCGGGCCGGCCCCTTTCCAGCCCGGATCCGCGACGTCGGGGTGACCGTGGACCTTGCCACCCACGATGTCGACATCTGCTCGTGGATCGCTCGGGAGCGGCCCATCCGGGTCCACGCCGAGACGGCCCAGCGAATCCATGCGGTTCATGAGGATCTCCTGTTCGGATTGCTTCATTTCCCGTCGGGCGTCGTGGCCCAGCTCGACGTTGACTGGTTGACCCCCGCCAAGCGCCGTCAGCTGGTAGTGCTCGGAGAGGAGGGCATGTTCGAGCTCGACTACCTGACCCAGCGCCTGACCTTCACCAAGGCCACCGACACCACCAACCCCCACCTCATCGGCGGCTACGCGCCGACCTACGAAGGCGACGTCGCCGAGCTGCCGGTCCCGACCGGCGAGCCCCTGGCCCTCGAGCTCGAGGCATTCCTCGACGTCGTCCGCGACGGAGGCCGCCCGGAGATCGATGCCGAGGATGGCTGCTGGGCTGTCGCCGTTGCCAGGGCCCTGATCGAATCCGCCGCCGACCGCCGAATCGTGGAGCTCGACGGCCTGGCGGCCCGGCTCTCGGTTGCGACCCCCGGGTGAGCGACGCGCAGGGCCGGCGAGGCCTTGGGACACCGGCCTGGGTGATCATCCGGGAGGGACAGCACCAGCGCTGGGGCGGTGAGCTGCGTCGTCGGCACATCTTCGCCCGGCTCGGCGAGCGGACCCAGGCCACGATCATCGAGACGGGTTGGTATCCGACCCTCCTCCGGCGGGCCGCCCGGGGGCCGCTCCTCGGCTCCCTGCCCGGCCCCCTCCTGTACCGGCTCCCGCATCGGGGCCGGAAACCCCGCTTCGCCGCCTCCGAGAAGCTCCGCGATCGACTCCTCGACGCCGCGATTGCCGTGACCGACCCGGCCGTCGTCGCCGTCTACGACGATCCCGTCGCGCAGGCATCCGCCCTCGGTGTCCCGCAAGCCCGGGGCTGGCTCGCCGAGCTGGCCGCCCGCCAGCGCCGCAACATCGACGCGTTTCGCTGGCTGGTGGCCCCTACCGGAACGTTCGCCGAGCTGGCAGGGCTCGACCTTGACCGAGTGATCGTGGGTGGCAACGGCACCGACGTGCATCGGATCGCCGTCGGTCCATGGCCCGACCAAGCGTCGGTCGGGATTGTGTCTGGCGCCGCCCCGGGGCGTGGCCTCGAGCTCCTCGTGGAGGCGGTCTCGGCCGCCCGAGCGGCGATTCCGGACCTGATCCTGCGGATGTGGCTGGTACCCACGAGCGAAGGGAGCGACGACTACCTCACCGGCCTCCGGCTGTCCGTGGCGAGGCAGCCCTGGGTGGAGATCTCGACCGTGCCCTATGAGCGGCTCGGCGAGACGCTGGCGACGGCCGCCGTCCTGTGCATCCCACACCCGCCGAACGACTACATGGATGCCGCCCTGCCGGTCAAGCTCTTCGACTCCCTGGCGGCGGGCCGACCGCTCGTGGTCACGCCACGAACAGAGACGGCGGCCATCGTCCGCGACCGAGGCGTGGGCCGCGTCGCGTCCGGAGATCGGGCCGAGGATCTGGCTGCGTCGATCGTCGAGCTTCTTTCCGACGAGTCAGCGCTGCACGTGCTCGGGCAGCGGGCCCGGGATGTCGCGGAGCGCGAATTCGACTGGCGCATCGTCGGCGATCGGATCGCGGCGGCGGTCCTCGAGCGCGAGGCACGCTGAGCGACAGCCCGTGGTGGGGCCGTTCAGCCCTCGTCGCCGAGCCGTCGGAGCCCGCCGTGCCCGAGCCAACCGGCCTGCGATCCAAGGACCTGGGCGGCCGCGAGATGATCGAGACCGTCGATGCAGATGATCTCCACGGCATCGGTGCGGCCATCGCCGGCGATCTCGACGGCGGATCTCACCGCCGCCGTGCCGCGGCGCTCCACCACCTGCTCCAGGCCCGGGAGCCAGCCGCGTCGGCGGGCCACCGCCAGCGGATGTCGGATCGCCCGCCCGAGCCGCCGGAGACCCGTGGTCGGCGGACCGAGGGTGGCGGCATCGGCGAGCGCGCGGACGCGCCCCTGGACGTCCGTCTCGACGACGCCGGCGAGGCCCGCCTTATCACCGTCTGGAAAGCCGGTCGAGGTCACGAGGACGAGCCCGGCCCGGACGCGCTCCCCGAGGTCCGCCACGGCGGCGGCCCGTGCGGGATCGATGGCAACCAGAACACGCCTGGGCGTCGATGTTCGCCGCGTACCTGCCAGAGGCGATCTCGCGTTCGGGTCGGCAGTATCGCCGCGGCGCACCTGCGCCGCCGCGAGGGTCTCCTCGTACAGGTCGGCCAGCCGCCGGCCGACGGTCCCGTCATCGAACCGGCCCGCGACCGCGGCCCGGAGTCGGACCGGGTCGTACCGGTCGATGTGCTCCAGGGCATCGACGATGGCGTTCCCGAGGGCGACGTGGTCGTCGCGGGGGACGACCTTGCCGAGCGCGTCCGGATCGGGTCCCAAGATCTCGGTGACCCCGCCGGAGTCAGCCGCAACCACGGGCAGCCCGGTCGCGAGCGCCTCAACCGCGACCACGCCGAACGTCTCACGCGGGCTCGGGTGCACGAACAGTGAGGCGCGGGCGAGCGCGGCCTGGACCGCGGCCCGATCGGCGGCCGGATCGAACTGGACCCGGGCTCGGATCCCGAGCTCCTCTGCGAGCCGATGCCAGGTGCGCTCGACCTCGTCCGTCGGGGCACTGCCCACCAGCCGCAGCGTCGCTGCCGGCCGGCGGGCGGCGACCACCGCGAAGGCGCGGAGCAGCGTCTCGATGCCTTTCGTCGCCTTCCGATAGCCGACGAAGACCAGCTCATCGGGCACGCGCCCCTCGCGCCCGACCAGCGGGAACGCGGCAAGCGAGATCGCGTTCGGGATGACCATGACCTTGGGGCCGACCCCCGGCAGGGCCGCCACGAGCTCTCGAGCCAGCACCTCGCTGACCACGACGAGCCGGTTCGCGGCGGCGACCGTGGCTTCATAGCGGGCTCGGACCGCCGGCTCGCTGATGAGTCGAGCGACGAATGATGCGTGCTCGGTCAGGATCAGCGGCACTCCGAGGCGGGCCGCAAGGGTGGCCGCGCCCGCGCCGTCGGGATACACGGTATGGGCGTGGATCAGGTCCGGCCGCGGGATGTCCGTCTCCCGCCCGGTCGCGAACCGATCGGCGAGGGCGGCCATGGCGCCGTCGCGGGCCACCGCGCCGTGAAGGGCTCCAGCCGCCGGATTCCGGCCGCTCGGAATCGTCATCCGGGCGACCGGGATCGGCAGCGACGCCGTCCCATCGCCGGCACCGGCCGGCGGCGCGATGAAGAGCCCGGGTCGCTCGCGGCTGGTGGTCGCGGTCAGGTCCCGCACCAGGGCGGCGATCCGCGACCGAACGGCCCCGGCGCCGACGAGCTCGGCGGGTTCGAACGTCACGACCGCCGGGCGGACGAGACCCGTGGCGGCGAGTGCTTCGAGCTGATCGGCAACGAACCGCCCGGCGATCGGATCCAGTGTCGATGGATACCAGCTCGCGACGGCCAGGAGGTCGATCGGCCGGGAGGTCATCGGGCGATACGGTAGCATCGGAGGGACGGCCATCATCGCGCGCCAGCGATGCCCTCGGCCCAGATCCTCTAGGTTGCGACTGCATGCCCATCGTTCATTCGCCCTCTGCGAGCCCGAGCCTGCTGGGGGGCTCGATCGTACTGCCGCCCAACGTCTGCCGGCACGAGTTGCCGCCCCGCCGCGCCACGCCGTGGACCGGCGAAGCCGGGACAGCCGGGACGGTCGCCGTGGTTGGAGCCGGCAAGATGGGCCTGCCACTGGCTGCCCAGTTTGCCAGCCACGGCTGGGACGTCATTGCCGTGGATGTCCAGGAATCGGTCGTTGCCGCGATCAACGAAGGGCACTCCCATCTCGGCGAGGAGCCGGGCGTCGCGGACCTCGTCGCAGCGGCCCATGCGGCAGGACGGTTACGGGCCACAACCGACGGGCAGGCCGCCGCTGGCGAGGCCGACGTCGTGGTCCTGATCGTCCCGGTCATGCTCGACGCGGCACGGCAACCCGACTACCGCTCCATGGATTCGGCCGTCGATTCGATCGCCGTCGGTGTTCATCGAGGCAGCCTCGTCGTCTTCGAGACGACCCTGCCGGTGGGCGACACCCGGGGCCGCTACGCGCCGCGCCTGGAAGCGGCATCCGGGCTCACGGCCGATGCGGACTTTCACGTCGCGTTCTCGCCGGAGCGCCTCTATTCCGGGGCAGTTCTGCGGAATCTCGCTTCGTACCCCAAGCTGGTCGGTGGACTCGGGCCGGCTTCGACCGATCGGGCGGCGCAGTTCTACGCGGGGGTCCTGGACGCGGAGATCGTGGCCATGAGCTCGGCCGAGGCAGCCGAGTTCTCGAAGCTGGCCGACACGACCTACCGCGACGTGAACATCGCCTTGGCCAACGAGTTCGCGGCCTATGCCGATCGCGTCGGCGTCGACATCCGCGAGGTGATCGCGGCCGCCAACAGCCAGCCCTATTCACACATCCATCAGCCCGGTCTGGGCGTCGGTGGCCACTGTATCCCGGTCTACCCCCACTTCCTCCTGTCGAGGGCGCCCGAGCTCACCCTGGTGGCCCGGGCGCGCGAGGTGAACGACGGGCAGATCGGCATCGCGATCGAGGCGCTTCGGGAGGCGTTCGATGGACTCGATGGCGTGCCGGTCCTCGTCCTCGGGTTGACCTACCGGCAAGGAGTCAAGGAGCTCGCCTACTCGCGGGCGATCCCGCTCATCGCGGGGCTCTGCGAGCTTGGCGCGGACGTCTTCGCCTATGACCCCCTCCTGACCGAAGACGAGGTCCGGTCGCTCGGCGTCAAGCCGTACGCCTGGGCCACGGCATCCGGGGCCCGGGCCATCGTCACCCAGACCGGCGGCGCCGAATGGGCGGGGATCGATGCCGCGTGGTTTCCCGACCTCGCGATCCTGGTCGACGGCCGGAACAGCTTGTCGGGGCTGCCCCTGCCGGCCGGCGTGGCCTATCGCGGCATCGGCGTGCCCGGACCGGGCTGACGTCCGGGTGAAGATCGTCAGCGTTGTCGGTACGCGCCCGCAGCTGATCAAGGCAGCCGCACTCCAGCCGGCCCTTCGAGCCCGCCACCACGAGGTGTTCGTCGACACCGGCCAGCACTGGGATGACTCGCTGGCCGGGTCGTTCTTCGTCGAGCTCGGACTGGCCCGGCCGGATCACGCCCTCGGAGCCGGGGGCGGTACGCACGCCGAGCAGACCGCGGCGATGCTGACCCGCCTTGAGCCCATCCTCATGCGCGAGCGGCCGGACGCCGTCCTCGTCTACGGAGACACGAACTCGACCCTGGCCGGTGCGCTCGCTGCGGCCAAGCTCGGCCTCCCGGTCGCGCATGTCGAGGCCGGCCTGCGGAGCTTCGACCGGGGCATGCCCGAGGAGGCCAACCGGGTCGTCGTCGACCACCTCTCGACGTGGTCGTTCGCGCCGACCCCAGCGGCCGTGGTGAACCTGCGCGCCGAGGGCATCACCCAGGGGGTCGTCCTGGTCGGCGATCTCATGCAGGACCTCGCCGCGCGAATGAGCCCCGACATTCGAGCAGCCGCCGTTCTCCAGGACATCGCGGACCGTCTCGGCCTGCGCTTGGAGCCCGGCCGATACCTCCTTGCGACCATCCATCGGCAGGAGAACCGGGAGCCGGCCGCGATGCGGAGCTGGGCCTCGATCCTCGGCGCGGCGTCCACGCCCGGGCGACCGGTCGTGCTGGCCCTCCATCCCGGAACGCGGGTCGCCATGGAGACGGCCGGCATCACCTGCGGGCCGGATGTCGTGATCGTGGAGCCGCAGGGCTACCGGTCGTCGCTGGCCCTCCAGCTGCATGCTGCCGCGATCCTCACGGACTCTGGCGGGCTCCAGCGCGAGGCCGCCTGGCTGGGCGTTCCATGCCTCGTCCTCCGATCCTCGACGGAGTGGAGCGAGGTTGTCGAAACCTCGGCCGGGCGCATGGTCGTCGTGGGGCTGGATGGCGCTCGCGTGGCGGCCGAGCTCGCCCGGCTTGCGCCGCCCACGACAGCCCCGCAAGAGGTCCGCAAACGCGCGGCCGGGCTGAACCTCCGGCCGGCGGGTGCCGCGGACGCCATCGTCTCGGCGCTCGACCGTGCGCCGGCCGGCGCCTGAGCGGCCGAGACCGGCGGTCGGCGATGGCGCAGGTGGTGATGTTCGTCCTCAACGATGTCCGTCGAGATGCTCGCGTCCTTCGCGAGGCGGCGACCCTCGCCGCTGCGGGTCATCGCGTGACCGTCGTCGGGCGACCATCGGGCCCTGACGACTTCACGACCGACCACGAGACCCGCGACGGGTTCGCGATCGTCCGGGTGCCCGTCCCCGGGGGCTGGCGCCGGGCCCTCCTCGAGGCCGGCGGAGGTCGCTCGACGGCGGCCCGCTCGACAGCCGGGCCGGCCCGCGGATCGCGAGCGATCCTTCGCGGGTTCGTGGACCTCGTTCGCTGGGGTGGACACCTGCCGGTCCTCGGGACCGTGGTTCGGGGGGCCGACGTCCTTGTCCGATGGCGTCTCGGAACCATGGCCTGGGGCGCGGCGGCCGCGGCCGCCGCGCCGGCCGCCGCCAACTGGCATGCCCACGACCAGACCGGCCTGCCGGCGCCCCACCCCGCGCCCTGCATCCACGGCGTACAGGCGCTGGGCTGCCTCAAGTTTGACATTT
>JBEPVB010000045.1:0-17723 GCA_041691215.1 Chloroflexota bacterium
CGGTTCCAGCGCAAGGCGGAGCCGAGCACCGCAGCGAGCGCGCTCAAACGCGCGTGAGCGAGGAGCGCAGGCGACAACGCCGCGATGGGGCCGCAACAGCGGCGGGGAGTGGTGCCCAGGCCGGGACTTGAACCCGGATGAGTTGCCTCATACGCCCCTCAAACGTACGCGTATACCAATTCCGCCACCTGGGCATCAGGTGCTGTGCCGAGCTGTCGAGAGATCCGGGAGGGAGTTACCGAGGAGGTGGTACCGAGGAAGGGAGTTGAACCCATACGCCCTTGCGGGCACTAGCTCCTGAAGCTAGCGCGTCTGCCAATTTCGCCACCTCGGCGTGGATCTCCGAAACCGGAAAACGAGTTCACCGGCCGTCGGCGAGGCGCCATGTTAGCACATCCCAGAATCGGTCCCCGGGGCCCCCAACCGGCCTGGAAACGGGTCCCGTGAGCGTGTTTCGAACCACGACGAGGACGTCCCGGAAGGCGATCGGGAGGACGAACGTGCCCTCCGCCAGCTTCGCCTGGAGGGCCGCATAGGCGGCCTTCCGGACCTCCTCTGTCCCCGGCGCCCGGGCCTTCACGAGGAGCGCATCGAGGGCCGGATCCTGGACCCCGCTGAAGTTGGAGCCGGTGGATTTCGACTGGGTCGAGGCCAGGAGCGCATACAGGTCCGGGTCGAGGCCGATCGTCGTGCCGGTGACGGCGGCGCCGAAATCGCCGGTCTGGAGGTGCTGTCCGACCAGGTCCGCCCCGGGCAGGGCGGTTCGGGTCACGGTGAGGCCGATCGCCTGCCAGTCTGCCGCGACCGCGTCGGCGACGGCAAAGGCCGTCGGGTTCACCACCGCCTCGGGGCTCAGGAGCTCGATGGTCAGCGGCGCCTTCGCCCCCTTCGCGATCCAGCCACCGCCGGCGGCCTGCTTCCAGCCCGCCGCAACGAGGACCTTCTTCGCGTCGACCGCGTTGAACGCGACGGGCTTGCTTGTCGCCGCGTCGAAGGCCCAGCTCGACGGCGGGATCAGCGAATCGGCCCGGATTGCGAACCCGCCGAGCGTCGACTCGACGATGGCGTCGCGATTGATCGCCTCGAGCAGGGCCCGGCGGACCTTGGGATCGCGGAACTCCGGGTGCGTGGTCCGGACATTGAGGGTCACCGAGAGCAGGGTCGTGGCCGGGTAGCGCAGGATCCGGGACGCCGGCGTGGCCGCCAGGTGGGTGACGACGTCGGCCGGCAGGCCGGCCGCTCCGTCGAGCTCGCCTCGACCCCAGGCGGCGGCGAGGGAATCGGCGTCGGCGAAGAATCGGAACTCGATCCCGTCGAGATACGGCAGCGGACCGCCGGCCGGCACGGTCGGTCCGGGCGTGGCGAGGGAGTCGGTGGCCGTCGGCGTCCCGGGCACGCCCGGCGCCCCGGTGTCGGCGGGTTCGAAGATCGCCGGCTGGAGGAGCGCGTGGGTCTCGTCGAGCGCCGCGAGCCGGAAGTAGCCAGAGCCCACCGGATGGCGACCGAACTGGTCGGCCGGCAGGTCTGCCGGCGCGAGATCGGACAGGAGATGGGCCGGGGCAATGGGCTGGGTCGCGGCCTGGAGGAAGCCGCCGAGGGGCGAGGCGAGCGTCAAGGTGACGGTCTGGGAGTCGACGACCGTTGCGGTGACCTCGCGCCAGGACGTGGCGCCCGGCCCGAGGTAGGTCGGGTCGCTCAAGGCCGCGACGGTGAACACCACGTCCGCGGAGGTCAGCGGCTCGCCGTCCTGCCAGGTCAGCCCGGGTCGGAGGTGAAAGGTCCAGGCGGCGCCGATGGCATCGACCTCCCAGCGATCCGCGAGGTCGCCGATCAGCGTGTCGTCCGGGCCAAGGCGGACCAGGCCCCGGAAGAGGAGCGTCGAGATCTGGCGCTCGGGAACGGTTTGGGCGCTGAACGGGCTCACGGATACGGCCGAGCCAACGATCCCTTCCACGTACGGGTGGCTGGGAGGAAGGCTGCTAGCCGGTGAGGTTCCCGGCCCCCCCGGCGCCAGGGACGGTGCGACAACGGCGCCGGTCAGCCCGACGAGGACGAGGGCCAGGATTCCGATGACCGCGCGGTCGCGGAGATGCATCGCGCTCAGCCTGCGAAGGGCCGCCGAGGCGGCCTGCTACGCCCCGGTCTTGTCGAGCAGGTAGGAGGCCATCGAGAAGAGCACGAACAGGACGAGCAGGGCGATCGTGAACTGCCAGAGCCGGCGTTCGATGCCCCGGCGGCTGCGATAGACCGCCGAATCCCCGCCGAACGCCCCGGACAGGCCGGCACCCCGGGCCTGCAGCAGGACCGACAGGATGAGGGCGACCGAGACGATGAGCTGGCCCGCGGCCAGGACGGGATTCACGAGGCGGAACCTCCACATTCGACGGCGACGGATCGTAGCACAGGGTGGCCCCGCGGCCGCCTCGGGGCCTACCCCCGGCGGATGAGGGAGCGGCCCGTGATCTCGGGCCAGGGTGGCAGGCCGGAGAGCTCCAGCAGCGTGGGAGCCACGTCGGCCAGGACGCCATCGACGAGGTGGAGGCCCGCGGTCGCTCGTCCGGCGAGCAGGAACGGGACTGGGTTCAGGGAATGCGCGGTCACCGGCTTGCCGTCGGCATCGAGCATCTCGTCGGCATTGCCATGATCAGCCGTGATGGCCAGGAGGGCGCCGGGCCCGGTCGGGTCCGCCGCCTCGAGCAAGGCCACCGCGTCGGCGACCCGCCGGAGGCAGCCATCGAGCGTCTCGAGCGCCGCCACGGCCGCGCCCCAGACGCCCGTGTGCCCGACCATGTCCGCATTGGCGTAGTTGGCGACGATGGCGTCGTAGGCGCCGCCCTCGAAGGCCGCGACCAGCTCGTCGGTCACGCCCTTCGCGCTCATCTCCGGCTGGAGGTCGTACGTCGCGACCTTCGCGCTCGGAACCAGGATCCTGTCCTCGCCGGGATGGGGGGCCTCGCGGCCGCCGTTGAAGAAGTACGTGACGTGGGCGTACTTCTCGGTCTCGGCCAGGTGGAGCTGGCGCCAGCCGGCCTCGGACCAGGCGTCGGCCAGGGAACGGGCTTCCTCGGGCGGGAAGGCCACGGCGACGGGCAGGCCCGCCTCGTACTCGGTCATGGTCGTCAGGGCGAGGTCGCGCGGCGCCGGGCTGCCGTCGGGCGCAGCTCGATCGAAATCGCCAAAGGCAGGATCCGCGAGGGCGTGCGCCAGCTGCCGGGCACGATCGGCGCGGAAGTTGGCGTGGATGATCGGCTCGCCGTCCCGGAGCCCGCCGTCGACCCCGTCGATGATCGTCGGTCGGACGAACTCGTCGTTCTCGCCCCGTGCATAGGCGGCCTCGATGGCCGAGCTCGCGCTCGACGACCGCTCCCCCACTCCATGGACGATCGCGTCGTAGCCCAGCTCGATCCGATCCCAGCGATTGTCCCGATCCATGGCGTAGTAGCGGCCCCCGACCGACGCGATGCGGGCGCCGGGATGGGCCTCCCTGAGCCGGGCCTCGAGATCTCGCAGGAACTCCAGCGCCGAGCGGGGCGGCGTGTCCCGGCCATCGAGGAGAGCGTGGAGACGGACGGCCGGCACGTCCTGGCGCGCCGCAAGCTCGGCCAGGGCCACGATGTGCCGGTCGTTGGCGTGGACGCCGCCAGGCCCGATGAGCCCGACGATCGACAGGCGGCCGTTCGTCACTCGGGCGCGGCGGCAGGCCTCGACGAACGCCGGCCGGTCGAAAAAGCTGCCGTCGGCGATCGCCGCGTCGATGCGGGGCAGGTCCTGGAGGACGGGCCGCCCCGCGCCGAGGTTGAGGTGACCGACCTCCGAGTTGCCCATCTGGCCGGGCGGCAGGCCGACCGCGCCCTCCGAGGCCTGGAGGGTCGAATGGGGCCACGCTGCGAGGAGCCGCCGCCAGGCCGGCATCCGGGCCGCCCGGATGGCGTCGCTCCTGGGATCCGCGCCAATCCCGAAGCCGTCGAGGATGACCAGGACGATGGGACGCGGGCGACCCGCCATCAGCCCGGCGTCGACTGCGCGGCGCGGGCGGCAGCCGTCGTTCCGGCCCGGGCAATGATGCCGGCCATCTCGTCGACCTTGAGCGAGGCCCCGCCGACGAGGGCCCCGTCGATGCCGGGCTCGGCCAGGAACTCGTCGATGTTGGCGGAGGTCACCGAGCCGCCGTACAGGACGGGCACGGCATCGCCGTCGATCCCCAGCTCCTCGAGCGTCATTCGGATCGCGGCGGCCATCGCGGCGGCGTCCGAGCCGCGGGCGTTGCGGCCCGTCCCGATCGCCCACACCGGCTCATAGGCCACGGTCAGCCAGGGCAGGTCGATGGGGCCGTCCCCGTCCGTCGCCGGCACGCTGGCGCCCTCGAGCGCGCCCCTGAGCTGGCCCTCGACGACGGCCTCCGCCCGCCCGGCATCGCGGTCTTCGAGGACCTCGCCGACGCACAGGATCGGTCGGAGGCCTGCTGCCCAGGCCTGGCCCAGCTTGGCCCGGATCTGGGCATCGGTCTCGCCCGCGTCGCGGCGCCGCTCCGAGTGGCCGATGATCACCCATGTCGCCAGGCCGGCCAGCATCGGCGCGGCAACCTCGCCGGTGAAGGCGCCGGCCGCGGCGTGATGGACGTTCTGGGCGCCGACCCAGACGGGGCTGCCATCCTCGGCCCAAGCGTCGTTGCCCGCGACCGCGTCCCCGACCGCGGCGAGGCAGACGAACGGCGGGCACAGGATCCTGACGACCCCGTCGACACGCGTCCGCGCCGCGATCGTCCGGGCCAGCTCGCCGGCATCGCCGGGCGTGGTGTTCATCTTCCAGTTCCCGGCAACGATCACGCGGCGCATCGAGCGAATCATGCCAGAGGGACGCCCCTCGCCTCGCCGTGGAGGGCCACCCGCTCCATCCGCTCCAACGCTCGCTGGACGCCCGACCGGTGAAGGCCGAGGCGCTCGGCCAGCTCGCCGAGGGTGGCCTCGGGCGTCTCCCGGCGGGCCTCGGCCACGACCCTCACCACGTAGGGCTGCTCGGCGAGGCGCCCGTCAGCCTCCAGAACGTCGATCGCAGCCAGCTGGCGCCCCGCTGCCGTCACCGATCGCTGGAGGTTCGCCGACTCGGCGTTGAGAACTCGATTGAGCTCGCCTCGGAGGGTCCGCGAGACCTGCCGCGCCTCGAGCTCGAGGAGCGCGGCGCCGGCCCCGATCCGGCGCAGGAACAGCCCGACCATCTCGGCGCTCTTCCAGGTCACGACGCCCCGCCTGCGTCGGATCCGCCACGATGCCGGCAGCCCGGCGCCCGAGAGCCGGCGCGCGAGTAGCGGTGCCTCGCCCGGGTCCATGACGAACTCGAGGTGCGTCCGCCCGCCGGCGACGCTCAGGGAACCACGGGCGAGGAAGAGGCCCCGGAGATAGGCCAGGCGGCAATGCTCGGCCGCCCGCTCCCAGGCGAACGCGTCGGCCGCCGGGGCGGCGGGCCGCCGTGCCAGCCGCAGCTCGAGGCGGGCGAGGACGGGATCACGCGTCGCCGGATCACGCGTGACGGGGGCGCGCGGCCCGGGATCCCGGCCACCCCGCGGCGGTCCGAGCCCGGCGAGCTCGGCCGCGAGGTCGCAGGCCCGGTCTGGATCAAGGGCCGCGAGCTCGGCACGCAATGCCGACACGAGGTCCCGCTCGGCGGTGCTCACGCCACCGCCGATTCGTCAGGCAGAGCGGGCAATGCCGGTTCGGCGGCGATCGGCGAGCTCGCGCTCGATCACCCGCAGGACCGCCCCGGCGAGCCGTTCCGGATCGTGATGGTGGGCATTCTCGGGATCGACGACATCCTCGGTGGCCAGGACCGGCACCGGCTCGATCGCCGGCGGCCAGCGGAGGCGGACTGACTCGGCGGCCCAGGCGGCCGGGACCCGCGCATCGAAGCGGTCATTGGCCAGGACAACATCGACCAGGCCCGCCGTCGTATGGCCGATCAGCGCCTCGAGGTGGTCGGCGAGGTCGTAGCCGGACGTCTCGCCGGCCTGGGTGGCGACGTTGCAGACGTAGACGCGAAGGGCCGGGGCGGCCGCCACCGCGTCCCGGATCTCGGGCACCAGGAGGACCGGCAGGAGGCTCGTGAAGAGGCTGCCCGGGCCGAGGACGATGACGTCGGCCTCGGCGATCGCGGCCAGCGCGTCGCTGCCGGCGGCCACGTCGGGCGGGGTGATCCAGACGCGCTCGATGCCGGGCGTCCGCATGACGTTCGACTGGCCCGACACGATGACCCCGTTGCGGGTCCGGGCATGGAGGGTGATCGGCGTCGGCGACACCGGCAGGACCTGGCCCCGAACCGCCAGGACGCGGTTCATCCGCCGGACCGCCTCCTCGAAGTCCCCGCCCTGGACCGCTGTCAGGGCCGCGATCAGGAGGTTGCCGATGGCGTGGCCACCGAGGCCCCCGGGCTCCGTCTCGACCGGCTCGCCGTCCGGCTGGCGACCGCCCGGAAAGCGGTAGCCTAGGAGGTCGGTCATGAGCGGCTCGGCGTCCGCCAGGGCCGCGATGCAGCTCCGGATGTCGCCGACGGGCGGGATCCCGAGCTCCTCCCGGAGGGCGCCCGAGGAGCCGCCGTCATCGGCCACGGTGACGATGGCCGTGAGGTTGCCGGTGTGCTCCTTCATCCCCCGCAGGAACGCCGACAGCCCGGTCCCGCCGCCGATCGCGACGATCTTCGGACCCCGGGCCAGGAAGCGCTTCTGGTACAGGACCTCGGCCAGGGAGCCTTCCCCGTTCGGGGCTCGCAGCGGCTCGGTGACGGCCCGCAGGACGCGGATCCCTCCGATGCCGACGAGGCCGACGCCGAGGACGCCGACGATGAGGCCCCGCAGCGGGTATGGCAGGAACTGGAGGGTGATGGCATCAAGGAGGGTGCCGGTGAGCCCCACCGGGTGAACGTCCTGGGTGACCTGGCGGACGACGTGGGCCACGGCCAGGGCCAGCAGCAGGAGGCCCACGAAGACGACGACCAGCCAGCGTTTGATGCCGATCCCTGGCGTGAGCCAGCGGCGGAGGTTCACGGTCGCTGCAGCTCGCGATGGAAGACGCTGACCGGCTCGTGGCCACCGGCCCGCAGCCAGGTGGCCAGCTCCTCGGCCAGGACGATCGAGCGATGCATGCCGCCGGTGCAGCCGATCGCGATCGTCAGACGGCTCTTGCCCTCGTCGGCGAAGGCCGGAATGCTGAACGCGAGGAGCTCCTCAACGAGCTCCAGGAATCGCGCCGCTGCGGGCTGCTCGAGGACGAAGCGACGGACGGGCTCGGTCAGCCCGGAGCTGTCCCTGAGCTCGGCCACGTAATAAGGATTTCGCAGGAACCGCGTGTCGAAGACCAGATCTGCCTCGAGGGGCACGCCGAACTTGTAGCCGAAGCTGATGAGCTGGATCGCCATCCGGTCCGGCTCGAGGTCGCCCAGCCGGGCAAAGAGGCGCTCCCGCAGCTCCCGCAACGGCAGGTCGGAGGTATCGACGACGACATCGGCCTCGGCCCGCACGGGATCGAGGAGCCGCCGCTCGTCGACGATGGCGGCCGCGATGCCCCGCTTCTCGCCGAGCGGGTGGCGATGCCGGGTCTCCGAGTAGCGCCGGATCAGGACGTCGTCGCGGGCCTCGAGGAAGATGACCTGGGGCCGGATGCCCCGGCCTTCGAGGGCCCCGCGCGTCGCCCGATAGGCCGTCTCGGCATTGCCCGCCCGGACGTCCAGGACGATCGCCACCCGGGCGTAGCGCTTCGGGTCCGTCGCCACGAGGTCGGCAAGGTTCGGCAGGAGCTCCGCCGGGAGGTTGTCGACAACGACGTAACCGAGGTCCTCGAAGAGCTTGGCCGCGGCGGTCTTGCCGCCACCCGACAGGCCGCTGATGATGGCAACGTGGGGGTGATCGGCCCCGGGCTCCGGCCGCGCTCCGGCCTCGTTGCCCTCGGGCGGGATGCCGTCCTCGGGCGGGATGCCGTCCTCGCTCGCCATGGCAGCCAGTCTACGCCGGGGTCGGGAACGCTCAGCGCCCGCTTCGCCGGATGACCACGATCGTGCCCTCGAAGAGGACGTACAGGCAGAGTCCGAGGACCGTCGGGCTGACGAGGTCGCCACCAGGCGTTGCCACCACCGAGAAGATGGTGATCCCCAGGATGATCGCCCGACGCGAGCTCCGGAGCCGCTGCGACGTGACGATGCCGACCCGGGACAGGCCCACCAGCAGGATCGGGAACTCCATCAGGAGACCGAACGCCAGGAAGAGGGTGCTGACGAAGTCGAAGTACTCCCGGGCCGTCAGGAGCGGTTGGAGGTCCTCCGTCTGGAAGCTCAGGAGGAAGGCCGCGGCGAACGGCAGGACGACGTAGGCGACGGCCACGCCGAGGATGAAGAAGAACAGGGCCGCAGGGATCCAGGGCAGGATCGAGCGGCGTTCCGACGGGGTGAGGCCGGGAGCCACGAATCGCCAGACGTTCCAGAGGATGACCGGCATGGCCAGGATGATCCCGACCACCAGCGCGATCCGGAGGCGGATGGCGAAGGGATCGCCGATCGAGGTGAAGAACAGCTTCGCGTTCGGGAGCGGTGAGCTCAGCAGGGCGATGATCGGCTTGCCGAGCACGAAGCCGATGACGGCTCCGGCGAGGATGGCCAGGACGGACCAGATGATCCGGTTCCGGAGCTCGGTGAGGTGGTCGACAAGCGACATCACGGTCCCGGGCTCGTCCGGAGGTTTGCCGCCACGCTCCGAGGCTGAGGCCCCCGGGATGACGATCACTGCGGAAGCGTCGCGGGCCACCGCCGGCGCCATGGTTCCTCCGGAATCCGTGCCGCCCGGCGCGGCGTCAGGCGAGGGGTCGTCGGGGGTCATCCTGGGGATCGAGGGGCTGGCGCCCGATCAGGACGCGGGCGTCTCGGGGCCGGGGTTGCCGGGCCTGGCCTCGACCGATTCGGGTGGGGCGGTGACCGGCGCGGCCGGCGGCACGATGGGCGCGGCCGGCGGCACGATGGGCGCGGCCGGCGCGATCGACGACACCTGGCCCGGAGCCGGAGGAGGATCGGCATGGATCGGCTCGAGGCTCGTCGCCTCCTTGACGTCGGTTGCGGCCTTTCGGAACTCGCGGATGCTCTTTCCGAGCGCAGATCCGACTTCGGGCAGCCTGCCCGGGCCCAGCACGACGAGAGCGATCACGAGGACGATGATCAGCTCGCCGGGGCCGATGTTTCCAATGAATGGCATGGGGAACGTGCTCTCGAGGGGTCGCGGGGGTGTCCCGCGGACGGCGGCTACGTTAGCACAGGCAACCGCCGTGCCCAGTCGGCCGCCGCCGTCGCGATGAGCTCGCCGGCATCGCCCGCCGGGCTGTCAAGGGCCGCCCCGGCGATGGCCCGCGAGACGTTGACGAGGAGTCCGCCGCCGGGTGGCCCGCCAGCCGGCGGCGTCCGTGCCGGCCCGTCCCGGAGGACCGGATCCACCGCACCGCCCTGGGCTCCGACACCCGGCACGAGGAAGGCCAGGCCCGGCGCGATCGTCCGAATTCGGGCCAGCTCCGCGGGCGCCGTCGCGCCGACGACGAGCCCCACGGTGCCGCCGGGTCCCCAGGCAGTCGCCGCCCGGGCCACGCGAGCGTAGAGCGGCTCAGCGGGGGCGCCGGAGTCCGCCGGGCCAGCCCCCGCCGGGGCGGCCGGCGCCCGGGCTGCGACCTCGAGATCCTGGAGCTCGCCGGCGCCGGGGTTCGAGGTCCGGCAGAGAATGTAGGCGAAGCGGTCGAGGCGCTCGATCAGGGGTGTCACGGCCTCGGACCCGAGATACGGGTTCACGGTTACGGCGTCGACCCCAAGGCCATCGAAGAGCGCCACCGCCTGGCGAGCTGCCGTGGTCCCGATGTCGCCGCGCTTGGCGTCGGCCACCACCTGGATCCCGGCCGGGATGCTCGCCCGGATCCGCTCCAGGGCCGCGTAGCCCGAGCTGCCGTAGGCCTCGAAGAAGGCGAGGTTGGGCTTCACGGCCGCGGCGAACGGGGCTCCGACCTCGACGATCAGGGCCGCGAACCGCTCGATGCCGGCCAAGTCCCGGCTGAACCCCGGGGGCAGGCCCGCGAGGTCCGGATCGATGCCGAGGCAGAGGACGGTGCCCACGGCCGCCGACCTCGTGGCGAGCCGCTCCAAGTACGATGGGCCGTCCGTCACGGCGCCGAGGACGACCCTGGCGAGGCTGCCGAGCCGCCCGCCGACGGGGAGGGTGCGACGGTCGGCGCCGGCGAGGGCAGGAGGTTGGCCGGGATCCACCAGCCGGGTCGGGAAGCGGCATCGAGACCGGCCGCGATCGTCAGCTGCAGTGGCTTGCCCTTGAGCGCCGGGGCGCCGGCCGTCGTGATCGCGGCCGACCAGAGGTCGGTGACCCCGCCCGAAATCGAGAGGTAGGCGATCGCGTCCCCCGCCGGCGACCAGACCGGATCGAAGCTGCCCTCGTCGCTGGTGAGCCGGAGCAACTCGCTGCCGTGGGCCGCGTCGAGGATCACCACGTCCGTCCCGAACGAGGTCGTCCGGGTCGCGGCGATGAAGCGCCCGTCGGGGGACCACGCCGGGGAGGTGTAGCCCGGGCCGGTCAGGGAGATCGACTTCTGGGTCGTCGTGTCGTAGCGGACGATGACCGGAGCTCCCCGGGAACCGTCGCGCGCGTTCTTGACGAACAGGACGTAGTGCCCGTCGGGCGACCAGGCCGGATCCTGGTGGCCGAGGGGCGAGATCTCCGGCACCTTCAGGGCGGTCAGCTTGCCGGTCGCCGGATCGAACGACTTGAGGACGACATCGCTCTTGGTGGGATCGGGGCCGTCGGTGACGACGACGATCGTCTTGCCGTTGGGGGCCACCACCGGCTGGCGGAGGAAGTACGACCAGAGGAGCGAGCCGGACTTGACGCGGCCGGTCAGGATCGCCTCGGCCGGAGCGCTGCCGTCCGGCTTGACCCGCATGAGGGTCGGGGTCTCGAGGCGGAAGCGCCGGGCGACGCCGCTGATCCGCCACGACCCGGTCTGGTCGACCGAACGGATGAAGTAGATCCACTGGCCGTCCGCCGAGAAGGACGGCATCGCGTCGTGGCCTCCCGAGGTCAGGACGGCCGCCGTTTCGCCGTGTTGGAGCCAGATGTTGCCGGCCTTGACATATAGGATCGTGCCCGGGACGTTGGCCCGGGGATCGACGTTGACGACGTTCGATGGCGTCGGCGTCCGGATCGGCCCGACCGGCCCGCCGGGCCCGCCGTTGTTCGGTGCCAGCGGCAGGTTGCCGGTCAGGAGGGTGATGCTGAGCAGCCCGATCGCGAGCAGGCCGACCGCGGCGGCGATCTCCCCTAGCGGCAGGCCCGAGGTCCCGACGCCACGCGAGCCACTCCCGCGGGGACCGCTCTGCCGTGGCCCGGCCCCGCTGACGCGCCGCGTGTTCATCCGATCGGGCGCCTGGCAGGGCCTGCAGCGGCGACCGCGGGAACGAGGGCCGGCTCCTCACTCGGAGCGCCTGCAGGGTGGGTAGCGGCAAGCCCTGGGCCGACCGCCACCCACCCGGCGTTGAGGATGGCCAGCGCCTCGGGATGGTGGCCCGAGGCCGCCACGTCGCGGACCTCCAGCTGGAGCGATTCGATACCGCCGAAGCGGCGGCTCATCAGTCGTGCGACGACGTCGACACGGTCGCCTTCGGCGAGGGAGGTGGCCAGCTCGGGCCAGCCGAAGGCGATCCCGTCCAGGACGTCGAGCCGCCGCTTCAGGACGAGCTGGGTGTGGCCGCCGGAGGCCTCGCGGACCCGGGTCACGGTGAGCCCCAGGACGGCCACGAACGGCTCGGGATTGCCGACGCCCCAGGGCCCGAGGCGGGCCAGGTCGGCCAGCAGGCCGTAATCGACGTCGGCCGCGGCCACGGCGATATCGATCGCCAGCCGGGGTACCGGGTCGCGGGGCACGGCTGTCGCGGCTAGGGCCAGGAAGCGCTCGCGGAAGGCAGGCCACCTGGCGGCCTCGATCTCGAAACCGGCCGCGCCGGCGTGGCCACCGTGGCGGATCAGGAGGTCATCGCAGGCGGCCAGGGCGTCGGCAAGGTGGAGGGACCCGTCCCCCCGGCAGGAGGCCCGGATCAGCTCGCCGAGCTCCGCTCCGACGATCGCCGGCCGTCCCAGCTCTTCGGCCAGCCGGCCGGCCACGAGGCCCACGATCCCGACCGGCCACGGCCCGTGGACGATCGTCGCCGGCGCTTCATCGACTGCATCGGCCGAGATCCTCGCCTCGGCCAGGGCCACCTTGGTCTGGTCGCGGCGATCCAGGTTGGCGCTCTCGAGGACCTCCGCCAGGGACCCGGCCTCATCGGGGTCGGTGGCAAGGAGGAGCTTCGCGGCATCGAACGCCTCCCCTACCCGGCCCGCAGCGTTGAGGCGGGGGGCGATCGCGAAGGACAGCGACTCGACGGAGACCTCGGCGGGGTCGACCCTGGCCCGGGCGAGCAGGGCCGCGATCCCGGGCCGGGCGCCGGCCTTGATCACGTCGAGGCCGAGCCGGACGATCGCCCGGTTCTCGCCCAGGATCGGGGCCACGTCGGCGATCGTGCCGATGGCCGCCAGGTCCGCCAGCGCCAGCGCCTCGGGGCCGTCGTCAAGGAGGAGCCGCGCCAGGGCGAAGGCCACGCCGGCGCCCGAGAGCCGGTCGTCGGGATAGGCGCTGTCGGGCCGGTGGGCGTTGACGATGGCGATCGCCGCCGGGAGAACGGCTGGCACCCGATGGTGGTCGGTGATGAGGACATCGATGCCGCGCTCTCGCGCCGCGGCGACCTCGGCCACACTCGTGGTCCCGGTGTCGACCGTCACGATGACGGCCGCCCCGTCGCGGTGGGCCGCCTCGACCGCCGCCATCGAGAGGCCATGGCCTTCGTCGAGGCGGGACGGTACGTACGGGATGACGCTCAGCCCAAAGGCGCGGAGAGCGATGGTGAGGATGGCCAGCCCCGTGATCCCATCGGCGTCGAAGTCGCCGAACACGAGGACCGTCTCGTGCCTCGAACGCGCCGCACCGATGCGCTCCAGGAAGACGCCGGCGTCGGGCAGGAGGGCTGGCTCGTGGAGCCCGTCCCGGGCGGCCCCGAGGTAGCGAGCCAGCCCGGCCGCGTCCCCTACTCCACGCCGGGCAAGGAGCCCGGCGGCCCAGGGCCCAAGGCCGAGCGCCGACGCGGCTGCCAGGAGCCCGGGAGCGGGCGACGATGGTTCGGGAAAGACCCAGCGGGCCCGCGGCTGGAGCACCTGCTCAGGATGCCATGGGCGGCTGCACGGCCGCTCTTCCGCGGCTTAGGCGGAGGCTCGGCGCGTTGCCGGCGTCCCGCTGGTCCGGCCCCGCCGGCGGTCCTCCCACTCCTGCCAGACGACGAGGAGGGGGCTGGCGTTGAAGATCGAGGAGTAGGTCCCGGAGATGATCCCGATCAGGAGGGCCAGCACGAACTCCTCCGTCGCCGACCCGCCGAAAAGGAGCAGCGCGGTCAGGGTGAGGACCACCGTGAAGCTGGTCGTGACCGACCGGCCGAAGGTCTGGAGCAGGGAGTGGTTGACGATCTCGGCGAATGGCTCGCCAGCGTGGCGAACGCGGTTCTCGCGAACCCGGTCGAAGACGACGATCGTGTCGTGGACGCTGAAGCCGATGACCGTGAGCATCGCCGTGACGAACAGGCCGTCGATCTGGACGTTGAACAGCGTTCCCAGGATGGCGAACACGCCAAGGACCACGATGACGTCGTGGAGGAGGGCGACCAGGGCGGTCACGCCCATCTTCACGTCCCGGAAGCGGAGGGTGATCCAGCCCAGGATCCCGAGGCTGCCGACGAGGATCAGGACGATCGCTTGGTTGATCAGGTCCGCGCTGACGACGGCGCCGATCGAGCTCAACGAGGCCTGCGCCGAGATCGGGCCGAGCTTGGCCTGGAGGCCGCTGGCGATGCGGCCGATCTCGCCCTGGGTCGGGACCTGGGTGATGGAGCCGGGGATGGCCGTGGGTGAGGGCGAGGGACCCGGCGAGCCGCTCGGGGCCGAGGTCGGGCTCGGAGCTGGCGTCGGGCTCGGGACCGGGGTCGGGCTGGCGCTCGGCGCGGGCGTCGCGGTCGCGCCCGGAGCGAGGGTCGGGCCGGGGGTCGCCGTCGGTGCCGGGGTCGGCGTCGGCACGAGTGTCGGGATCGGGGTTGGCGACGGCTCCACGCCGCGTAGGTCGAGCTTGGTGAGGCGGATGTCGAAGAAGCCGGTGCCGGTCTTCGCGACCGTGGCGTCGGGCTGGCCAAGGACCACGAGCTCCGCCTTGACCTGGTCGGCGGTGACCGCCGGGTTGGCGAACTTGATCGACCAGGTCGTGCCGCCGGTGTAGTCGATCGAGAACTTCAGCCCGTCCTTGCCGCCGGTCAGCGGGGTCAGGAGGATGAAGATCAGGCCCGGGACGGTGATGAGAAGCGAGAAGGCGAAGAACCAGCGCCGTTTCCCGATGATGTCAAACACCGGGCGTCACTCCGCCACTGGGCCTCACCCCGCGCCGGACGCGGCTCGTGGGCCGGTAGGTGAACTCGCTCTCGGAGATGCCGTAGAGCCGCGCCTTGCGTGCCCACTCCTGGGCGACGACGAGGCGGAGGATCGTTCGGGTCACGGTGATCGCGGTGAACATCGAGACCAGGACGCCCAGGATCAGGACGAGGGCGAAGCCCTGGATGACCGACGACCCGAAGAGGTACAGGATCGTGGCCGTGATGAGGCTCGACACGTTCGAGTCGAGGATCGAGTTCCAGGCCCGGGCGAACCCGGCCTCGATCGCCTGCGGCAGCGACTTGCCGAGGCGCAGCTCCTCCTTGGATCGCTCGAAGATCAGGATGTTGGCGTCGACCGCCATGCCCACCGAGAGCACGAAGCCGGCGATGCCGGCCAGGGTCAGGGTGACCGGGATGAGCCGGAAGACCGCGAACAGGACCAGCGCGTAATAGATGAGGGCGACGGCCGCCACGCCACCCGGCAGGCGGTAGTGCAGGAGCATGAAGATCAGGACCAGCCCCACGGCGATCCCCCCGGCGAGGATGCTCCGATGGAGGAACTCCGCGCCGAGGGTCGGGTCGATCGTGTCGCTCGAGAGCTCCTCGACCGGGAACGGCAGGGCACCGAACTTCAGGATGTTGACCAGGTTGGTGGCCTCGGCGGCGGGCATGCCGCCGATCGTCCCCTCGTTGGTGATCTGGACGGTGCCGCCCGAGATCGCGGCCTGGATGTTCGGGGCCGAGATGACCGTCGAGTCGAGGACGATCGCGAACTGCTGATTGATATGGGCCGCCGTCCAGGCCGCGAAGAGCTTGCTGCCGGCCGACTTCAGGACGAAGTTAACGGCTCGGCCGCCATTCTTGTCCGTGCCCAGGTTGGCGCTGTCGAGCTGGTCACCCGAGAAGAGAATGCACATCTCGGTGATCGCCCCGGTCCCCTGGCAGATCTTGACCTTGCTCAGGTCGACCGTCT
The DNA here is from genome assembly GCA_041691215.1 of Chloroflexota bacterium. Lineage (GTDB taxonomy): Bacteria > Chloroflexota > Limnocylindria > Limnocylindrales > CSP1-4 > UBA5189. Next base: position 15,491 of record JBEPVB010000045.1, read on the forward strand.
GGCCGTTGGTCATCGTGGTCGTGGTCGGGATCGGGACGAAGTCGAGGCGTCCGGTCTGGCCGACGAGCGATCGAACGGCCGCCGTATCGGTGACCCCCGGCAGCTCCACGACGATACGGTCCGTGCCGCTGGTCACCACCACGGGCTCGGACACGCCGGTCGAGTTGACGCGGCGATCGATGATGCCGCGGATCACCTCGAGGTCCGTCGCGGACGGCGTCTTGCCGCCGGCGGGGTTCACTCGGTATTCGACCTTCAGGCCACCCTGGAGGTCGAGGCCGAGCTTCGTCTCGATCAGCCGGCTTCCACCATCAGCCGAGAAGTTGGGCAGGTGGAGGCGGGGCCAGAAATCGATCACGAGAGCGAACACGCCGATAACGGCGATCAGGATCAGGGCGGTCCGACGCATCGACGGCGGATGATACAGGTGCGGGACGAGGGACGTTCGCGGCGCCCCTCAGGGTTCGAGACCCTCCTTGATCCGGGCCGCGAGCGCCGGCCCTATGCCCGGCAGGGCCGCGATCTGCTCGAGCGGCGCCTCCCGGATTCGCTTGACCGAGCCGAAGGTGCGAAGGAGTACCGCCCGCCGTCGCGGGCCCACGCCGGGCAGGTCGTCGAACGCCGAGCGCACCGAGGCCCGGGCTCGCAGCTTGCGGTGATAGTTGATCGCGAAACGGTGGGCCTCGTCGCGGATCCGTTGGACGAGGTAGAGCGCCTGGGAGGTCGTCGGCAGGAGGACCGGCTCCGCACGGCCGGGCAGAACGAGCTCTTCGCGCTCCTTGGCCAGGCCCGCCAGAGGCAGATCATGGAGGCCGAGCTCATCGAGGACGATCTTGGCCGCGTTCACCTGGGATCGCCCACCATCGATGATCACGAGGTCGGGCATCGCCCAACGGCGCTCCTCGGCACTCCCCTCCTCGCCCAGCTTCGCGTTCCGGAAGCGGCGCCGAAGGACCTCCTGGTGGCTGGCCACGTCGCTCTGGCCCTGGACCGTCTTGATCTCGAAGCGCCGGTACTCCCCCGTTCGCGGCCGGCCATCCTCGAAGACGACCATGCTGCCGACCGAGTTCGTGCCCTGGAAGGTCGAGATGTCATAGCACTCGATGCGGGCCGGGATGACCGGCAGCTCCAGGGCCGCGGCCAGCTCCTCCAGGGCGCCGAGGGTCTTGCCCTGGTCGGCCAGCCAGCGGGCCTGCTCGCGGGCGAGCATCTCGGCGGCATTCCGCGTCGCGAGGTCCATGAGCTGGCGCCGCTCGCCGCGTTGCGGCGCGTGGAGGCGGACGGACGCCGTTCGACCGCCGAGGGTCGACGTCGCCACCCGCCGGTCGGTCAGGAACCGCTCGAGGTCCGCCGCGTCGGGGAGCGGCCGAGGCACGGCGACCTCGCGAGGCACGCTCATTGCCCGGCTGTAGTACTGGAGCAGGAAGCCCGACAGGACCTCCTCATCCGACGTCCCCCGTGGCGACGCGAGCATGAAGACGTCCCGCCCGATCGCCTTGCCGTCGCGGATCATGAACAGCTGGACGGCGGCCTGGTTGTCCTGGCGGGCCAGCCCGACGAGATCGAGGTCGGTCCGGGCGAAGGCCTCCATCTTCTGGCTCTCCATCGTCCGCTCGATCGCCTTGACCTTGTCGCGGAGGGCGGCGGCGCGCTCGTACTCCTGGCGCTCGGAGGCCTGGGTCATGTCCGCGCGCAGCGCGGTCGCCAGCGATTCCTGGCGACCCTCGAGGAAGAGCTCCACCTGGGCGATGTCGGCCCGATAGGCATCCTTCGAGATCGCCTCGATGCAGGGGCCCTGGCAGCGTTTGATGTGGTACAGGAGGCACGGCCGCTGAAGGGCCCGCTCGCCGTCCTTGATGTCGATCGTGCACGTCCGGAACGGGAAGAGCCGCCGGACCAGGTTCATCGCCTCGTCCACGCTGGACGCCGAGGCATACGGCCCGAAATAGCGGCTGCCGTCCTGGGGCAGCTTCCGGGTCCGTTCGATCCGGGGGAAATCGTCGCCCAGGGTCACCTTGATATACGGGTAGCTCTTGTCGTCCTTGAGGCGGACGTTGAACATCGGCTGGAAGCGCTTGACCAGGTTGCCCTCGAGGAGCAACGCCTCCGAGATCGAGTCGGTGAGCGTGTACTCAACGTCGACGACCTTGTCGATGACGCTCCGGATGCGGTGGAGGTCGCCAGCCGGCGATTCCTTCTGCCAGTAGCTCCGGACGCGGCTCCGCAGGCTCTG
>JBEPVB010000046.1:0-17581 GCA_041691215.1 Chloroflexota bacterium
AGCCGCTCAGCACGCGGGAGCCGCTCACCGGCTGAAGAGGATCTCGATCACATCGCCATCGCGGACACGATAGGTCCGCCCCTCCGAGCGCAGGCGGCCGGCCTTGCGCGCTTCAGCCATTGAGCCGAGGCTCAGGAGGTCTTCGTAGGCGACGGTCTCGGCCCGAATGAATCCCTTGGCCAGGTCCGTGTGGATCGTGCCCGCGGCGTCGACCGCGGTGCTGCCTTCGACGATCGGCCAGGCCCGGACCTCGTCCGGACCAGCGGTCAGGAACGAGATCAGCCCCAGGAGCTGGTAGGACAGGCCGATGACGCGCCCAAGGCCAGAGCCCTCGATGCCGAGCTCGGCCATGAAGACCCCTGCGTCGTCCGGCTCCAGCTCGCCGAGCTCCATCTCGATCCGAGCCGAGAGGGCATCGACGATGGCGCTCCGGTGTGGATACCCGGCCCGGACCCGGGCGGCCAGCTCCGCTCCCGTGGCGATGTCGGCCTCGCCGACGTTGAGCAGGATCAGGATCGGCTTCTCGGTCAGGAAGCGAAAGCCGCGAAGGATCTTGCTGGCGTCGGCGTCGAGCTCGATGTCGCGGATCGGATGACCCGCCTCGAGCTTCTCCTTCAGCACGCGCAGGACTGCTTCCTCACGCTCGTTCGCGTCGCGTTCGGCCTGGGTCCCGTGGCGGCCGGATGCGACGAGTCGCTCCAGCCGCCGATCGACGATGGCCAGGTCGGCCAGGACGAACTCGAAGTCGAGGCGCTCGATGTCGCGAGCCGGATCCACGCTGCCGTCCGGATGCGGATTGGCGGGATCCTCGAAGGCCCGCACGACATGCAGGAGCGCGTCCGAGTCGCGAAGCCGGGCGAGGTGCTCGGCCGGGAGCTCCTCGGTCCCGACCCGGCCCTCCGACGACGCGGGCGGCGCGGGCAGGTCGACATACGTCACGTCGGCCTGGACGACCTTCTTGGGTCGGAAGATGGCTGCCAGGCGGTCCAGCCGCTCGTCGGGCACCTTGACGACGCCAACGTTGAGGGTCAGGCCACCGAAGCCGCCGGTCTCGGCGTGGCCGTGGGTCAGGGTGTTGAAGACGGTGCTCTTGCCGCTGCCAGCAAGGCCGACGATGGCGATCTGCATAACCCGCGAATTGTGCCCCAGCAGGACGGGAGCCGGTTCCAGGCGGATCCGGGCGGCCGCCTCAGAGCGGGCAGGTCAGGTGCTGGGCGGGCTTCGTCGTGCCGCAGGCCTCCGTCCCTGAGGCCTCAATGTGCCCGAGGCCTCAGTACCCCGCCCCGGGATCGACGACGTTCCGGAGCGGCTCGCCGGCGGCGTAGCGCCGTAGGTTGTCGCAGAACAGACCGATGCTCCGATCGAGGACGCGGGCCGACGACCAGGCCGTGTGGGGAGTCACGATGACATTCGGGAGGTCGTAGAACGGCGACGTCGGGGGCAGTGGCTCCTCGCGGAAGGTGTCGAGGGCCGCGCCCCCGATCCGATGCTCGGCGAGGGCCTCGAGGAGCGCCCGGTCATCGATCAGCCGGCCCCGGGCGACATTGATGAGCCAGGCGTCTGGCCGCATCGTCGCCAGCTCGGCGGCGCCGATCATGTCCTCGGTCTCGGGCGTCAGGGGGGCCGCCAGGACCACGATGTCCGAGGCCGCGAGGAGCTCGTGGAGCCCGTCGGGCCCCAGCACCCGGTCGGGCGTCGGTGCGAACGGGAAGGCATCGTCGGGGTCGTCGACGATGACCGTGGCCGCCGACGCTATGCCAACGTGGCGCCGCTGGGCGATCACCCGCGCCCCGAAAGCACCCGCCAGCGAGGCGACGGCCCGGCCGATCGAGCCATAGCCGACGACGCCGACCGTGAGCTCCCGGAGCTCCAACCCCTGGAGTGGCTGCCATGTCCGTTCTCGCTGCAGCTCGAGAAGCTGGGGCAGCCGGCGGCTGATGGCCAGGATCAGCATCAGGACGTGCTCGGCGATCGGTCGGGTGAAGACGCCGCGGGCGTTGGTCACGACGATGCCCCGATCCCGGGCGGCCGGCGTCAGCGCCCGCTCGACACCCGACGTCGCGGAGTGAACCCAGCGCAGCCGCGGCGCACGGGCCAGGAGGCGATCGAAGGCCTCCGAGCTGAGCCAGCCGCGGAGGAGGACCTCCACATCCTCCACGGGGCCGTCGGCGAGGCCCTCGACCGACAGGTTCACGATCCGCGAGCCGGGCACCGCCTCGCGGATCTGGTCGAGATCCTGGGCCCGGACCCGAGCCGACAGGATGGGGCTCACCGCGAGGGCCGTCGGGACGCCGGCCGGGCCGCTGCCCGGGCCCGGCGCGTTCGGGCTACGTGCGTCGGTCATACCGGGGCCCCAGGACCGTCGAGCACCCGGGCGATCCAGGCGCTCGGGCTCTCGATCTCGGCCGGGGTCGGGAGCGTCGCCGGCGATGCCCAGATGCGGTCGAGGGCGGCCCGGCCGCGGGCCTCGGCGATGGCCCGGACGAAGGCCTCGCCGCGCTTGTACTGCTCCATCTTGAGGTCCATCCCGGTCAGCCGAAGGACCGCCCGTTCGAAGCCGGTCCGCTGGGTGCGCCGTTCGTGGAAGCGGGCCGAGATGATCTCGAGGCCCGGGACGAGACCACGCCCGACCTCGTCCATTACGTAGTCGGAGAAGCCCTCCAGGAGGCTCATCACGGCCTGCGTCTCACGGAAAAGTGTCCGCTGCTCGTCGGACATGAGCCGCTCCATCCAGTGCTCGCCGTTGCCCTCGCCACGGAGCGTCCGTCCGAGGACGCGGGCCGCGTCGCGACCGAGCGACGAGGAGGAGCCGGCAAACAGGGTCAATTGCCGCTCGAGGCGCTCGGCCAGGTAGGGCCGCAGCCAGGGATGGCCCTCGAACTCGAAGGCATGCGTCGTCTCGTGGAGGGCGATCCACGTCCGGAACGGCCCGATCGGCACGTCGAGGGCCCGAGCGGTGGCCCGGATGTTCTCCTCGACGAAAAGGAGGCGGCCATCGGCGGCCTCGGCCGTCAGGAGGGCGATGTCGTACTGGCCGAGGACCCGGGCGCCCATGAAACCCAGGAGAAACCCGAGCTGGCGGCTGGTGACCCAGCGATTGGCGATGACCATGGCCGAGGCCGTCAGTCCGCCACCGGGCCGGATCACCTGCTCAAGGAGGCCCGACTCGATCCGGGCGATGAGCGTCCGGAAGGTGCTGATGTTAGCTCGCACCCAGTCGGCTCGGTCGACCACGATGGCCCGCTCGACGACGCCCGGCAGGGGCGTCCCCAGGGCTTCGCTGAGCCGGGGCACGACCACGGCCATGGCTTCTCGATAGGCGGCTTCGGCGGCCTTGAGCTCGTTGGCGGTGAGCCGGTTCGGCAGCGAGTTGACGCGATTGACAGCCAGGCGTTCGACATCCGACCAGTCAACGAGGCCCCGGCGGGCCGATCGCTCCGCCCGCCGCCCGAGGATCGTGGCCGCCACGCCGAGCGCGGAGCCCAACAGGAATCCGGCCTGCCAGCGTCGATCCGTGGCCCACTCCCCGCCCCGGCCGCCCGACCGCGATTTCGAGCCGTTCCGGGCCCCGGCTCCGGTAGCGGGCGTGACTTCGACGCTGCCCCGTCGCGTCATCCGGCCAGCTGCCCGGCCGCGCCGCTCACCAGCTCGACGCCTTCGACATCGGGAAATGCCTCGCCGAACATGCGGCCAGCAATGGCCCGGAAGGCCTCGACGTCGCCGGTCGTGAGCTGCAGGTGGGCGACCGCGGATGGCGACGCGGCCGGCGCCTCGAAACCGTTGATCGCCAGGAGGTCGTGGAGGGCCGACGCCGTCGCCGATGCCGAATCGACGATCGCGATGCGATCCCCGGCGATGGCCGCGATCACCGCCCGGAGGAGCGGATAATGGGTGCACCCGAGGAGGAGCGTGTCGATCCGGGCCGAGGCCGGCAGGGGGAAGACGAACTCGCCCGAGGCGTCCCGCTCGCCGAGGAGCGGCGCCAGGGCCTCGGCGACCAGGGTCTCGACGTCGCTGCCCGTCAGCCGCCCGGCCTCGACCATCGGCACGAGGGCCGGCGTCGCGTGCTCGTAGACCTCGACCGCCGGGTTCTCGTCCTTGATGGCCGCGAAATAGGCATGCGAGCGGATCGTCGCCGGCGTGGCGATGACGCCCACCCGGCGGTTGCGAGTGGTCAGCGAGGCAGTCACGGCGCCCGGCCGGATGACCCCCAGGACCGGCAGGTCGTAGCGCAGTCGGAGGTCGCCGATGGCGACCGCGGTCGAGGTGTTGCAGGCCACCACGATGGCCTTGACGTCGCGCTCCACGAGGACGTCGATGGCCTCCAGGCTGAAGGCCCGGACTTCGTCGTCGGTCCGGGTCCCGTACGGCGCCCGGGCATTGTCGCCCAGGTAGATCGTCGACTCGGCCGGTGAGCGGCGAAGGATCTCGCGCAGGACGGTCAGGCCGCCGACGCCGGAGTCGAAGACCCCGATCGGCCGTGGATCCGACATCCGAGCCTCAGCGGGCGCCGGCCGCGACGGCCGCTTGCCCCGTCCCCAGGAGGCTCGCGACGATGCGATCGATGTCCTGGCTGACGCCCGCCTCTGGGTGCGAGAGGACGAATGGCACGCCCAGGTTGTTGGCCGGCACCACGATCGCGCCGTCGGACCGGACCTGGTGCTCGGGCACCCGGCCGAGGGCCCGGTTCAGCTCCGACGGGTCGATGCCGGCGTTCGAATCGGCCCGATTCAGGAGGTACTGGACCTTGGTCGCCGGATAGCCGATGACCCGGAACGTGTCAGCGATGGCGATCGTGTTGTGGATCGTCGTGGAGTCGTAGGTCACGATCTCGAGGATCACGTCAGCCCGATCGAAGAGCGCCAGGTTGAACTCGTCGAGCGAGACCGTCATGTCGATGATGACGACGTCGTAGAGCCGGCGGAGGAGGGACAGGACCTTCTCGATGTCCCGGGCGGTGATCATCTCCGACATCTCGACCCGCGGCGGGGCGAGGAGGATGTCGACCCCGGATGGATCGCGCCAGAGGACCTCGGACAGGTCGGATTCGACGATCCGGTCGGTCGGCAGGTCGAGGATCGAGGGAGCGTCACTGGGCACCCGGAGCAGGGCCCGGAGATCGGCGAACTGGATGCTGCCGTCGATGAGCACAGCCCGCCGGCCCACCCGACCCGCCGCGACACCGAGATTGAAGGCGATCGTGGTCTTCCCGACCCCGCCTTTCGGGGCGAAGACGGCGATGACCTTCGATGGCCCGGCGCTGTCCTCCGCCTCGTGGTCCTTCTTGACCTGGCTGACCCTGGTGATGAGGTCGTAGCCCGAGAAGGGCATGGTCAAGACCCCGTGGATGCCGTGCCCGGGATCGGCCTCGACCGGCTGCTGGGGGACGGTGAGCATGATCACCGGCACGTCGAGCCCGCCCTCGCGGAGCTGGCTCACGACCTGGGTCGCCTTGACCCGGCCCTGGAGAAGGGCGTCGACGATGACCACGTCGGGCCGCAGCTCGGGGACCTGGACGACGGCCTTGCCGCCGTCGGTCAGCACGTCGATCAGCTTGATCTGGCTCTGGGACATGAGCAGGCTGCGGACGTATTGCGCCACCTGCGGCACGTCCTCGATCAGCAGGAGGCGGATTTGATCGCTCGATGCCATCGCCGGAACGGTATCACGGGCTGCCCGGACGTCGGGCCACGACGATGGCCCGCTCGTCGCTCAACTGCAACGGCGAAAGGTCATAGGCCCCAGCCACGACCTCGATCTCGAGACCCGCATCCTCGGCGTCGAACCGGAGCTCGTCGGCAGCGACGAGGCTGAGCGCTTCCTCGCGAATCCAGCGCCGCGGCGCCTCGCCCGGAACACCCTCATCGAAGATCGTGGTCAGGGCCACGGACCGCGTGGCGCTGTCGTACCAGGCCGCCGTCAGCTTCATGACATCGTGCCCCGTCGACGGATCGCGGCGGACCCATTCGAAGCCGATCCGGCCGTCGAACCGGGCGAGGTCCTCGGCCAGCGGCAGCCAGGCCTCGACGACGGCGATGCCGCCCGGTGCCAGGAGGCCGGCCAGGATGGCGAAGGCCTGGCGGCGCCGCCGCGGGCCGCCCAAGACGAGGATGGAGTTGAGCGGGAGGAGGGCCAGGCGAAAGGACCCGGCACCAGGTACGGCGACGCGGAACAGGTCCCCCTCGATGAGTGTGAGCCGGGCCTCGACGTCCGGTCCCGCGGCCGCGGCTCGAGCCCGGGCGCGGTCGAGCATGGCCGGATCGAAGTCGACGCCGGTCACCTCGTAGCCGGCCTCGGCGAGCGGAACGGCGATGCGGCCGCTGCCCACGCAGAGCTCCACGATGGGCCCGCCCGTCCGCTCGGCCAGGGCCCGATAGACGTCGACGTCGCCGGGCTCGACCGACAGCTCCAGGTCGTACAGGCGGGCCAGCTCGGCGGCCTCGTCGGGGTTCATCGCCATCGGGCCGATGCTACCCGCTCCCAGCGGCTCCTACCCGCTGCGATCGGCTCCGGGCCCGCCGGTGGGGCCGAGTGGAGCCCCATCGTCGACCCAGGTGCCGCGCTCGCGCAGAACGGAGCGGAGCAGCGACGGCCGGTCCGTGAAGAGGCCGTCGACCCCGAGGTCCAGGAGCCGGCCCATCTCGTCGGGGTCGTTGATGGTCCAGACGTGGACCGGCAGCCCTAGCTCGTGGGCGGTGGCGATGAGGCGCGGCTCGACGAGGTGGATCCCGCCCCGGCCCCACTGCGGGATCTGGACGCATCGACCGGGCCGCTTCCGGAGGCGGCCCAGGAGCGGCTCGGCGCCCCAGGCCCCGGCCCGCAGGGCTGCGATCTCCCAGGGACCGAGCGCCGTGCAGGCCGCCGGCCCGATGGCATCCCGGATCTCGGCCACGCGGCGATCCGAGAACGAGCCGATGCAGAGACGGGCCGCGATCGCCGGGTCACGCATCGTCCTGATGAGGAGCGGGACGGCGGCATCGTGCTTGGGATCGACATTGATGCGCGCGTCCGGGAAGGCCCCGAGGAGCTCGTCGAAGGCGACGATCGACTGGCGCCCATCGACACGGGCCAGCCGGATGTCCGACCACGGCAGCTCGGCGACCAGGCCGGTCCGGTCGGTGAGCCGGTCGAGGCCCTCGTCGTGGAAGGCGATGAGCACGCCGTCGGCGGTGGCATGGACATCGGTCTCGAGATACCGGTAGCCGAGGTCGACGGCCGCCGCGAAGGCGGCCATCGTGTTCTCCGGATGGCCCTCGGCCCCGCCACGATGGGCAAACGGGATCGGGCCCGCGTGGTCCAGGAACGGGTGGCGGGCGGTCAGCCCTCCCAGCGGACGCGCTCCCCGGCCCGGCGCTTCACGGCCAGGGCCGAGATCGCCTCGAGGGCGGTCCGGTTGGCGATCATCGCCGTCGACTCGGCCCAGTCGTACGGCGGAGCGACCTCGACGACGTCCATTGCGGCCAGGTCCACCGCCCCGACGATCTGGCGCACCGCCCGGAGCAGCTCGCGGGTCAGGAGGCCGCCCGGCTCCGGCGTTCCCGTGCCGGGGGCGAGTCCCGGGTCCACGACGTCGATATCGATCGACAGGTAGATCGCATCCGGCCCGTCGAGCGCCTCGGCGATGGCGTCGGCGACGACCGCCTCGGCGCCCCGCTCCTCGATCTCGGTCATGAAGTGGCAGCGCAGGCCGTGCTCGCGCATCCACTCCAGGACATCGACCGGCGGCCAGTAGCCGCGCAGGCCGACCTGGACGAAGTTCTTGCCGGCGACCGCCCCGGATTCAATGAGGTTCCGCATCGGCGAGCCGTGGCTGGCGATCTGGCCCCAGCTGTCCGGAGCGGTATCGGCATGGGCGTCGAAATGGACGATGCCGATGCTCCCCGGCCGGCGGACCTCGGCGATCGCGCTCGCGGCCGGCCAGGTGATGGAGTGGTCGCCGCCAAGGATGATCGGGATCGCCCCTGTTTCGGCGACCTCGCGGACCTTGCGGTAGATCATCGCGTGGGCCCGCTGCCAGTACGACGGGACGATGTTGGCATCGCCGGCGTCCACCACGGTCAGAACCTCGAACGGCTGGACCCGCAGCTGCAGGGAGTTCAGCGACCCGCTGCTGTACTGGGCTTCCCGGATGGCGCGTGGTCCGAACCGGGCGCCAGAGCGATGGGTGACCATGTCATCGAAGGGCGCGCCGACGATCGCCACGTCGACGCCCCGCTTCCGCAGCTCGGCAGGATCCGTGACCCAGGGGAGATTGGCGAAGGTCGTCGGTCCGACGTAGGTGGGCAGGTCGATGTCGTCATAGACCTGGTAGTCCTGGTCCCAGCCGTGCATGGCGGCGAAGTCGCCGCTGGCAGGGGGGGTGCCCTGGCGCTCGCTCACGCGATTCCTCCGCGCGGCCGACGGCCCGGGATCCCGGACTGGCCGTGCTGGACAGGTCGCCGCCGGTTCGATGTCTGCCGTCCAGCGGGGCGCCGGGGGCATCGTAGCAAAGGTCCGCGCGAGCGCGACCACCAAATTTCGTGGGGCGGGCGATCAGCCCTGGCCGCGGAAGTCGCGCCAGGCTGCCTCGACGAGGTCGGGATCCAGGTACAGCTCGTAGGCTGTGTGGGCCACGAGCGCGGCCGCCAGGAGGGTCGTCTCGTCGGCCATCGGCGTTGCCGCCGCATCCCGGAACTGGATCGAGTGGCCGGGGGTCGGGAACGGGGCGATGGCGAGCTCCGGGTGGATCGTAGGGCAGACCCACGAGACGTTGGTCATGTCGGTGCTGCCGGAGCTCGCGTCGTCGCCCTGGTCCTCGATCCCGTAGGCCAGGGCGTTGGCCACCCAGCGCCGGGCGAGGACGTCGTTCTGCTTCATCGTTCGCGAACCACCGGAGTAGGTGACCTCGACGGTCGTCTCGGTCGCGAGGGCCGCCGCGTCGCAGAGCTGGCGGAAGCGTGCCTGCATGGCGACGTATTCCACGTCGTCGTCGCTGCGGACCATGAACCAGGCGGCCGTCCGGTCCGGGATGATGTTGGCGGCCGTCCCGCCATCCTTGATGACGCCGTGGACCCGGGCCCCGGGATGGAGCTGCTGGCGCCATAGGCCGACCGACGTGAAGAGCAGGACCATCGCGTCCAGGGCGTTCCTGCCCTCCCATGGCACCGACGACGCGTGAGCCTGGTGCCCGGTGAAGACGACGTCGACGTCGACCGAGGCGAGCGGGTTGATCTCGACATGGTTCCTATCGCAGGGGTGGTACATCAGGGCCGCGTCGAGGCCGTCGAAGAGGCCGTCCTCGAGCATCGGGACCTTGCCGCTGCCGTGCTCCTCGGCCGGCGTGCCGAGGAAGACGATCTCGCCGGGCAGCTCATCGGCGATGGCCGCCAGGGCGATCGCCGCGCCGACCCCGGAGGCGGCCATGGTGTTATGACCACAGCCATGGCCCAGGCCGGGCAGCGCGTCGTACTCGGCCAGGATCCCGATGCGCGGCCGCGGCCCACCCTTGCCGCCGCGGCGGAGTGCCCGAACCGCTGTGGCCAGTCGACCCGCCGGGAGCTCGACCTCGAAGCCGTGCGCGGCCAGGATCTCGGCACACCAGGCAGCGGCCCTGTGCTCCTCGAAGGCCACTTCGGGGTTGGCATGGATGCGGTGCGAGAGGTCGAGGATCTCGGATCTCGCCGCCTCGACCGCGAGGGCGATCCGGCGCTTGCCGGCGACGTTTGGCGCGGCCGGCTCCCGATCGAGGCGAACGGTCATCGGCGGAACCTCCGGGGTTGATGGACGGGGCTCATCGGCCGCTCGAGAGGGTGGTTTCGGCGACGACGACGAGGGCGATGATGAACAGCGCAAGCTGGGGCTGGAAGAACCCCTGGATTCGGAGCACGACCAGCAGGAAGACGATGAAGGCGACCCAGCCGCCCCGTCGAATCGAGCGCGTCCAGGCGCCCCGATAGGCGATCCGCCGATGGCGCGCGAACGGCGCCAGCCAGAACAGGGGCACGGTGGTCAGGCCGACGGCAAGGCCCATCGCCACCGCCCCGGCATAGCCGACGGCCGGGCTACGGCTTGGGTCCTGGGTCACGACGATGGCGGCCACCACCAGCCAAGCGCCGAACGCCGCCGCGAAGAAGGCGAGGTTCGCCCGCCGGTCACGTGCCTCCACCGGGCGAGTGTAGGGGCAGCGGGTCGGCCAGTCGCGATGGCAGGTCGGCCAGGTCGTCGAGCTCCAGGTCGGCCACGACGCTCGCCTCCCGTGCGGAGGTGGGCAGGGGCGTATCTAGCTGGCGGTCCCTGAGGTAGGCCACGTGCCATCCGGCCGAGATCCCACCGACGATGTCGGCGGCCCAGTCATCCCCGACATGGAGGATCTCGTCCGGCCGGCGTCCAAGGGCCGACGCGACGTGGTCGAAGATCGCCGGATGGGGCTTGATGGTGCCGATTCGCTGCGAGACGAAGATCCCATGCAGCGAAGGCAGCCAGCCCGCTGCCTCGGCGACCCGGTCGATCGTCGAGGCCAGCGGCCAGTTCGACAGGATCGCGACCTGAAAGCCACGTCCGGCAAGGCCCTCGATCAGCCGTCCGCTCTGCGGCGGGGGATGCATCGTCGCGACGAAGGCATCGCTGTAGGTGCCGACGACCGCGTCGATCTCCTGCGGCGTCGAACGTTGTACCGCAAGTGCGTCGTCCCACGCTTCGTCGGCCGCCGGTTCGAAGCCCCGGAGCCTGGCCAGGACCCGAATCGCACGTTGTTCGAGATCGACCTCCCGGAAGCGCGGCACCTCCTCCCGGAACTGGCGGTCGCGTTCCTGACCCCAGACCGCGAGGAACTGGCTGCGGTCGCCGAGCCCCAGCGCCGTGGACACCTCGCCGGCCGTCTGCTCGACGACGCGGCGAAGGGCGGCGCGGTCCACCGGCACCAACGTGTTTCCGAAGTCCAGCGTCACGGCGCGGATGCCCGTCAGCCGTCTGGGGAGCTTCACGGCGACATCCCCGGCCGGGGCTCGGGCAGCATCACCGGGCGGCACTCGCCGGGCAGATGTCCCGGAACGGGCAATAGGTGCAGGCCATCGGCTCCGGCCGGGGCGTGTAGTCGCGGGCCCGGATCCCGGCCGCTGCCGTCGCGATCTTGGTCCGGGCCCTGGCCAGGCGCTCCGGTTCCACGGCGGTTCGGCCGATGATCCCCGAGTCCAGGAAATGGAGCTGGAGGGCGTCGGGGAGCCGGCCCGTCATCGCCTCGTAGGCCATGGCGTAGATCTGGAGCTGAAGCGAGTCGCGGGTCCGCTGGCGGGCCTTGACCGGATCGCGGACGTCGCTCGACTTGTAGTCGGTGATCGTCACCGACTCGCGGCCGAGGAGCTCGAGGGTCGGCTCGAGGACGTCGGCCCGAGCGCCGGCCGCAGCCAGCTCGACAGCTGGATCCGACGCTGCGCCATCGGCCACGACGATGTCGACTCGATCGAACCGGCCTCGAATTCGGTCACCGTCGAGCGAGAAGGCAAACTCCCGCTCGACCCACGCCGGGCGGACGGCGCCGGCCTCGAGCTGGTGGGCCCGGAAGCGATGGAGCGCATCGCGGCCGGCGGCCAGGCGGGCCTGCTCGTGCTCCCGCGAGACGAAGCCCTCGTTGGTCCATGCCCGGCCGAGGGCCGTGTCCAGGTCCTCCTCGGACATGACCCGACCGCGCGCCTCGGCGCGATGGAACTCCTGGACGACGAGGTGGAGCGCCGACCCGTAGACGAGGGAATGGTGGGGGGCCGTGGGCACCCGCAGGACCTGGGCGTACTGATACCGGCGCGGGCAGGTCAGATAGGCGTCGATGGCGGAATGACTGAGAAGGAGCGGCCCTTCGACCGGTCCGAGCTCGTGGCGCATGACCGGTCGGTCCATCGGCGCGAGCGCGGCGAGCTTCTGGCGTGGATCGAGTGCCCGAGCCGACGCGGCCCCGTCCACGGCGGGCAGGTCGAGGGCCTCGAGGACGAACGGCGAGACGCGCCGCGCGCGGGCCCCGCCATAGTCCGCCGCGTGGGTCAGGATCAGCTCATCGCGGGCCCGGGTCATCGCTACGTAGAAGAGCCGGCGCTCCTCAGGCAGGTGGGGATCGCCCTCGGGCCGGGTACCGCCGATGAGCTCATCGGGCATCGCCAGCGGATCCCGCCGGGACGCCGAGGGAAATCGGCCGGCGGTGAGGCCCGGCAGGACCACCACCGGGAACTCGAGTCCCTTGGCTTTGTGCACCGTCATGACGGCGACGGCGTCGAGGTCCGGATCCGGGTCCGCGCTGGCCGGGTCGTCGCCGGCCTCGATGAGCGTTCCGAGGTGAGGGGCGAGGAAGACCGCTCGATCGTCCACGAGGAGCGCCGAACGAGCCCGCACGATGTCGAAGAAGCGGGCGATGTTGGCCAGCGCCTCTTCGGCGGCCGGAGTCTCGTCCGCCGCCAGGGTCGCGAGCCATCCCGAGTCGCGGAGGAAGGCGTACAGGACCTCGCCGGCGGGCCGGGCGTGAGCCATGTCGCGCAGCCGTCGCAGGTCGCCGGCCAGCCGGGCGATGGCTGCCCTCCCCGGTGCCGTCACGCCCAGGCCTTCGCGCCCCGCGTCGAGGTCATCGACGAGCCGCCACGTCGATCGATGCGTCCTCCGGGCGGCCGTCATCAGCGTCGAGAGGTCGACCGCCGGCACGCGGTAGATGTCGGAGGCCGCCAGGGCGTAGACGTCCGCACTGGAGTCCAGGTCCGCGACAGCCCGCAGCACGGAGAGCACGAGCCGGACCTCGGGCCGCCCATAGAGCCCCGAGGTGCCGGCGAACCGCCACGGAACCCCGGCCACGTTGAGGCTCCGGAGGATGGCGTCCGCATCGGCGTTCGCCCGGACGAGGACGGCCAGGTCCCGGGGGTGGATGCCCGCCTCGATACGCCGGCGGAACTCGGCTGCGATCCAGTCCGATTCCTCGGCCCCCGTGGCGAAGGCGTGGTGACGGACCGGCAGGTTCGCCGCGACCGGACGCTGGGCCTGGAGCTGCTTCGAGATCCCGACCCGGCTCTCGAGCCGGTCCGGGTCGTTGAACTTGATGAGCCGATGAGCGGCATCCAGGATGGGTGCCGTGGACCGGTAGTTACGGCGCAGGACGACGGTCCGCGCTCCGCGATGGCGTTCCCGGAACTCGAGGATGTTGCTGATGGCCGCGCCCCGGAAGCGATAGATGGACTGGTCGTCGTCGCCGACCACGGTGATGTTGCGGTGGCGCTCGGCGAGGAGGCTCACGAGGGCCGACTGGACCGGGTTGGTGTCCTGGAACTCGTCGACGAGGATGTACCGAAAGCGCGCCTGGACGGTTCGCCGAACCGCGGCTGATTCGCGCAGGAGGCGAAGGGCAAGGGCGACCTGGTCGCCGAAGTCGATGGCCCCGCTCGCGGCGAGGAGCGCCGTGTAGCGCTCGTAGGCCGACGCCAGCTCCGCCTGGCGCGCGGCGAGCTCCCGGAAGGCCGCGACGGTGTCCTCGTCGGCGCCAGCCGGGTCGGCCGAGGCGAGCTCTGCGTCCAGGCTCAGCCGCGCCGCGTGCTCGGCGTACCGGGCGGGGCTCACGTCCTCGTCCCGACAGCGCCCAAAGAGCGAGGCGAGCGCGCCGAGGAACCGGGTCGGATCCCCCAGCGGCAGGTAGCCCTGGAGGCCGAGCTCGAAAAGGTGCTCGCGGAGGAGGACGACCGTCTCGGCTCGGGACAGGACCCGGGCATCGGGCGACAGTCCGACCTCGTAGGCGAATTCCCGGATCAGGCGGTCACCGAAGGCGTGAAACGTCGAGATCGCGGTGTCGGCAAAGCCGTACGGGACGAGCTGGTCCACCCGGAGCTGCATTTCCGCCGCGGCCTTGTCCGTGAACGTCAGGCCCAGGATCTCCGACGGCCGGGCCCGCCGGGTCGCCACCAGCCAGGCGATCCGGCGGGTGATGACCTCCGTCTTGCCCGTACCGGCACCGGCAACGACGAGGAGCGGGCCGTCACCATGGCTGACCGCTCGTCGCTGCTCGGGGTTGAGACCGCCCAACAGGGCGACGACGCCGGGTTCCATCGGCGCATCGAGGACGGGCTCGTCGAACCCCTGCCAGACCGGAAGCTGGTCCAGGACTGGCGGCTCACGCCGCGTCCGGGGAAGGGTCACGTTGGGCTCGAGATGGAGGGGCTCATCATCGATGGCTGGGAGGGGCATGCCGTCAGATTGCCGGCTCCTCGTGCCAGCTTGGCTGACACTGCCAGCGCGCTGAGCTGCCTCAGCCGGCCGGGCCGGCCGCGACCGGCGGCGGGGCCATCGCCAGCCGCAGGGCCGCGGCTTCCTCGTCGCTGGTGGCCGAGTCCGAGCGGCCGCCCTTGACGCCTTTGGCATAGACCCGCGTCTGGTTCCGGGCGTGGAGGCTGCTGACGATGAACCCGTCGCCGTGGGCGTCGAGGAGGGCGAGGGCGAAGCTCTGGTTGCCGCCGGTGTCCTCGAAGGGGTTGTAGCGAACCAGGCCCACGCGGGCAAACGTCCGCCGGAGGTCGCGTTCGAGGACCGCCGTTCGGGCCTCGACCTCGTCCAGCTCGCGGACCACCTGGTGGACGCGCGTCAGGTGGGCCTCGAGGATCGCCTCGAGGCTTCGCTCATCGCTGCCCCGCGTCAGCGCGGCAAGGCGCGAACCCATCCGGCCGGCCCGGCGCCAGGCCAGAACCAGCACCACCAACAGGAGGAGCATGCCGATGCCGAGCACGGCGACGATCGTGCTGATGTTGTCGGCGATCGCCTTCTGGACGTCGATCGGTCGGTCTCCCAGAGGGGTTTCGCCGAGTCTAGCGCCCCCCGCTGCACGGGGACTCGACCCGCCGCCGGTGTATCCTCCGCCCCGGCGGACATCACCCGATCAAGCTGAGGAGCACGCCTACCCGATGGCCAAACGCACGCGCTACCCAGGCCGACCTGCCGGCCGACGCCCGACGGCCAAGCCAGGCCCGACGGCGTCGGTGACATCGACCTCGTCGGTACGCACCGGCGGCTTGACGCCGGCCGAGCTCGAGCGGGCGGCGGTGCTCGAGGCCGAGCTCGTCGCTCACGAGAAGGCCGCGGCCGTCGAAAGCTCCAAGCGCCGGATTCGGGGCCGGTCGGTCGACGTCGCGGTTCGCGTCAACTCGGCCGAACCACTCTCGGTGCGAGCCTCCCACGAGTACGCCTACGTCGCCCGCGACGTCCGCCGGATCGGCCTGACCGCGGGCTTGATGTTCGCGATCCTGGCCGCCATCTGGGTCCTCGTGAACGTCGGCGGCGTCGGGCTGCCCTGACCCGTCTGCGGCTCGACGCACGAAACCGTGGACGAGGCGCTCACCCGGCTCGGCGACAGCTAGCGTCGAAAAGAGGAGGGAAACGCCATGAGCGAATACGCCGTCGTGAATCCCGCCACGGGCGAGACCGTGGCCCGTTACGACAGCTTCACCGATGCCCAGGTCGAGGATGCCCTCGCTGCGGCCGCAGCAGGGTTCGAGACCTGGCGGAGGCTTCCGGTCGTCGAGCGGGCCCGGATGGTCCGTCGTGCGGCCGAGCTCCATCGGGAACGCCGAAAGGAGCTGGCGGCCATCATCGTCCGGGAGATGGGCAAGCCGTTCGGGGCGGCCGTCGGCGAGGTCGACTTCTCTGCCGACATCACCGAGTTCTACGCGGACCAGGCCGAAGCGATCACGGCCGACCAGCCACTGACCATCCTCGGTGAGGGAACAGCAGTGATCCGCCGCAGCCCGCTGGGCGTGCTGTTCGGGATCATGCCCTGGAACTTCCCCTATTACCAGGTGGCCCGATTCGCGGCGCCGAACCTGGTCCTCGGCAACGTGATCCTCCTCAAACATGCGTCGCAGTGCCCGGAGTCGGCCGCGGCCATCGAGGCGATCTATCGCGATGCCGGCCTGCCCGAGGGCGCGTATGTCAACGTGTACGTCAGCGCCGACCAGGCCGCGACGATCGTGGCCGATCGGCGGATCCAGGGCGTGTCGGTAACTGGCTCGGAGCGAGCGGGTGCCGCGGTCGCGGAGGTCGCCGGGCGGCACCTGAAGAAGGTGGCCCTCGAGCTCGGTGGCTCCGACCCGTTCCTCGTGCTGGCCACCGATGACCTCGATGCCGTAGTGACGGCGGCGACCGCGGCGCGACTGGACAACACCGGCCAGTCGTGCAACGCCGCGAAGCGATTCATCGTGGTGGACGGGTTATACGACGAGTTCCTGGCCGGGTTCGCCACCGCGATGGCCGCGTCGCCACTGGGTGACCCGATGGCGAGGGGGACGGTGCTTGGGCCCCTGTCTTCGGTGGAGGCAGCGACACGGCTGCAGGGCCAGGTCGATCGAGCGGTGGCGCAGGGCGCGACGGTCGTCACCGGCGGCGGCTCCCGGGACGGCGCGTACTACCCGCCGACCGTGCTGACCGGCGTGACCTCCGAGATGGACGCCTATCGGGAGGAGTTCTTTGGACCGGTCGGCGTCGTCTATCGAGTGGCCGACGAGGACGCAGCGGTCACGCTCGCCAATGACACGAGCTTCGGCCTGGGCTCGTACGTGTACAGCAACGACCCGGAGCAGGCCGCCCGGGTCGCCGACCGGATCGAGGCGGGCATGGTCTACGTCAATATCGTGGGCGCCGACAGTCCCGAGCTCCCATTCGGCGGCGTCAAGCGCAGCGGGACAGCCCGGGAGCTTGGCCTTCTCGCGGCCGACGAGTTCGTGAACAAGAAGCTCATCCGTACTGCCGGCTAGACCTGCAACCGGACCCGGGCGCGACGCCGATCTCGCTCCCACTCGCCCGCCCCGCGGCGTGATCCAGCCAGCCGATCCCGGTCCCGATGGCGGTACGATCCCGTCGTGCCCGCTCGCCCGACCCAACGCCTGACCGGAGCCCGTCCCGAGGCCCTCTTCCGGCCGCCGCCCGAGCGCCAGCCGCTGGCCGCCCGGATGCGCCCACGGACATTCGATGAGTTCGTCGGCCAGGAGCATCTGGTCGGCCCGGATGGACCCCTCCGCAAGTCGGTAGCCCGGGGCCACCTCGGCTCGCTTCTCCTGTGGGGCCCGCCGGGCACCGGCAAGACGACCCTCGCCCGGATCCTGGCCGCCGCCGTCGGCGCCGAGTTCGCGACGCTCTCGGCGGTCATGTCCGGCGTGGCCGAGGTCAGGGCCGCCCTGGCGGCCGCCCAGGAGCACCTGACCCTCAACGGCCAGCGGACCGTCCTCTTCATCGACGAGATCCACCGCTTCAACAAGGCCCAGCAGGACGCGCTTCTCCCCTACGTCGAGGACGGCACCGTGACCCTGACGGCCGCGACCACCGAGAACCCCTACTTCGAGGTCAACTCGGCGCTCCTGTCCCGGCTCCGCGTCTGGCGCCTGGAGCCGCTCGTCGACGCCGACGTCGAGACGGTCGTCCGCCGAGCGCTGACGGACGAGGAGCGGGGCCTCGCGGGCGGGCTCGGTCCGGAGGGCGGTGTGGACCTCGCCGAGGAACCCTTCGCTCATCTCGTCTCACTCGCCGGCGGCGACGCTCGCGCGGCGCTCAACGTCCTCGAGGGCGCGGTCGCCCTGGCCGAGGGCGAGGGCGCTCGGGACGA
>JBEPVB010000047.1:0-17137 GCA_041691215.1 Chloroflexota bacterium
CAGGACAGCCACGGTCGTGACCTTTCGCGTCGGGGCGCCTGCCCGGTCCTCAACGGGACCGGGCAGGCGTCAGGTTGGGCTCCGTCGCGAGCCGCTCGCCAAGCTGGATCAGCTGTCGAGCGGCGCGCTGGCGGATTGGGAGTCGGTGGCGACGCCGCGCCTGGTCGGCGAGGCGCTCCTCCGCCGCCTGGCGGTGGTCGCGAGCGATCCGATCGTTCGCGAGCCGCAGGCGGAGCTGCGTGTTGGCGTGCATTCGGTGGTTCCTTTCAGGACCCGGCCGCATCGGTCGGGTCATTCGTCGTCGGCCTCGTCCTCGTCGATGTCGTCGTCGAGGCTTCGGCCGGTGTAGGTCATGAACACGTTGTGGAGCGTCGGCTCCTGGCCGTGGCGCTCGGCAACAAGGCGCTTCAGGCCAGCCGGCGAGTCCTCGGCGACGACGCGGCCATCGTTGAGGACCTGGATCCGGTCACACAGCCGGTCCGCCTCGTCGAGGTCGTGGGTCGTGAGGACGATCGATGCGTCGTGGTTCGTCCGGACGTCCTCGATGAAGCTCTGGACCTCCAGCTTCGACCGCGGGTCGAGGCCGGTGGTCGGCTCGTCGAGGAGCAGGAGCGACGGGGCGGTCAGCAGGGCTCGCGCGATGGCGACCTTCTGCTGCATGCCTCGACTCATCTGCTCGACCGGCCGGCCAACGCGCTTCCTCGCGATTCCCAGCCGTTCGAGGATCGCCACGGCGTCCCCGCGAGCCTTCCCCGCGTCCAGGCCATACAGCCGGGCCGCGAAGAGGAGGTTCTCCATCGGGCTGAGCTTCTTGAAGAAGGCGGCGTCGACGCTCACGCGGTTGATGAGCCGCTTGACGGCCATCTCCTCGCGCTCGATGTCGTGGCCGAAGACCTCCACGCGGCCCTCATCGAGGGTCAGGAGGCCGGACACGAGCCGGATGAGGGTCGACTTGCCGGAGCCGTTGGCCCCCAGGATCCCGATGACCCCGCCCCGCTCGAGGCGGAGGGAGACGTTCGAGATCGCCAGGACCGGCCGTTTGGTACGCCCGACCTTGAACCGCTTGGTCACCCCCTCGACGAGGAGGGCCGGCACGGTCACGTCGATCGGGCGAGCCGCGGCCGGGACGGCCTGTCGGTCCGGAGCAATCGTCTTCGGTTGTCGGATCACGGTGGCGGTCACGGTTGGTTCCTCGGAGGCGACGGGGCTGCTGCTGCGGCCCGGTCACCGGACTGTGGGTGAAGGTGACGGTGGTTGGTGGCGTCGAGCGGGTCCCGGAACATGAAGCGAGCCGTGGACCCTGGCTCCGGCGGCTCTGCGTCGGATGGGCTCACGGCTCGGGTGATGCGCTCGGACGTCCTGAGAGCATCAAAAAAGCCGGGGGCCCGATCTGGCCCACGGCTCGTGGTTCGCGGCTGGAGCGGTGATACCGCCCGGCAACTACCTCGAAGAGGGCACAGACCTCCCGCGATCAGCGGCGCCAACGGGCGCGATCGTGGGCACGAAGAAGAGCGTCAGGCTCATCATTCTTGCCGTCCTCCGTTAGGTGATTGCCGGCACGAAAAGCCGTACCGGTCGCGGAGTGTAGGCGCGCGGCCACCGGCGTGTCAACCGCGGAACGGTGTTGAGACGAGGTCTCGCCGCGAGCCGGCGCCGCGGGCCGGCGGCAGGCTCGATGCGGGCTCGACGCGGGCTCGACGCGGGCTCGACGCGGGCTCGCCGCGGCCCCGCCGCGCGGAACCTGGCCGTTCGAAGGCCGGCCCTCAGCTGGGTGGCGCGCCCGGCTCGGGACCGTCCGCCACGGCCTCGCCGGCCGTCGACCAGTCGCTGTAGGAGCCCGGGTAGAGGATCGGATCGGGGAGGCCGGCGATCCGCATCGCGAGGGCGTTGTGGGTGGCCGAGATCCCGCTCCCGCACGACACGACGACCGCGCTCTCGGGGTCGGCGGCAGTCGTGAGCCCGCCAGCCTCGGCGGCTGCCCGGAGCTCTGCCAGTCGCCCAGCCAGCTCGGCCGGCGAGCGGAACCGGCCGTCCGGGCCGAGATTTCCATCGATGGGGGCGTTGACCGCGGTCGGGATGTGACCCGCCACGGGGTCGATGGGCTCGGTCTCGCCGCGGTAGCGAGGCCCGCCGCGGGCATCGAGCAGGAGGACATCGCCGAGTTTGTCCTTCAGAACTTCGCGAGCGACGACCCGTCGCCATGTCTGAGCCAGGGTGAGTCGCACCGGCGGAAAGTCCGGCACCTCGGTCGTCAGTGGCAATCCGACGCCGGTCCAGCCCTGGAGCCCGCCGTCGAGGACCATCGCGCCACCAGGACCGTCGGCGCCGAAGCCGAGGTCGTCCAGCATCCACCACAGCCGCGCGGCCACCCAGCCACCCACGTCGTCATAGGCAACCACGAGGTCGCCGTCGCCGATGCCGGCGAGCGCGAGCATCGCCGTGAAGTCGGCAGGATCCGGCAGGGGATGACGCCCCGGCCCGCTTCGCGAGGTCAGATCCGTATCGATGTCCAGGTGGATGGCGGTGGGGATGTGGCCCGCGTCGTAGGCCTCGCGGCCGGTGCCCTTGGGCTGCCCCAGGTACCAGCGCACGTCGACGACCCGGAGGTCCGCCCGGCGCTCGGAGATCCAGGCCGAGAGCACCTCGGGCGCGACGATGGGCGACTTCATAGGGGGAGTATGGCAGCGGCTTCGGAGAGGGGTCCTCTGCTATCCTTCGGCCGGCGCGCGACCCGATCCGGGTCCGCCACGGTGGTCGTCCCAGCGACCCCACTCGCTCCGGCGTAGCTCAGTTGGTAGAGCGGGCGGCTGTTAACCGCCATGTCGTAGGTTCGAGTCCTACCGCCGGAGCCATCTCCTCGCCCCTGGTCGAGCCGCCTCGGCGTCCTGGAGACGCGCGGCCGAGCCCCCCTGGCCAGACCGACGTCTCATCCAGGTCTCATGCCTCCCTGGTTGGATGATGGCGATCGGGCGTCGTCTGCGGCGCCCGACGCCAGGCCCGCCTGGAGCCCGACGACGGCCAGCGACCGTCGCGAATTCATCTGGTTCTCAGGCACGGTTGGGAGCATCGGATCATGACGGCCACGACATATCGCAACCACGCCGCCCCGGCGACGGTGCGCACGGTTCCTTTGCCGCGGATCTGGCCGATCACCGGCCGCGACATGGTCGCGATCCTCGTCGGCAACGCGGTCTTCATCCTGGCGATGTGGGTTCGCCACGGCGGGCTGGCCCAGCTCGGGACGCCCGGCGGAGCGCTCATCGCCACCGGACAGGTCAGCGGCCTGATCGGCACCTACCTTGCCCTGATCCAGCTCCTGCTCATGGCCCGGATGCCATGGCTCGACCAGGCGTTCGGCATGGACCGGCTGGCTGCCGCTCACCGCTGGATCGGCTTTTCGACCGTCTGGCTCATCGCCGCCCACGGCTTCTTCATCACGGCCGGCTACGCCCTCAGCGAGGGCAGCTCGTTCCTGGGCGAGGCCTGGACGATCTTCACGACCTTCGACTTCGTGGTCCTGGCGACCGTCGGCTTCGGCATCTTCGTCATCGTCGGGATCACCTCGATGCGGGCGGTGCGGGGGGCACTCTCGTACGAGACCTGGTTCGTCCTTCACGTCCTGGCCTACCTCGCCATCGCCTTCGGGTTCCTCCACCAGGTGCTCCTGGGGGCCGACTTCCTGCACGATCCGCTGGCCCGGATCTACTGGGGCGCGCTCTACGTGCTGACCTTCGGCCTCCTGCTGGCGTTCCGGGTCCTTGATCCCATCAAGCTGAACTTCCGCCACCGGTTCGCCGTTGCCAGCGTCGTCGAGGAAGGCCCGGGCGTGGTCTCGATCTACGTCACGGGCCGCCGCCTCGAGCGCCTCCCGCTGCGGTCCGGCCAGTACTTCATCTGGCGGTTCCTGGACGGCCCGAACTGGTGGAGCGGCCACCCGTTCTCGATCTCGTCCGCCCCGAACGGGGCATGGATCAGGACAACCGTGAAGGCGCTCGGTGACGACACGCGTCGCTACCAGCGGCTCAAGCCCGGGACGCCGGTGCTCCTCGAGGGACCCTACGGCGTCCTCACGGGGATGCGTCGCTCGCGACGGAAGGTCACCCTCATTGCCGGAGGGATCGGCGTGACGCCCCTCCGATCGCTGATCGAGGCGCTGCCGGGCAAGCCCGGGGACCTGACCCTCCTGTACCGGGCTCGCCAGCCGAAGCACGTCATCTTCCGCCGGGAGCTCGACCAGCTCGCCGAGCGGCGCGGGGCGACCATCCACTACCTCATCGGTCGCCGAGGCAGCATCGACCTGCCGGACGACCCTCTGGACGCCCACGGCATCGAGCGGCTCGTGCCGGATATCGCCGGCCACGACGTGTTCCTCTGCGGTCCAAACGAGATGATGGACCGGCTCACCGAGAACCTCCTCGACCTGGGCGTCCCGGCCGACCGGATCCACGCCGAGCGGTTCGCGTACTGAGCCGGAACGAACGATGCGAGAACGAATTGCCGCCTCGGCCGCCGCCCTGACCCTGGCCGCCGTCCTGCTGGTCAACTTCCGAGGCCCGGATAAGCAGGCCCTCGGGATCTCCGTCAAGCCCACCTCGACCACGACACCGACCAGCACGAGCGATCCGGAGAGCACGTCGTCGAGCACCGCGTCGCCGGGCTCGACCGGCTCGACCCCGGGTTCGACGGGGGGCTCCACGCCGACGGCCTCCCCGGCCACGAACGGCGGGTCGACGTCGACCGCCAGCGGCACCTACAGCGGCCCCGTTGCCTCGAACCAGTACGGCGATGTCCAGGTCCAGGTGACGATCCAGAACGGCAAGATCATCGACGTCCAGGCCCTGTCCCTGCCCAGCGGCGGGCACTCCGGCCGGATCTCGAACTACGTTGGGCCGATCCTGCGCAGCCAGGCGCTCGCGGCCCAGTCGGCCAGCATCGATGGCGTCTCGGGCGCGACCTATACGAGTGAGGGCTACGCCCAGTCGCTCCAGGGCGCGCTCGACGCGGCCGGTCTGTGATGAGCGAGACCCTCGTGGCAGCTCGCGCGGCCGCTGGCCCGGGCTCCGGCCCGGCGGCCCGGCAGCTCCACGTCGAGCACGTGATGGGGACCGCGGTGACCTTCGATGTTCGCGCGCCATTCGCCGCGGCGCCGGCGATCGAGGCGGCCTGCGCGGTCCTCCGCGACGTGGACGGGCGCTTCAGCCTCTACCGGGCCGACAGCGAGCTCGGCCGGCTGGCCGCCGGCAGCATCGCCGAGTCCGACCTGAGCGCCGACGTCCGCTGGGTCCTGGGTGCCTGCGATGAGCTCGCCCGGACATCGGGCGGCGCTTTCGACGCCCGCCGCCACCGCCCGGATGGCATCGTCGATCCGTCCGCCTTCGTGAAGGGCTGGGCGGTCGAGGAGGCGGCTCGTCACCTCGACGCGGACGGGGTTTCGAACTTCCTCGTGATCGCGGGTGGCGACATCCTGGCCCGGGGCGAGGCCTCGCCGGGGCAGCGCTGGCGGATCGGGATCCGCCACCCGGAGTTGGCGGGCGAGATCGCGGCGGTCCTGGCGATCGGGCGCGGCGCCGTCGCGACCTCGGGGTCATACGAGCGCGGCGACCATATTCGCGAGCCGCGGACCGGGGCCGCGCCAGGGACACTCCTGAGCTTCACGGTCGTCGGGCCGGACCTGGCCTGGGCCGACGCCTACGCGACCGCAGGCTTCGTGATGGGCCTCGACGGCCTCAGCTGGGTTGATTCCCATCCCGGCTACGGTGCCATCGCGATCACCACGGCACGCGAGGTGTTGTGGACGCCCCGTGCCGATGCCCTGGCGGTGCATCCGAGCACCCCGGCTGCAGCACTCTCAGGGACTTCTCAGCCCGTAGCGCTTTCCTGAGCGGACGGCAGCGAGCACACGCCGAGCGAAGGGCCCGTCCGGGCGCTTGCGGAACCGGGCACCGATTACTATCGCCCGGCGGATTCGAGCCCCGGGCAGATCATCGTGATGTCTGGCCTCGTCTCGATCGGCGAGCCGGCCGGCCGCGCCAACATCGTTTGGTAGACAGGGGGCTCCCAGCGCCATGCACCTTCTCCTCGTCGAGGACGACGAACGCCTCGGGCGGGTTCTCAAGCGCCTCCTCGAGGAGGACCGCCACGTCGTCGACGTCGCGACCGACGGGGAGTCCGGCCTCGACTTCGCCGAGTCCGACGGCATCGAGCTCGTGATCCTGGACGTCGGCCTGCCCGACATCAGCGGCCTCGAGGTCGCCCGCCGCCTGCGCAAGCGTGGATCCGCGGTCGCGATCCTCATGCTCACCGCGCGTGACACGGTCAACGATCGGGTCGTAGGCCTCGACGCCGGGGCCGACGACTACCTCGTCAAGCCCTTTGCCTATGAGGAGCTCGCGGCGCGGCTTCGGGCCCTCGCCCGACGGGCCGAGCCGGGGCCGCGTCGCGGCGAGCCGCGCATCGAAGTCGGCCCGATCGCCCTCGACGAGGCCGGCCGCCGAGTGACCGTCGAGGGCAAGGTCGTGGACCTCAGCCCGCGCGAGTTCTCGCTCCTCGAGTGCCTCCTTCGCCATCCGGGCCAGACCCTGACTCGAGACCAGCTGCTGGACCAGGCCTGGCCCTACAGCGTCGCCGTGACGCCCAACGCCGTCGACGCCTACGTCCACTACCTGCGGACGAAGCTCGGCGAGGCCGGCAGCCGGGTCGAGACGATCCGCGGCGTCGGCTACCGGCTCAGCGATGCCTGACGGGACCGAGCTCGGCTCTGTCGACGCGGCCGAGCAGGAGGCAATCTCGGCCGATGGCCGCCTCATCGCCGGTGTCGGGCGGCGGCTCGTGTTGTGGGCTGCCGGCACGACACTGGTGGTCCTGGTCGGCCTCGGGATCGCCCTCTATGTCGCCGTCTCCCAGAGCCTTGCCGCGTCGGGTCTCAACCAGCTCGATGCCCGGGCAGACGACCTGCGGCACATCATCGAGGGACCGGGCGGCCGGCCACCAGGCGGCGACGATGTCCCGACCGGGTTCATCTTCGGCGGTGGCAACTCCGGGACCTTTGCCCTGATCGTCGATGCCGATGGCAAGCTCATCCTGCCGCGGTCGCTCCCGTCATCCACGACCGGCATGCCCAATGCGGCAGCCCTCCGGGCCGCGAAGACCTCCGGCCGTGACGTGCGCCTCGACGCAGTGGCGACCACGCCGGTCCGTCTCCTGACCACGCCCATCCAGAGCCAGATCGGGACGGTCTACCTCCAGATCTTCCAGGAGCGGACCGCCGAAGAACGGACCCTGGCCGTGCTCCTGACGGTCCTCCTGGTCGGCGGCCTCATTGTCATGCTGGTGGCGGCCGCGGTCGGCAGCCTGTACTCGAGACGAGCCCTCGTGCCGATCCGCAGGTCCCTGACCGCCCAGCGGCAGGCCCTCCGCCGCCAGCGGGAGTTCGCGGCCGATGCGAGCCATGAGCTGCGGACGCCCCTCACGGTCGTGCGCGCCTCCGTGGAGCACCTTCGCCGCCACGCCAGCGAGCCCGTCGCCACGGTCGGCGACGCGCTCAACGACATCGATGCCGAGGTCGACAACCTGACCCGCCTGGTCGAGGAGCTGCTGCTCCTGGCCCGGTCCGATTCGGGTGCCGCCAGCATCGAGCGAACGCCGGTCGATCTCGGCGACATTGCCGCCGATGCCGCGTCGTCGCTGGTGAAGCCGGCGTCAGAGCGGGGCGTCTCGATCTCCGCCGATCCCGAGCCCAGCCCGCTCCTCGGCGATGCGGCGCGACTCCGCCAGCTTGTCCTGATCCTCGTCGACAACGCCCTCGCCCACAGCCCGCGCGGCGGGACCATCGCCGTGACCGTCCGGCACGAGGGCGATCGCAACCGCCTGGTCGTCGAGGACGACGGGAAGGGCCTTCGCGAGGAGGACCTCCCGCGCGTCTTCGAGCGTTTCTGGCGCGGCGCCGCCGCGCCGCCAGGCGGCGCCGGGCTGGGGCTTGCGATCGCCCACTGGATCGTGACCGCCCACGGGGGCACGATCGCCGCCGAGAATCGCGATCCGCACGGCGCCCGCTTCACGGTCGACCTGCCGGCCACGGCCTGACGAGCCGCGGGGTCAGTCGAGGTCGAGCCCGTCGTTCCAGCGCTCGATCACCGGCGTCTCGCGCTCCCAGCCGAGGATCGAGATCGTGGCGGTGCCGAGGGCGAACCGGGATCCGTCGATCGGCGGCAGGCCAACCCAGCGCGCGGCCAGGATCCGGAGAACGTGGCCATGGGCAAAGGCGAGGGAGTCCCCTGGCGCGGCGCGGGCCCTGGCGATGACACGATCCGCACGAGCCGCGACCTCGTCGAGCTGCTCGCCGTCGCGGACACCCTCGGACCAGATCGTCCAGCCGGGTCGCTCGTCGCGGATGTCCGCCGTCGTCCGGCCTTCGTCGGCGCCGTAGTTCCACTCGCGGAGATCCGCGTCGGCGATGACACGATCGGCGAAGCCGGCCAGGCGGGCCGTCTCGATGGCCCGCGAGAGGGGGCTGCTGACCACAGCGGCGAACGGCACGCGCGCCAGACGCGGCCCGACGGCCTCGGCCTGCCGGCGTCCGGCGTCGGTAAGCGGGATGTCGGTCCAGCCGGTGTGCTTGCCGGCCGCGGCCCACGTCGTCTCGCCGTGACGCACGACCCACAGGCGGGGTCGGACGATTTCGTCGGGATCGAGGGCAGGGCCGGCCATGCCGGGAGTCTAGGGCGCCTCGCGGCGCGGGTGGGGCGGTGTGGCAAACCGGCCCGATCAGGCTCCCTGTTCGACCTCGTGGAGGGTGTGCGCCTCGAGGCCGTGGGCCTCGCGATGGACACGCGCGGCCGTCTCGCGATCCGGCGCGTCGACGAGGCAGAAGACCTTGCCGGCCTCCTCGTCGACCCAGTAGTGCTTGTAGTTCACGCCGTACTGGCCCTGGACCTTCATGTCCGCTTCGTGGGCCCCGACGACGTCGCTGGCCTTGACGCCGGGAATGTCGTGGATGTCGAGGTAGGTCGGCACTGGGGCGCCTCCGATCTGGGGCCGCGGGTCGCGGGCATCAGCAGCATCTTGCCACCTGCGGTCCAGTTGCGCGAGCGACGTCCTGGCGCGTCGCGCGCGCCACGACGCACCGCTACAGTTCAGGGCGATGCTGCGCGTCGGTTCGATCGTGATCCGGGTGGACGACCTCGCTCGCCAGAAGGCGTTCTGGACCGCTGCCCTCGACTACCTTGACCGTCCGGCGGACGGCGACGACTTCGCCCTTCTTCACCCCAGGAACGGTTCGGGGCCGAACGTGTCCCTCGACCGGGTCCGCTCGACGGTCCAGGTGCCGCCGCGCATCCACCTCGATCTCTATGCCGAGGACCAGGCTGCCGAGGTCCGGCGCCTCATCGCGCTCGGGGCGACCGAGGTCCACTGGGACAAGCGGCCAGCCGATGCCGACTACGTCATCCTGGCCGACCCGGAGGGCAACCGCTTCTGCGTCATCGACACCGGATAGGCGAGATGGAGAGCGTCGGCCCATGAGCTTCGATGTGGCGGCGGATGCATACGACCGCTACATGGGCAGGTACTCGAGCCAGCTGTCCCCACAGCTGGCGGATTTCGCGGGCGTGCGATCCGGCCAGCGCGTCCTTGACGTCGGCTGCGGTCCCGGAGCGCTCGCCGGGGAGCTGGTCGCACGCATTGGAGCATCGGCCGTGGCAGCCGTCGACCCGTCCGAATCGTTCGTTGCCGCGGCGAGGGAGCGCAACCCGGGCATCGAGGTGCTCCGCGCCTCGGCCGAAGACCTGCCGTTTTCGTCGCAGTCGTTCGACGTCGCGATCGCCCAGCTCGTCGTCCATTTCATGACCGATCCCGACAAGGGACTGAAGGAGATGGCCCGCGTGACGCGGCGGCATGGTGTCGTCGCGGCCTGTGTCTGGGATCATGCCGGCGACCAGGGCCCGCTCAGCCTCTACTGGCGAGCGGCGAGGCACCTGGACCCGGCCGTTAACGACGAATCGAAGCGTCCGGGTGTCCGGGAGGGCCATCTGGCCGAGCTGTTCGCGGCCGCCGGGCTCCTGGAGGTCGAGGCGACGGTCCTCTGGGCGAGCGTCGAGCACCTGACCTTCGACGCCTGGTGGGAGCCGTTCACGACAGGTGTCGGCCCCGCTGGCTCATTCCTGGCGAGCCTCGAAGCGGGTCGGCAGGCCGAGCTCCGGGAAAGGTGCCGGAGCCTGATCCCAGGCACCCCGTTTGTGGTCACCGCTCGAGCTTGGGCAGCTCGCGGCCTGGTCTAGGGCCGCGAGCCGCGGCGCAGCCCGTCGGCCCTCAGCCGATCTACGGTCGCTGTTCGTCGGCGATGCCGATGAGGAACCGCCACGCGCCGGCGATCGCCCAGACGAGGCTGGCGATCGTCTCGGCCGCAATCCAATAGAGGCCCCCGCCTTCTCCGCCGCGGTAGACGATCGACACTGCCCCGAAGATGCCACAGACGGCGATCGCGTAGCCGATCGCCATCCGAAACCAGGCGGCGACGGGCAAGCGCCACCGGACATGCCGCAGCGCACGCGCGTTGTTGAACGTGTTGATCGCGGCGAAGCCGACAGAGATCAGGCCAAACTCCCAGCCCGCGGCTCTGGCATCCTGGGGCACCAGGGCAAGGACGCCGATCACCATCGTCGCCGTCAGCACGATGAGCGTCGCCCGCGCGTGCGAGCGGTGGGTGACGCTTTGCGCGATGAAGTCGGCATGGATCGAGAGCCCCACCACGATCAGACCGATCAGGGTCGCGCTGGCGGCCGTGATCGTGAAGAAGAACTCGGTCCACGCCGAGAGCTGGAGGGGTTCGACCATTCCCGGAGTCTAGTGCCCAGATTGGGGTTCGACGGCCGGCCAGCGGCACCTGGTGGAGCTTGGGCCCGCGCGAAGCCGATGACACGCAGAAGGCGTAGCAGTCAGTCCGCGTATTGAAGCGGCGTCACCACGAAATCGTCCGGCAGCGTCACGCCCGTCGAATGGACCGGGCAATAGCCGTTCGGGTTCTTGCTCAGGTACTGCTGGTGGTAGTCCTCGGCGAAGAAGAACTCCGGGGCGGGCGGGCCGGCGATCTCGGTCGTGACCTCGCCGAAGCCACTCGCCGTCAGGCGGGCCTGGTAGGCGTCGCGCGAGGCGATCGCCATCGCCCCCTGCTCGGGAGTTCGCGGGAAGATCGCCGAGCGGTACTGGGTCCCGACGTCGTTGCCCTGGCGCATCCCCTGGGTTGGATCGTGGACCTCCCAGAAATGCTTCAGGAGGGACTCGTACGTCACCTTCGAGGGGTCGTACACGATGCGAACAGCCTCGGCGTGGCCGGTCTTTCCGGAGCAGGCCTCGCGGTAGGTTGGGTTGGGCGTGAAACCGCCCTGGTAGCCGACCGCGGTGACCCAGACGCCCGGCATCTGCCAGAACTCCTTCTCGGCGCCCCAGAAGCAGCCGAAGGCAAATTCGGCGAGTTCCAGGCCGTCGGGGTACGGGCCGCCGATCGGACGGCCGTTCACATGATGGGGACCGGGCTCGAGGATGGCCTCGGGGCGACCGGGCAGGGCGGCTTCGGGCGTCGGCATCGCCGGCGCGCGCATGAGGAAATTGAACATCGGGCGGACTCCTGTCTGGATGACCCGGAGTCTAGGCGAGCCGTGTGACGCCTCGATGTCGGCGGCCGGGCCGCGCTTACGAGCAGGTCAGGTTGAGGCGGGGGCCGGCCGTGCTGCCACTCGAGGCTTCTCCCGAGACGTAGGCCGCGGCGTCGCTGCTCGTGGTCCTGGCCCGGATGCTGACTGTGCTCCCGCCGCCCGCCCCGGGTGGCAGGAGGGAGGTGACGTCGAGGGTGTAGGCCGTGTCGATCGCGACGGCCCCGAGGGACACAGGTGAGCCCGTCACGGAGGGCGCGTTGCCGGCATTGACGGTGGCCTCGCTCCAGGTGCCGGGTGCGGCGTAGAAATCGCCGCCCCGCGGCGAGCCACTCGTACTGCCGCTGGCGACGGTCAAGGTCAGGGACGCCGCGTTCGGGGAGCAGCCCTGGGGGACGATGAACTTCAGCAGGAAGTCGTTGAGGTTCTGGTCCCCATCGACGGCCAGCGTGGACGACTGGCCGTAGTTGGTGCCGGCGGTCGCACTGGCCCTGGAGATCGTGGCGTCGTCGGTCGGCCCGGTTCCGTTGGTCCCGACGTCGCCGGACGATCCTCCCCTCGCCAAGTAGGTCTTGACATCGAATGTGCCGCCGGCGGCATTGGTCGGGGCCACCGTGACCTGGTTGCCGTTGACCGTGACCTTGAGGAAGTGGAACACCTCGGCTCCGGACTGGCGAGCGGTGGCGCCGCAGGCCGTGCCGCTCCCGGCGCCGGCCGTCGAATGGGAGGGGCTCCAGCCGAGGGCATAGACCGACGCGGTTTGCTGGAGCGACGAACAGAGGGATCCCGTGGAGACCGGTTCGAGGACGGCGCCACCGCCACCGACGACGTAGTTGATGATCTGCCCGGATTGTTTCGGCACGATGCGCTGATAGGTATGGGCATGGCCGTTGAAGGCCATCAGAACGTCGTTATCGGACAGCAGCTTCTCCAGGCTGGTCGAGGCCTTCGGGTTGGCGGAGCTGTTCTGGAGATACAGGTCGGACGGCTGGGTCGCGTTGACCGAGCGCAGCGGGAAGTGCCAGACGGCGAACTTGACCCCGCCAGGGTGAGCAGATAGATCGTCCGCCAGCCAGCGATACTCCGGCGAGGTGGTCCGCCAGTGCTCGTCGGCGTCGGCTTTATAGCCCTTGCAATAGGTCGGCGTCGGGCACAGGGATCCCGTGGCGTCGCCAACCCCGCTGTCGCTCCAGGCCGCGTCGAGGACGTAGATGCGCACGTTGCCGCTCGAGAACGCGTACCAGTTGTCGGGATACGTGCCGCTTATGCCGTCGATCCCCGAGTAGCTGTCGAAGGCGTACGTCCCGCCGGACGCCGTCGCCGTGGCCGATGTTGGCCAGACGCGCAGGGTGGTCACGTTCTGGCCGTGGTTGCCACTGGCCGCGAAGGTCGGGATGCCGCCGGTCTGCGGGTAGTAGGACGGCCCGAACATGGTGCTGACCTCGGGCATCCTGCCCGTTTGCTGGAGATCGCCGTATGTCGACTGGTTGCCGCCGGCGTAGCCGATGTCGCCGGCGTTCAGGAGGAACCGAGCGCCGGAGCTGCCGATGAGCTTGAAGAGCGCGGCCTGATCTGGATTCAGGTGGCCCGGGAAGGCGATGTCACCGGTCCCTGCCATCGTGTAGCTGTAGTTCTCGCCGGTATCGGCCATCACCACGAACGTCAAAGGCTGGGTCGACGACGAGGAGGCCGGATCGAGCGTCGTGAAGGTCTGGTACGGACGTCCGACCGGAAGCAGGTCGACGGCTCCCGGGCCGTGGGTCGAGAAGACCGCGTAGCAGTACTGCCTGCCGGGTGAAAGGCCCGTCAGCTCGACCGAGGCCTGGTATTCCTGGATCGTCGTCCCGCCGCCGTTGACGACCGAGAAGGCCCAGCCGGTCATGCTGCCCGACGATCCGGAGGATGTCGGGTTCACCGGGTCCGGCAACGTCGTCGATACGGTCCTCGCCGCCGACGTCCAGGTCTGGATCGAGGTCGGGCACGCTCCGCCCGGCGCCGGCAGGACCAGGACCGAACCAGGCGTGCTCGATGTCGTTGCCCAGTTCACGTAGGCCGTGATCTGGGTGAGGTCGGTGACATACGGCGCCCGGGTAAGCGTCGGATTGAAGCCGCTGTACGGCGTCACCGGAACCGGGCCGGCGCTGGCCGCGCGCACCGGGGCCGCGCCGAGGGTGCCGATCACGAGGGCGAGGGCGCTCGTGGCGGCGATCGAGCGGCGTGTTCGATTGCCGGCCCGGTCGCTGCTCGCGCCCCCTGTCTTCATCAGACCCTGAGTCCCCCTCCTCCGTCTCGGATCATGACGGTTTGGAGGCCCGCGTGGAAGCCGCCTTTTTACGCCCCGCCAAGTTCACCTAACGGGGCTTGGTGGGACCGTCCTCCCCGTTCCGTCGCAGGGCACCGGCCAGGACGATCGCACCGATCCCGATGAGGATGATGGGACCCAGGAAATCAGCGTCGAACGCCGGAATGTAGCGCCGGACCAGGAACCAGACGCCGACGAGCACGAGGATCCCCCCGAAGATCAGGCCGGCCCGCCCGTCGTGGTCCGCTCGGCGCTGCCCGCGGGCATCGCGGCGACCCGCCCGGCGCGCTTCCCGCTCCGTCATCCAGGCGCTGGGCGGGTAGGCTTCGGTCATCGGGGCGGATCCCGCCGGCGCGGGTCCCTGGTTCACGTCGATCCCGGCGGCCGATCCCGCGGTCGCCGCTCCCGTGGCCATGCCGGCTCCCGCCGCTCCCGGCGCCGCCAAGTCCGAGGTCCCCCCGGGCG
This sequence comes from Chloroflexota bacterium, assembly GCA_041691215.1. GTDB lineage: Bacteria > Chloroflexota > Limnocylindria > Limnocylindrales > CSP1-4 > UBA5189. The sequence goes on from JBEPVB010000047.1 coordinate 14,413, forward strand.
CTGCGGGCGCGGCGCTGCGTCCAACGGGTCCCGTCCCGCCCGCCGGTGCCGAGGTCGGGACGTAGTACGGCTCCTCCGGGACCACGATGGCCATGATGATGTACAGCAGCAACCCGATCCCGCCCGTGATCACGAGCAGGGCGAAGACGATCCGCACGAGCGATGGGTCGATCTCCAGCCACTCCGCGACTCCGCCGCAGACCCCGGCCAGGACCCGGTCGTCGCGGGACCGGTAGAGGCGCTCACGCATGGCAGGATCCTCCGATGACGAGGGTGAACGACCCGGCATTGGCCGAGGCGTTGATATCGATGGCCTGGCTTGAAGTGCCGGCGGTCGTCCAGTGATTGTCGTCGACCCGGATCAGCCCCAGGCTGTCGAAGTTGTTGCTCGCCAGCGCCCCGCCCCAGGCGATCCGCATGGCGGTCCCGGCTGGGACGCAGAGCTTCATCGAGCCCGCATTCAGGGTGACGCTTGCGCTCGAGGCCGAGGCCGGCAAGGCGATCGATGCCGAACCTGCGTTGACGGTTGCGCTGATGTCGCCAGTCCTCGCGGCTCCGCTGAGATCCGCGCTCAGCTCTCCCGCGTTGAGGGTAAGGTCGAACCCTGCCACGTTCGCTCCGGCCAGATCGACCGTGCCCTCGCCCGCGTTGAGCGTCACGGACAGGCTGAGTGACGGCGCCGCTGGAACCGTGACCGTCCACGTGGCGGCAGGGTCGCTGAAGGGAAAGGTCGAGCGATCTGGCGCGGCGAGGCGAACGCCGCCCGGGTCCTCCTCGATGACCGGCGCCCGATCCGCCGGTCCGTTGCCGCTGAACGTCCAGCCGTCCTGACTGCCCGCCCGCACGTCGAGAGTCCCGCAGTTGAACTCGATCCGAACGGACGACTCCGGTCCCAACGGGCCCTGGTGGTCCGGGAACGCAGTCCCGCCTGAGCCTGGCCCGCACGCCCCGAAGGCGGGGACGCCGTGGAACCCTGTGGCCAGCAGTCCGCCGATCATCGCTCCGGCCGTCAGGACCGAGATGCTGCCGCCGAGCAGGTGGAGCGGCGTCCGCCGAAGGACCAGGCCGAGGCCGGCCCCGACCAGGAGGACCGGCCATAGCGACGGCCAGCCGGCCACGGATCCGGCCGGGATGGCCCCGGCTCGGACGGCAAGGGGAATGGCCCCGGCGATGACAAGGAACACCCCCCAGCCCAGGAGGCGGCGGTCGACGCGCATGGGCTGTGCTTCTCCCTGGGATCGACCGCGCGGGGTGGAGGGCCAATACGGCTCATCACGAATGCTAGGCTCGCGAGATGGTGCGGTCGAGTGAAAGATGGAATGCGTCGACCATGGCAACGGTCATGGTCGGCCCCACCATCGTCGCCGTCGCGTGGAGGGCCGGGTCGCACGATCGTCGCTGGCCCCGACAGCCCGGGGTAACGCTGCCCGACCTGGCGCGTCAGCCCCCCAGATGAACGCCGCCGAACGCCGCCTGCCCCGCGCCGACCTGCCGCGCTGGAATCGATCCCTTCGGTACTACGCCTCGCGCCTCGCCGTTGGCCTGCTGGTCCATCTCCTCTTCCGGGTCCGGGTCGAAGGCAAGGCCAACCTGCCGAAGGGACCGGCGCTCTACTGCTTCAATCACCTGAACTGGATCGACCCGTTCCTGCTCTATGCGACGCTGCCCCTCCGACCGCGCCTCTACTTCTTCGGACCGAAGGAGGATGATCTCCGGGTGGGGCCACGCAACCGGCTCATGTTCTGGACGGGAACCCCGGTCCCGTTCCGGCCGGCCAAGACCGACCTCCTCGACACGACGCGCCGCGTCCAGGCGGTCTTCGATGTCGGCGGCGTCCTTGCGATCGCGGGGGAGGGGAGGATCCACGTCGGGGAGCGGGCGCTCCTGCCGATCCAGGATGGCGCCGCGTACTTCGCTCTCCGGGCGAGCGTGCCGGTGGTCCCGATCGCCTTGAACGGGCTGACCTGGCTGGGGTTCCGGCGGTGCCTGCGGGTTCGGATCGGTCCGTCGATCCCGGTCGACGGCCGACCGACGAGCGAGGCGATTGCGACGCTCACGACCCGGATGGAGAAGGTGCTGCTCGAGCTCGTCGCCGACGCGCCGGATCCGGCCCCGCCGGGCCGCTTCGGACGCTGGCTGACGGACCTCTTCAACGACTGGCCGGAGGGCTCGAGGGCCGCCGCCGAGGCCGCGGCCCAGCCCCCGGAACCAATCGCTCGGAGCCAGGCCTCTGGCATACTCTCGGTCGAGCCCGACCAGCCCTGAGGCCGGGCGCCCGAAGGAGGATGCATGGGAGCCACCGGGCTGTCGGCCGACCCCAAGGAATACCGGGCGCGCCTCGCCGACCAGCCCGATTCGCAGCTTGATTCCTGGGCCGCCGAGCTGATGCGCGATGTTGCCAAGCGGCGCGGGATCGTGAAGGTCGTCGAGGACTTCCGCGCGGCGGCGCACCTCAGTGAGGCTGAATTCGAACATGTGTTCGCATCCGGCGGTGGGGCGCCCGCGACCGTCGGCCGCGACCTCGCCGGCCGGCTCATCGTGCCCACGATCTCGTTGCACTCCCTCGTCCCCGGCATCCGGGCGCGAGCGGCCGACGCGCGCGGACGGCTCATCGAGTACCTGGTCGTCAACTTCAACGAGCTCGTCTACGTCTGACGGCCGCGGCCGAGCCCCCGCGGCCGAGCCCCGCGGCCGAGCCCCGCGGATCCCGCCCGGATGGGGCCTT
>JBEPVB010000048.1:0-16922 GCA_041691215.1 Chloroflexota bacterium
TCCCGGCCTCACCGTACTAGTCACTCTGATCCCGGGCGAAGTCAAGTCCGCCGTCACCGGAGACGCTCTTGGTCAACTGCCAAGCGAACTAGGCGACGACCTCCTCGCCGCCGTTTGTCGGCCCTAACAAGGGATAACGCAGAAGAGGAACGAAGCGCAGCGCGGAACACAGGCGCGACCGCCTCAACCCGGTTCTGCAGTTGGCCCGTTCGAAGGAAACAGCGGCGTCAGCGAACGTCGAACCTCATCCGCGGCTCGTCGCCAGTGCCGGAGCGACACCGCGAGGACGGCTCCGAAGGTGATGGCGCCGACCGAAATTGCAGCCTGAGGAACCAGGCCCGCGAGCGCGATCGATGTCGCCGCTGCCGCGAGCGCCGCGTTGACCACTGCGATCACGCCTGGTACCTGAAGGACGCCGTACCCACGTCGCATCCCCTCCGCACCGTGGCCGTACATGCCGCCGATGCCGTGATGCAGCGACGCCTCGTCGTCGTTGACGGGCAGGCTGAAGAGCCGCGGATACCGGGGCGTGGCATCCCGCATGAACCGTCGGATCCGGTTCATGGACAGGATGATGAGCGTGACTTCCTGAAGGGACTGTATGACCCGGAGAAACGTCGACAGGCCAACGAACAGGGCAATGCCAAGGGCCGCGGCGGCGAATGGCCCGAAGGCCAAACCGCTGCCTGACCTTTGGGCGACCAGCCCGATCGCGACGGCAACCGCCGACAGCACCGTGAAGAAGACGCTGGTACGTTGCTGGGTGAGATCCCACGACAGCTTCAGCGACGCTTGGAGCATCGCGTACTCGGCCAGCACCACCTGAAGGCTCGCAGCGTCAGGCCCGTCGCTAGCACTGGCAGGGGGTTCGGTGGCCCTCGACGCATCCATCACCGGCCTCCCATCGGCGTGCCGGTCTGCACCGCTGCGATAACGGCGAGGATCGCCTCGGACGAGGCCGCGGCCCCGCGCTCGGTCTCGATCAGGTCGCCGTGCGAGATGTCCGCGATGACGACGTGTCGGCTGTTCGTGGATAGCGTGGCGAGCTCGTTCTGGGCCTCAAGCCAGCCGCGCTGGGCCTCACTCAGGGCAGTCACGACGGCTAACGGGGTCGATCCGAGACTCGGCGTAGAGAGTGCCTCGGTGATCGTCGTCGCCAGCTCCGCGAACTCGTCCCGGCTGCTGGAGGCGAGCATCGCGCTCGACTGGTTCGCGCGCTGGGCGGACTGCGCATTCGCAGGGAGGCCGGTGAACTCCGAGAGGTACAGGAGCCGCGTCAGGCCGAGCCGGGCAAGCGGCGTGCCAACGCTGGTCACGGTCCGGATGCCGGTGTAGATCATCGGGTAGTCCGGCAGCGAGGTGAACGCGGTGGCCGGCTGGCTGTCGAGCAGGGCAAGCCCCGCGGTCTCGGACGGGTACGCCGCGGCGAAGATCCGGACGTAGAGCCCGCCGCTGGAGTGACCGACCAGCACGTACGGTCCGTGCTCGCCGGCCGCCCGCAGGAGAGTGTGGAGCTCGGCCGCCACCGTCGCACCGTCCTCCGGCGTTGTCGGATCGCTCCAACCACGGCCCGGGCGGTCGTAGGCGCAGACGCGCGTCGACGTCGACACCGTCGTCATGATCCGATCCCAGTAGATCGACGATTCGCCGGCGCCGGACTGGAGGACGACCGTCAGGCCGCCGGAGCCGACGCATTCGATGTGCATCTGATGGCCGTTCACCGCGATGAGCCGACCTGGCATCGGATGGGCCGCGCGGTCCGCCGCCTCGGCGATTGTCTCGATGCCTCCGCCGACGGCGAGGAGGACGAGGACTGCAAGGACGGGGTGGAGCAACCAGCGAGCGCGGCCGGCGAGGCCGCGACGCATCTGGATGAACGACCAGATCGCGACCCCAAACAGCGCGAAAGGCCACAGCCAACCGAGGACATCCATGGCCCTGGCGCCTGGCTGGGTCGCGACGAGGCTGATCCCGACAATCCCGAGGAATGCCGCCGGGACCAGAGTCCAGGGCTGCGGCTGGGCGCTGAAGCGCCTCGTAAGGACCGACATGAGGGCCCATCCGATCGCGAAGGCGATCAGGACGGATCCGGTGATCGTCGGCTCCGCGCCGCCGGATGCCGGGCCGACCACGAAGGCGATCGCAGCGGTCAAGCCTGCGGCGATCGAGAAGGCGATCGCTGGAACGGGAGAGCGATCGCTCCCGCGGCGTGCTGGGACGTCCACGACAGAACCTCCAGGGTCATTGGTGGTGGTGATGGGATGGCGTGGCAGCGCGGTCATCGGACCGGCTCCGGGTCTTGCGCCGCGACCGCAACGGCCTCGCTCGAGTGTCGGTCCATGCGATTCCCTCCCACGTGAGCGAGGCCTGGGTCGGCTCGCTGTTCTCGATCTGACCGTAGGAGGGGCGGAAGCGTGGGCCATCGGGGCGCGCCCACAATCGAACGGAGGGCTCTCCCGGTCGAGCGGTCAGGGTCTACCCGGATCGATGGCCGCGTAGGATTGGCGCCGCGATCTCTTCAGATCGCAAACGACAGCCCCCTGGTCGGCCCGGAGGAATGACCGTGACCGCCCTGGCGCTCGCGACGACGCCGTCCCGTTGGGTAGCCGGCCTGCTGCTGATTGCGGCCGGTGGACTCGGCGTCGCGATGCTCGTCGGCAACGCGCAACTCGGTCCCATTCGGATTCCATCGGTCCTTGAGGTGCTCGTCGGCTGGTCGTTCGCGGCCTGCGGCGTCTTCCTGTGGCGTCGAGGCCGTTCCAGTCACCTCGGGCAGTTGATGACCCTCGTCGGCTTCCTGTGGCTGTCGGGTCGGGCGCTGGCGTTGGTTTCGCATCCGGTCGTCTTCATCGCAGGGTTGTGGCTTACCGACCTCTGGGCGCCGGCGTTCGCGCTCTTCCTGTTGGCGTTTCCGATAGGCCGGCTTCGCACGAGGCTCGACCTCACGATCGTCGGCGTGTTCCTGTTCGTGACTGTGCCGCTCGAACTGCTGTGGTTCGTGTTCCTCGTCCCCGCGAACGGTCTGAACGCCCTGGGATTCGCGCCGAACCCGGACGCCGCTCACGTCATCGACACCGTCCAGCGCGACCTCATCTCATTCGGCTCGGTCCTGCTCGTGATCTCCCTGGGGCGACTCTGGATCCGCTCCAGCGGGCCCGCGCGACGGCAGCTGCTGCCCATCCTCGTCGGCGGTGTCGCGATCCTGCTGCAGTCGACGTCGTGGATCCTCTTTTCGTCTGGGCAGTCGCATGACTTTCTGGACGAGCTCATCGCATTGGCGCAGATCGCAATCCCCATCGCGATCCTCATCGGAATGCTGCGGGCACGAATGGCGCGCGGTGCCGTCGCGGACCTCGTCGTCGAGTTGGGGCAGACTCCCACGCCTGCGCGCCTCCGTGACGCTCTCGCGAATGCCCTCGGCGACCCTTCGCTGACCGTTGCCTACTGGGCTTCCGATCGGAACCGCTTTGTCGACGGCGCCGGATCGCCGGTCGATTTACCCGCTGAGGGCACCGGCCAGGCAGTCACGATGCTGGAGCGGAACGGCACCCCCGAAGCCGCGATCGTCCACGACGCCAGCCTGCTCGACGAGCCAGGCCTTATTGGAGCTGTCGCGAGCGCGATGCGCCTCGCCGTAGAGAACGAACGGCTGACGGCCACGGTCGAAGCCCAACTGGACGAGGTTCGGGCATCGCGGGCGCGAATCGTTGCCGCTGGCGACGCGGAACGGCAACGGGTCGAGCGCGACCTCCACGACGGAGCTCAGCAACGGCTCGTCTCGCTGACCCTCGCACTGCGCCTCGCGCGGAGCCGGCTCGGCGAGTCCGGCGATCCGGCCGTCCGGGAGAGCCTCGACCAGGCGGCGGACGAGGCCCGAGCCGCTCTCGCGGAGTTGCGCGACCTGGCTCGCGGGATCCACCCGGTGGTGCTCACCGAAGCTGGGCTCGGGCCGGCGGTCGAGTCTCTCGCCAACCGCGCCGCGGTCGATGTCTCCATCGACATCGAACCGGGCCGATACCCGCCGGCAGTCGAGGGCGCGGCGTACTTCGTCGTCTCTGAGGCCCTTGCGAACGTCTCCAAGCATGCCGGTGCGCGAAGGGCTTCGGTGGCGGCCCGGCATCTGGCGGGGACTTTGGCGATCGAGATCACCGACGATGGAGTCGGCGGCGCGGACCTTGGCTCGGGGAGCGGACTTCGTGGCCTCGTCGATCGACTTGCCGCCATCGACGGCACGCTCACCGTGTCGAGCCCGCCGGGGGGAGGAACACGCCTGGCCGCCAGCATTCCCGTCATTCCAGCCGCTCCGATTTCGGGTTAGCCCTGTATGCGATGCGACCTTCGCCTGACACGCTTCAGCCGTGAACACCATCGTGATCGTCGATGACGACGATCGTTTTCGAGCTCAAGCCACGGCCGTGCTGGAGGCGGACGGCTTCGTGGTAATCGGCGAGGCATCTGGCGGCGAGCGCGGACTCGCAGCGATCAGGGACCTCGAACCCGACATCGTCCTGATCGACATCGGGCTGCCCGACATCGATGGCTTCGAGGTCGCCCGAACCGTCGGCGGCGAATCCGACGCAAAGGTGGTCCTGATGTCCACACGCGAGGCGAGCGCCTATGGGCCGCGAATGCTCGCGGGCTCGTGGGTGGGCTTCATCCCCAAAGAGGAGCTGTCGGGGGAGGCAATCCGAAAGCTAGTGGGCCTGAGGTGACCATCCGACTCGTCGTCGCTGATGATTCGGTCCTCGTTCGGGAGGGGCTGTGTCGGCTCCTCGCTGAGGCGGGGTTCGACGTGGTTGCCCAGGTCGGCAGCCCCGACAAGCTCGTGGAGGCCGTCCGCGAGCACCACCCAGATGTGGCGATCGTCGACATTCGGATGCCCCCGACGCACACGGACGAGGGCCTCCGAGCGGCTGAGGCTATCCGCACTGAGTACGGCCCCCGCATTGGGATTCTGGTCCTCTCCCAGTACGTGGAGCCGACCTTCGCGATCCGCCTCCTTGGAGATGGTTCGGGTGGCGTGGGCTATCTGCTCAAGGACCGGGTTGAGGACCTCGATGATGTCTCCGAGGCCATCCGTCGGATCGCCAAGGGCGGTTCGGTCATCGATCCAGAGGTCGTCGCCGAGCTGGTCGGGCGCCGGAATCAGCGACTCCCGATCGATGATCTATCCGAGCGCGAGCGCGAGGTCCTCGAGTTGGTCGCCCAGGGTCGCTCGAATCAGGCGATCTCCGAACGGCTCTTCGTGGCGCCGAAGACAGTCGAGGCCCACATCGCCAGCATCTTCTCGAAGCTCGAGCTTCTACCCGCCCCTGATGACCACCGGCGCGTCCTCGCCGTTCTCGCACATCTGCGTGGGAGAGGGTGAACGGATCGAGGTTGCCTCAGGGACTCCGAGTCGAGGCCGGGTCCAGGGCGACCAACTGTGACCCCTGCAGCGACCCCTGCCGAGTCGGCCACGATGCCGTCGATCGCGTGGCTTACGGCGCCGGACGCCGACCATCTGGCCCGCGACGTACGACGGCGGCGCCCCAATGTCCCTGATTTGCTCCAAATCCGGCACGACCGAGTCGCTGACGACCAGTTCGACCGATCCCGGGCCGATACGGGGCCGCCCGACACCCGAGCCCAGGGCCGATCGAACCGCTTCGTAAACTGGAGGTTCGAATTCGAATCTTGAGCCCACTATTGAACGGCTTTGCAATCAGCGGCTCCTCGGCTCAAACCCGAGCGTCGGCTCCGCGAATGGAGCGTGAAACGGACGCCGCGGGGCAATCGGATTCGTCGTTTCATCAGGAGGCCCAAAGTGACGTCCCCCTTTCCCGGGCACGACCGCTGAGCGAGCGGTCTCCGGCCCCGCTGATCGTCGCGTGTGCCTCACTTGACTCATCCATGGTCGGCATAGTCTGACAACGACGTGGAGAGCGAGGTCCGCTCCAGCCTGCACCTGGGTTGCCGCCGGTGCAATGACCGCCGGAGCCCGATGGATTTGAGGCTCACAGGTCCTCCGAGGCGATCCCGTCGGCAACGGAAAACGCCCGGCCTTCTGCTTACAATTGGCTCGAGCCGGCCGGGTATCCGAATGGGCGCCGCCTCACGGACAACACCGCGGATTTGCTTTTGGCGCTCCTCACGAGGGGCCGGATCACGTCGGAGGGTGTCGGGCCTCACACGGACCTGCACGACGAGTTCCCTTCTTCGGCCCGCCGCACCTGACATCTCCCTCCTGGTCTATGGCGAATCAGCCTCATACACCGCGGTTGTCAAATCACTTGCATTCAGCCCCGCGCTGGCCAGGACGGTCCGCTAGGATCGCCGACCAGGTCGCAGCCCATCACCTTCGATCTGAGCCACATCCGTACCCACCGGGTCCGACGATTCGCGGATCGCCCGGCGACGTCCACCGCCACGGGCGCGGCGCTACCCCAGGATGACCCGAACTTGATGCGTGATGCCGTCGTCGGCGAGCGGGATCGAAGCGCCGCCGGCGGCTGATGGGCCGGGAAGTGGATGCCCATCGAGGTGTGCGGATGCCACGCCGCGACTGACGCCGTTCGGGTTCTCCACGGCGATCTCATAGGTCGCCGATCCATGCCGGTAGGCGACCTCGAAGCTCGGCCAGGCGCGCGGGATGCAGGGATCGATCAGCAATGTGCCGCCGCGGACGCGGAAGCCGAGGATCGCTTCGGTGCCCGCCTGGTACATCCATCCGGCCGAGCCGGTGTACCACGTCCAGCCCCCGCGCCCGACGTGGGGCGCCTCCGAATAGACGTCGCCGGCCATGACGTACGGCTCGACCTTGTAGCGATGAACACCGGCCCGGGTGCTCGCGTGATTGATCGGGTTGAGGATCGAGAAGAGATCACCGGCGCGGTCACCGTCGCCGAGGGCCGCGAAGGCTAGGACGGACCAGATCGCCCCATGCGTGTACTGGCCACCGTTCTCTCTGATCCCCGGCAGGTAGCCCTTGATATAGCCGGGGTCGACGGCGGAATGGTCAAATGGTGGCGTCAGGAGGAGGACGAGGCCGTCGCCGCGTCGAACGAGATACTCCTCGACCGAAGCCATCGCCCGGGCCGCATGTACCGGATCGGCGACGCCAGACAGGACGCTCCACGATTGGGCGATCGAGTCGATCCGGCCCTCGACGTTGCTCGCCGAGCCGAGGGGCGTCCCGTCGTCGAAATATGCCCGCCGGTACCAGTCGCCGTCCCAGCCGGCCCGCTCAAGCGCGCGACGGAGGCCTTTCATCACCTCGCGCCAGCGCTGGACGGTCGGGCCGGAATCGCGCGCCTCGGCGATCGGAGCGAAGGCGGCCAACGTCGCATGCAGGAACCAGCCCAGCCAGACGCTCTCACCCCGCCCTTCTTGGCCGACCCTGTTCATACCGTCGTTCCAGTCGCCGGTCCCCATCAGCGGCAACCCATGGGCTCCGACGGCCAGGCTTCGGTCGAGGGCGGCGACGCAGTGGTCGAAGAGCGACGCCGATATAGGCGCTGTCTCCGGCAGGAAGTAGGCATCGGCCTGGCCCGCCTGGAGCGGGGGGCCAGCGAGGTACGGGACGGTCTCGTCCAGGATCGTCGCGTCGCCGGTGGCCCTGACGTAGCGTTCGACCGCATACGGCAGCCAGACGCGGTCATCCGAAATTCTCGTTCGGACCCCCCGCCCGGACGGGGGGTGCCACCAGTGCTGGACGTCGCCCTCGACGAACTGGCGGGCCGCAGCTCGCAACAGGTGCTCCCGGGCGAGCTCCGGTCGGCTCACGAGGAGGGCCATCACGTCCTGGAGCTGGTCCCGGAACCCGTAGGCGCCGCCCGCCTGGTAGAAGGCGGCCCGGGCCCACAGCCGACAGGCAAGGGTCTGGTAGATCAACCATCGATTCAGGAGGAGGTCCATGGAGCGTTCCGGCGTGCGTACCTGGACGCAGCCGAGGGTCTCGTCCCAGTGCCTCGTGACGGCCTCGAGAGCGGACGCCAGCGACGTCGATCGCCAGCGGCGGATCAGGGCGCTTGCGACGGCCGGGTCGGCGGCCTCGCCGAGAAAGATCACGACCTCGGTCGCTGCCCCGCTTGCGAGCTCGAAGGCAGCCTGGAGGGCGGCGCATGGATCCATTCCCGCGCCGACAGCGCCCGTGAGCGAACGTCCGCGGGCCATGCCGGCCGGGCTCTCCGGTGCCCCGTTGCGGCCGAGGAACTCGGTCCGATCAGCCGTCCACGACGTCTGTCGCCCGCCCAGGTCGAGGAAGGCGATCCGTCCGCCGAACTCGCTGTTCGATGGGTTGCGCACCAGGATCGCCCCTGTGTCGGGATCGAGGGCGGTCACGATCCAGGGGCCACTTGCGCTCCGCGACGTGCCCATCGCCCATTCGGCATACCCGGTCACGGACAGGCGCCGGGTTCGCCCGGACCGGTTCTCGACGGTCAGCACCGAGACCTTGATCGAGTCGTCGAGCGGCACGAACTGGAGAAGGTCGAGGTGGATCCCGTCGTGCGTGTGCTCGAAACGGCTGTAGCCAGCGCCGTGTCGGGCGACGTACGTTGAATCCTGGGAGCGAATCGGCAGGGCCGTCGGTCCCCAGAGCTCGCCGGTCTCGTCGTCCCGGACGTAGATCGCCTCGCCTGCTGGGTCGCTGACGGGATCGTTCGACCACGGGGTGAGCTGATTCTCGTGGCTGTTGCCGGACCACGTGTAGCCGGCCCCGGATTCGGAGACCTGGAACCCGAACGACGGATTCGCCACGATGTTGAGCCATGGGGCTGGTGTCCATTGTCCGGGCCCGAGAACGGTCACGTACTCGCGCCCGCCCTCGGCGAAGCCACCGAGACCGTTGAAGTACTCGAGCTCGGGGCGGGGGGTCGGCCCCGCGGTGGAGCTGGAGTGCGGCGCCGGCGCCACAGCCGCCGGAACGGCCCGGCTCGGCCGTTCGAGGCGGACCACCTGATCGGCGAGGGACCCCCGCCGGCTTAGGAGCACGGCCCGGGCCGCCGCCTGCAGGAGCGTGCTCTCCTCTCTCGAGAGCTGGTCGCCACGAAGGATGGTGACGCGGCCGCGGCCGTGCTCGCTGTCGCCGGGCACCCCGGATTGGCTGGCCCGGACCAGCGACTCGAGGCCGCTCTGGAGCTCGCCGGCGTACGACGCGCCGTGCTCGTTGAGGATGACGAGGTCAACCTCCAGAAGCTTGAGCCGCCAGTACTCGTGCGCCCGGAGCAATTGCCGAACGATGTCGAGGTCCTCGATTTCGTCGATCCGGACGAGGACGATCGGCAGGTCGCCGGAAATGCCGTAGGCCCACAGCCCCCGCGCGCTCTGGTGGTTCTGGGCAACAAACGCTCGCGACGGCCGAAGCGACGGGTCGGAAAAGAGGATCCGGTTGGCGAGACGTTGGAACAGGTGGGCTTCGTCGGACTCGATGCCGAGGTGGTGGAGCTGGACCTGGGCCTGGGTCCAGGCAAGGGTGGCTGCCCGCTCGTATGTGGCGGCCTCGCGATACTTGTCGGCCAGGTCGATGACGTCCTCTCGCGACCCGGCCACGACCGTTGAGAAGATGGCATGGGTGGTCGAACCGGGAGCGAGCCTGACCCGGAGGCGGAGGCTGAAGATCGGATCGAGGACCGCACCTGCGGTGTCGGACAGCGGGCGGCCGTCGGTTACCGAGACGGGCGAGCGCGTGGACCGTCCCCGACCGAGGAAGCGAGCCCGGTCCGTCTCGTACTGGATGACCCCGCCGCCACCCTCCTCCAGGGCCGCGACGTGGGCGGCCCAGATCGGTGTCTCCTCACTGGACCGCGGCCGGCGCGTCGCGAGGAGGGCCCCCACCTCGGGCACGAACTCGGTCTCGACGAAGAGGTTCTCGAAGGCCGGATGGGCCACGTCCGCCGCCTGCGGGCTGAGGGCGATCTCGGCGTACGAGGTGACCTCGATCTCCCGGGCCTGGGATCCGAGATTCGTGAGAGTCAGACGACGAATTTCCGCGTTGTGCTCGGTTGACACGACGATCGTCAGCCCCGTGACGATCGACCCGTCTCGACGGGCAAAGTCGGCATGGTCCTCCGCGTAGTTGACCTCGTAACTGTCGGCCTCGACCCCGGTCGGCTGGTGGCAGGCGGACCAGACCGCCCCGCTCTGCATGTCGCGGAGGTAGAGATAACTGCCGCACGAGTCCCGCGTCACGTCCTCGCGCCAGCGAGTCACGGCGACATCTGGCCGGCGGCTGTAGCCAGACCCGGCGGCGGTCACCATGACCGCGTAGCGCCCGTTCGACAGGAGATGCGTTCGCGGAATCGCGTCGCGCGGCGAGGTAAATCGACGGAGGACCGGCGGCACGAGATCGCGGACGTCGGCCGAGGTCCGGACCTCGTCCCCTGGCGGCCGGCTCACGAGGACGTCGCGCGGCATGCGCTCCTGAAGGAGGAGCTCGGTCGCCTCGACCCTCGGGTCGGCGTGGAAGCGTTCGACCATCGCGCCGCCATTGACGACGTTGTCCAGGGCAACGAGCGCCATACCCTGGTGGTGGGCCATGTAGCTGTGGACGACGGCTACCGATGCCCCCTCCGGGAGTCGACGAGCGGTGTAGTCGAGTGCCTCGCGGAAGCCATAGGTGCCCCGGCCCCCCGCCTTCGCCAACCGGGCGAAGTTCCGGACCGCCGCCTCGGGCTCGATCATCGCCGCCAGCGCCGTCGCATACGGCGCGACCACGACGTCCTGGCTCAGGCCACGCTTGAGGCCGAGGCCCGGAACGCCGAAGCTCGCGTACTGATAGGACTGTTCGAGGTCGCGGGCGTTGAAGGCCGACTCTGACATTCCCCACGGTACGCCGAGCTCGCCCGCGTAGCTGATCTGGCGGGCGACGATGAGGCGATCGGTGCGGTCGAGGAGACTGAGCGACGGCGCCCGCATGACGAGGGCCGGCATGAGGTACTCGAACATCGAGCCCGACCACGAGACGAGGGCTGAGCCCCGGCCGACCGGCGTGAGGACCCGGCCGAGCCGGAACCAGTGCTCGGGGCCGACGTCGCCCTTGGCGATGGCCAGGAAGCTCGCCAGCCGTGACTCCGAGGCGAGGAGGTCGTAGCAGCTCGGATCGAGCGTCCCTTCCCGGACCCGAAACCCAATCGAGAGGAGCTTCCGACTGGGGTCGAAAAGGAATCGGAAATCTGTTTGGCCGAAGAGCTGCTCGGCCTGGCCGGCGATCGTCCGGAGGCGCCGGACCAGGGCCGCGACCGCGGGGTCTGAATGCGCCGAGGCCGGGCTCGAGGCGGCCAGATTCGCTGCGGGCGAGGCCGGCCCGCTGGCGACGCTGCCCGACCCCGCATCGGGACTGTCGGTAAGCGGGTAATCGAGCGCTGAATCGGCGACTTCGGCCAGGCTCGGTAGGCCCGTCCCGGTGTTCTCCGGGCCGACTAACCACCGGTCCCGAAGGTGGCTGGCCACGCTGGCCCGGGCCGCCTCGGCCCACACCACGAGCTCGCGTTGCCTGGCGGCACCGCGCTTCGGGCCGTCGCCATGCTCCGAGGTGAGGGCGCTCACGACATCGACCAGGGTGCCGGCATGGGCTGAGAGCCCGTCGAGGACGGCGCTCCAGCCGGCCGGCGTGGGCGGAGCGGCCGGGTCGATCCCATCGGGCGGTGCGAGGGCCTCGTCGAGGTGGCGACGGGTGGTCGACTGGCTGCGCCGATCGTCGCCGAGCTCGGCCGCCGCTTCTCGGGCCAGGACGAGAGCGTCCTCGATCCCCGCCAAGACCGCTCCGATCGGCAGGGGCTCCTCGATCATGAGCCGGCAGGCGTTGGCCAAAGTGAGCAGATGACCGGCGAGATTGCCACTGTCGACGGACGAGACGTAGGCCGGCTCGAGCCGCACCAGGGTCCGCGTGTCGTACCAGTTGTAGAGGTGGCCGCGGAAGCGCTCGAGGCGACCCAGTGTGGCCAGGGTGGCCTCCAGCCGCTCGACCATCTCCACAGTCCCAATCCAGCCGAAGTCACGGGCAGCGACGGTGGCTAGGAGGTACATCCCGATGTTAGTGGGCGACGTCCGATGCGCCGTCACCGGCGCGGGATCGTCCTGGAAGTTGTCCGGCGGCAGCCAGTTGTCGTCGGGACCCACGAATGCCTCGAAAAACCGCCACGTTCGACGGGCTGTGCGGCGAAGGTCTGCGGCATCGGCGGGCGACAGTGCCTCGGCCGGGGACTCGGCGCGCGACAGACTGATCCAGCGAGCCAGCGCCGGCGAGATGGCCCACGAGACGATGAATGGGCCGGCAATGACGATGGCCGCCGGCTTGACGACAACGACCAGGACCAGGATGAATAGGCCCAGCCCGACGCCGCCCGCCATCTGCTGGCTGAAGCCGGCGAGGTCGAGGGCCTGGCTCGCTTTGGCCTCCGCCGCGGTCGTCCATTCGAGGAGGTGGCGGCGCGTCACCACCAGCCGGACCAGCGTCCGGGCGATCGCGTCGGCCATGAGCCACGCCTGGTGGGCGAGAAACGTGATGCCCAGGCTGAGGTGGGCGACGGCTAGCACGAAGTCCCCGCCAAGCGCCAGGAAGTGGCTCCGTTTCGAGATACCCGCTCGCTTCGGGAACAGGCCTTGCAGGATCGGCAGGGCCTCGGGGATGCCGAGACAGACAAGGATGAATGTCGTCCAGACGCCCGCCGAGACCGATGGCAGGATCCAGGCCACCGCGAATGCGGCCAGGGTCAGCGGAGTGGACAGCGTTCGACGGAGGTTGTCGACCATCTTCCAACGGCCGATGCCGGGCATCGATGTCAGCCGGCCGCCCGCGGAATCCCGGGTCAGACCCAGAATCCACGGCAAGAGCTGCCAGTCGCCGCGAGCCCAGCGATGCTGGCGTGCCGCCGACACGAGGTAGTTCGGCGGGAATTCGTCGAAGAGCTCGATATCGGTGGCCAGACCGGCGCGGGCAAAGATGCCCTCGAAGAGATCGTGGCTCAGGAGGGTGTTCTCTGGAACCCGGCCGGCTAGGGCGGCGTCGAAGGCGTCGACGTCGTAGATGCCCTTGCCCGTGAAGCTCCCCTCCCTGAAGAGGTCTTGGTAGACGTCTGAAACGGCCGAGGCATAGGGGTCGATGCCGGCGGCGCCCGAGAAGATACGCTGGAAGAGTGATGCCTCGTGCTCGGTCGGCAGTGTCGGGGTGATCCGCGGCTGGAGGATGCCGTAGCCGTGGGTGACCCGGCCGGACCGGGGATCAAAGTGCGGCTGATTCAGCGGGTGGGAGATCGTGCCGACGAGGCGGCCGACCGCGCCCCGCGGGAGGCGCGTGTCCGCGTCGAGCGTGACGACGTAGCGGACAGCAGCAGGAGGGACGGACGCCGGCCGGCCGCTCGCGAGGATGCTCGTCGCGGTCGAGCCGCGAAGGACTGCATTGAGCTCGACGAGCTTGCCTCGCTTGCGCTCCCAGCCCATCCAGCAACTCTCGCTCTCGTTCCATACGCGTCGTCGATGGAAGAGGAGGAAGCGGGCGCCGCCGCCGGGCGCTTCGCCGTATCGGTGGTTCAGCCGCTCGATTCCCTCCACGGCGAGCGACAGCAGGTCGTCGTCATCATCGACACGCTCGGTCGGTGCGTCGCGCCAGTCCGAAAGGAGGGCGAACCGCAGATCCCCGTCGCTGTTTCCGAGGAAGTGGACCTCGAGCTGGCCCACCAGCGCCTCGACCTCCGGCGCCGAGGTGAGGAGGGTCGGCACGACGACGAGGGTTCGCAATCGGGACGGCACACCGGCAACGAGCTCGAGGCGGGGCAGCGGGCGCGGACCGATGACCGTCGTCACGCCTCGGTTGACAAGAGCAATCGCCATGTCGGAAGCCGGCAGGAGCGCCAGGATCGCCACGAGGAGCATTCCCAGGCCGGGCTGGTCCGACAGCGCCACTGGAACGGCGAGGGCGATGGCCGAGACGAGGCCGATCGTGCCGAGGTAGCCGACCGTGGCCGGCCGGACCGCCGCCCGGCGAAGGCGGCCGACCAGCGGAACGTGCGCCTTCAACGCCCGCTCGAACGCGTACCGGCCCTCGGAGATCAAGTAAAAGCCCGGGTCGCTCGGGGACCGGCTCCCGGTAGCATCCGCCGACTCCGGCCCGGCCGCCGCCTCGGCCATCGTCGCCGCCCGGCGAGCGACCTCGATCTCACTCAGGTCCGACGCCCTGGCGAGCTCCTCGACGGCGTGCCGATAGCGATCGCGGGTCGCAAAATCCATGTCGCCGAAAGCGCTCCGCTCCCGCAGGACCTCGTCCACGAGGCTGACGCTCTCGACGAACTGGGCCCACTCGAACCACGAAATGGCCCGCATGCTCGTGATCACGTTCCGGACCGTGACGTTCAGCGCCGCCTGCCGTTGATGCTCGTGGCGGACCATGTCGTCGGCCATCATCCCCTGCGCAACGATGAGGTCCTCGAGCAGGCGAAGCCCGGGCGTCGCCGCTGGGTCCTGGTCCCGAAGCCGCTGAAAGAGCTGCACCAGGCCGGCCGTTGACAACGTCTTCGAGCGTCGCTGGAGCGCGGCCTCGGCCTCTTCGGGGCTGCCGGTCCCGAGCCCGAGAAGGCCGTCGGCGAGTTCATCGGCCATCATCCGCGCCGTGCGGGCTCGGACGATCTGTTCTGCGATCCGGCGCAGGTTGTCGACTAGGAGAATGCGGAGGCTGATGGCGATAGCCCACAACTCACCGATGGTCAGCGGCTGGACCTCCTGGTAGGCCCGAACCATCCGGCGAAGGCTCTCGGGGTCGAAGCGGCTGTCCGTGTGGGCGATGTAGGCCCAGGCCAGTCCCAGAACCCGGGGGTAGCCGCTCAGGGGTCCATCGGCCAGCTTGGGAAGCTCCCGGTAGTAGTCGGGGGGAAGATCGTCGCGGATCTCGCGGAGGTGCTCGTCGACCACGTGGAAGTTGTCGACGAGCCACACCGCGGCCGGGGTGATCGAGCGCTCATCCTTGATGGCCCGAGCGAGGATCCGATAGGACTCCAGGAGGATCCGGCCGTCCTCGGCGATGCGGGGGGCCATGGAACGGCCGCGACGCGGGGCGTCCGTGACCGGCTGGGCCGCGGCGAGGCTTTGGGCGTGCTGCTCCAGGCGCTCGACGCTGAAGAGCTCGGCCAGGATCGGCTCGTCGGGAAGGCCGATGTGGCGGCGCACACGAAGCGGCGGGCGTGGGAGGGCGTCGTTCGATGACATCTTCACTTCCGCGGGATGGCCCGACGGGGGCCCACTCGCCTCAGCCGGCCGGCCGATGATACCGGCGCGCTCGGAAGACGCGGTCCCTCGTCTGCGACGCCAACGGAATCCGCCCGAGCAGGGCGCGACAGAGACGCTGATAGCTTCATGGCTTCCGGCGCGGGCGTGCAGTCATCACCGTGGTACTTCGCCGTGTCGCCGATGGGGTCTTAGGATCCCTCCTCACGAAGGCAGCCTGAGGGCCGCGGCAACTTCAGGGCCCTCTATCCGTGTCCCTGAGCTGAGCCGTCCCCTGCCGGCCGAAGGGGTCATAGGGCGGCCTGCCCGAGTGGCGCTTGCCCGCCACCCCCTCGTAGCGCCATCGCTGATGGTTGCTCCCGGACAGCAGAATAACGTCGGCGATCACAGGATTCGAACGTCGCGCTGATTGCCGCTCCGGGGAGCTGCGGTCGGGGTCAAATCGTCCGGCTTTCACGCCGAACCCAGCGCCTCGGAGGAGGACCCCGTCGGACCCTGCGCCCGAGCCCGACGCGCCCGGCCTTCCGGCCCCGGACCGGGTCTACAGGCGACACCCTCGGCGCAACGTCACAGACGAAACCTACGACGGCTCGTCGGCCGGGCAACGCGTGCCTTCTGACCCCTACAACGACCCCTACCGGCCGGGCCAATTCGCGGTCAACGTGCGGGTGATCGCGCTCCGTGACGGCCATTTGGCGCCCACCGTCCCGTGTTGGCCGCGTGTTCCCAAACGAACTACCCGCTTGTAGGCGCTTCGATCGAACGTAGGGCCAATGTTGAGCCTCCCTCGGGCGAGTTCTGGGTCGATCAGACCGCTTCGTAAACAGCAGGTCCTCGGTTCAAATCCGAGTGTCGGCTCCAGCCCCTGTTCGTGCTAATGACGACGTTAGTGCTGCCCTCCCTGCGGCCAGCCCGCGTTCAAGGGCCCTGCCACGCTCCGTTCATGCTCCAAGCGCATCACCTGGAGGTTTGACCATGCCAACCATCTCGAAGATCAGCCCGTGCCTGTGGTTCGACGGCGAAGCAGAGGCCGCGGCGCAGCACTACATCAGCATCGTCCCGAACAGCCACATCGTGAGCGTGGATCGCTCCCCGGCGGATACGCCGAGCGGCCCAAGGGACACGGTTCTGACCGTGAGCTTCTCGCTCGCGGGACAGACGTTCATCGCGCTCAACGGTGGGCCGGACTTCAAGTTCAACGAGGCGATCTCCTTGTCGATCGACTGCGATGACCAAGCCGAGGTCGACCGATATTGGGATGCCCTCATCGCTGGCGGCGGTGAGCCAAGCGTGTGTGGCTGGTTGAAGGACCGTTCCGGGGTGTCCTGGCAGGTCGTCCCGCGGCAGCTCGCCGAGATGCTCCAGAGCCCGGACCGCGAGGCCGCCGGTCGGGCGATGGTAGCCATGCTGAAGATGACCAAGATCGAGGTAAAGGGGCTCGAGAAGGCCTTCAGCGCCGCCCCGGCCGGCCGGTGACTTCTACGCGCGATTGCCGCCTTTGAGCACCTGTCGCGCCCCGACGTGAAGGCGTGATGAGGCAGCGCAGCAGCGTGCGGCGGCAGCGGCGCGGGGCCCGGCGGAATTCGAGTAGCCGGGCACGGATAGGCATCCGCACCACCCCGTGACGGTGGCGCGGATGCCCAGGGACTGCCCGCTCGGGCCGAAGGTCAGTTGGCCTCGCGCTCGCCGCTCCGGAAGGCGACGTTGGCCGGGTCGGAGACCGAGCT
>JBEPVB010000049.1:0-16630 GCA_041691215.1 Chloroflexota bacterium
GTTGGCTGGCGAGGAAGGATTCGAACCTTCAATCCCCTGATCCAGAGTCAGGTGCCTTACCGTTTGGCCACTCGCCAGCGATGCGCCGTCGCGGCGCGGGCCGAATTCTAGCGCACCGGCATCGTTCGCCCCAACGCCGGGCGACTCGCAGACACCGATCCGCGCGAACAGGCCAGCCAACTGAATTGACAAGATTCGGCATCCATGGGGCGATCGCTCGACCGCTGTCTTATGTCCTCAGACTTCCGTCCATACATGCCTGAACCTGGCATGTATATACGCAGGATCCCGGGTCAGCGAGCCGCGCTGGGCAGAACTGGAGGCCTTAGGTGACGTCCGCTCCCCGAGAGGCGATCATGGGAGGGGAAGCCCGCGCATCGGGCCCGCTCGCCGCTTTTGGGGGTCCCGTGGCAGGACTACCGGCAACGTTCCGCGCGTACGTCGTCGACAAGGATGCCGATCGCTTCGAGCGAGGCGTTCGGACGTTGACCCCCGTGGACCTGCCCGAGGGCGAGATCGAGATCCGGACGGCCTGGTCGTCGGTGAACTTCAAGGACGGGCTCGCAGCCACCGCCGATGGCAAGGTCGCCCGGTCCTATCCACTCGTACCTGGCATCGACCTCGCCGGGACCGTCATCCGCTCGACTCACCCGTCGTTCACGATCGGGACCAACGTCATCGCCCATGGCTACGACATGGGGACGAGCCGCCACGGCGGTTTCGCCGAGTACGCTCGGGTGCCCGGAGACTGGGTCGTTCGCCTGCCGCCCGGCCTCAGCCCGCGCGACGCGATGGCCCTCGGAACGGCGGGCTTCACGGCCGCCCAGGCGATCGTTGAGCTCGAGGCGCGCGGCCTGGAGCCGGCCGGCCGGCCCGTCCTGGTGACCGGCGCCACAGGCGGCGTCGGGAGCACGGCGATCGGAATCCTCGCCGGTCTCGGCTACGAGGTCTGGGCGGTCACCGGCAAGCCCGACGAGGAGGCCTGGCTCCGGACGCTCGGGGCCGTCGGCTTCCTGACTCGCGAAGAGGTCGCCGCCGAGGGCCGGCCGCTCGAATCGGAGCGCTGGGCAGCTGCCGTCGACGCAGTCGGCGCTGCCTCGCTGCCCTACATCCTGCGGACCCTGCGACGAGGAGCCGCCGTTGCCTCCTGCGGCAATGCGTCCGGGCCGAAGCTCACCACAACGGTCTTCCCCTTCATCCTCAGGGGAGCGGCCATCCTGGGCATCGATTCGGCCTATCTCCCGATTGTGAAGCGGCGGCGGATCTGGGAGCGCCTCGCGACCGACCTTCGCCCGCGGGGCCTCGGGGAGCGGGTCACAGAGGTCAGCCTCGACACCCTCGAGCCGGCCCTCGACGCGATCGTGGCCGGCCAGGCTCGCGGTCGTTGGATCGTCCGCATCGATCCCGAGGCCGAGCCGGCGCCGGCGACCTAGCGGCATCGGGCAACCGGGCAGGGCGCGACGTCCCGGCAACGTCACGACGCCCCGCCATGCCACTCGGGAGCGTAGGCTCAGGCAATGCCGTCGACGACCGATACCGCGACAACGCGCGACGGGATCCGGATCCTGACCCGGCACTGGGCCGCCGCGGAACCGCGGGCCGCGGTCCTGCTCGTCCATGGATTGGGCGAGCACAGCGGCCGCTACGAGCACGTCGGTGAGCAGCTCGCCGCTGCCGGGCTCGAGAGCTTCGCCTGGGATCACCGGGGCTTCGGGGCCTCGGCCGGGGAGCGGGCATGGCTCGACTCGTGGTCCCGCTTCCACGACGACGTCGAGGATCGGTTGGCGACGGTCCGGGCGACGGTCCCGGGCCTTCCGGTGATCCTGTACGGACACTCCCTGGGCGGCCTGATCGCGCTGGGCTATTGCGTCTCGGAGCGGGCCCTGCCCGACCTCCTCGTCCTGTCCGCGCCGGGGATCGACGATGCTCTCGCCGGATGGAAACGACGCGTCGCCCCGATCCTGGCCCGCCTCGCCCCGCACCTCCGGATCAGCAACGGGATCAGCCCATCGATGCTGTCCGGCGACCCGGCGCGCCAGCAGGCGGCTCGACGCGATCCCCTCATGGTCAGCACCTCGACCACGCGCTTCGGGGCGCTCGCGTTCGAGGAGCAGCCCCGCGTCCGGGCGGCCCTCGCTCGACTCTCGATCCCGACGCTCGTCATCCACGGCCTCGACGATCCGGTCGTGCCGGCCCGGGCGAGCGAGCCCCTGGCGGCCATCCCGGGCGTGACGCGCCGAACCTACCCGGGCGTCCGCCACGAGCTCCACAACGAGCTCGAGGGGCCGGCAATCCTGGCCGACCTGATCGCCTGGATCGATGGTCGGCTTGCCATCGGTCAGGCCGGCCCGCAGGGGCCGACGACCGCCGGGGTGTAGGATCGGGGCCTACAACTGAAGATCGCCTCCGGGGAGCGCAGCAGCGCTGAGAGTGTGGCAGTCCGCCACAGACCCGCCGAACCTGATCCGGCTCATACCGGCGAAGGAAGCAGGCAGTTCGAGCTCGATGATGCCGTCCCCTCCGAGGGCGGCGTCCCTGCTTCTCGGAGGCTTCAGCCCATGACCACGACCGCATCGAACCCACCGACCGGCCTGGCAGCCGGCGCCGCGGCCACGCGCTGGCGCACCCGCGACATCCTCGTGACGGCCATCATCGGCGTCGTCTTCGGCGTCGTCTTCTGGGCCTGGGGGCTGGCCTGGTCGGTCTTCGAGCCCCTCAACGCCGCCTTCCCGGTGGCCCGTGACCTGCTCTACGCGGTCTGGCTCGTGCCGGCCGTCCTCGCCCCACTCATCATCCGCAAGCCTGGCGCCGCGCTCTTCGCCGAGATGGTGGCGGCCGGGGTCTCGGCCCTCCTGGGCAGCGCCTGGGGTGTCGACACCCTCCTGTCCGGTTTCGTCCAGGGAGCCGCCGCGGAGCTGATCTTCGCCTTCACCCTGTACCGCACCTGGTCCCTTCCGGTGATCGCGATCGCCGCGATCGCCAGCGCGGCCGCCGCCTGGATCCACGACTGGGCGCTCTACTACGCGGATGTCGCGCTGGACCTCCAGGTCGCTCGCGGCATCGCCATGGCGATCTCGGCCGTCGTCATCGTGGCCCTCGGCTCGATCGCGCTGGTCCGATCGCTCCGGCGCGCCGGCGTGCTCGAAGGATTCCCGGTCTGACGGGCGACCGCGGCTTCAGCGGCCCCCTGCCACTCGTCGCCGACGGGGTCTCGTTCCGGTACCGAGGCGCGGATCGAGTCGCTCTCGCCGGGATCGACGTCCGGCTCGATGCCGGCGGGGTGCTCCTCGTCGTCGGCCCATCGGGGTCTGGCAAGAGCACCTTCGCCAGGGCCATCGCGGGCCTCGTCCCGCGCGATGTCCCCGGGGAGTGGCGGGGCTCGCTCCGGGTCGGGGACCTCGAGACCTCGACGGCCCTGCCGGCGGACGTGGCTGCCCGGGTGGGAATCCTGTTCCAGGATCCGGGCAGCCAGCTGGTCATGGAACGGGCCGAGGACGACGTCGCATTTGGCCTCGAGAACCGGGCCTGGCCCCTCCCGGCAATGCGCGCGCGAGTCCCCGAATCGCTGGCCGCCGTCGGCCTCGCCGGCCTGGAGCGGCAGCGTGGCAGCCGGCTGTCCGGCGGCCAGCAGCAACGCCTGGCGCTGGCCGGAGTCGAGGCGCCCCGGCCGTCGGTCCTCGTCCTCGACGAGCCCACGGCGAACCTCGATCCGGGCGGGGCGAGGACCCTCTTCGATCGGCTGGCCCGGATCAGGGCAGACCGGCGCGCCACGATCGTCCTCGTCGAGCACAGGGCCGACCTCGCCTGGCCGTTGGCGGACCTGGTCCTGGCGCTTGACGGCGGCGGCGCCCCGCTCGACATCGGCACGCCGGCCGAGATCCTGGCGCAATCCGGCGAACGCCTCGCCGCCGCCGGGATCTGGCTCCCGTCTGACCTGGTCGGGGAAGCCGTGCCCCGGGCGAGGGTCGCGCCGCATGCCCCGGTCGGGCCTCCAAACGACGATGCCCTGATCACCGACCATCTCCGTTTCGAGTACGAGCCCGGCCGGCCGGTCGTCCGTGACGTCGATCTCCGGATCGCCCCCGGTGAGCGCGTGGCGCTCGTGGGCCCGAACGGCAGCGGCAAGTCGACGTTGCTTCGCCTGGTCGCAGGCCTCCTTCGGCCCCGGTTCGGATCGGTCTCGCTGGCCGGCAGGGATCCGGCGCGGGTCAAGCCTGCCCGACTGGCGATGCTGGCCGGCTACGTCTTCCAGGATCCGGAGCTCGGCTTCCTCGCCGATACGGTGAGCGAGGAGGTTCGCCTGGGCCTCGATGCCGCCGCCGCGGTGCGGGCGATCGAGCTGATGGATCGGCTCGGCATGCCCCTCCAACGCTTCGGCTCGCGAAGCCCGTATCAGCTGTCCGGCGGTGAGCAGCGGCGCCTGTCGGTGGTGACTGCGCTGGCCCGCGCGCCGCGCCTGCTCGTCCTCGATGAACCGACCTTTGGCCAGGATCGCAACGGCTGGGAGGCGTTGGCCGGGATTATCGAAGAGCTCGTGGAGGACGGGACCGCCGTCCTGGTGGCCACCCACGACGAGCGCTTCGCCCGCCGAGTCGCCCGCAGGCGCGTGGAGATGGCCGACGGCTGGATCGTGGCCGACGACGGTCCGGGCGGCCGATCGGCCGGGCCATTCGCAACCCGACGCGGTGTGCGGACGGCCGCCCCCGCGCCCGAGCTCGCCCCGACACCCGGGCAGGCCTGATGCTGATCCCGCCCGACATCGGCGCCGGTCAGGAAGCGAGCGTCCTCGGGCGGACGAGCCCGCTCGTGAAGCTGGGCCTGGCGCTCGCCTGGCTCATCGGCCTCGCCACGACGCTCCACGTCCTGCCGCCGGTGCTCCTCGCCATCGCGGCCCTCGTGGCCGGGCTCTCCCTCGGCCAGGTCCCGCCCCGGTCGCTCGGTGGTGCCCTCGCGCCGCTCGTCGTGGCGGCTGCCTCGATCGCCATCGCCAACCTGCTCTTCTCGGGCTCGAACACGGACCCGACCGCGACCCAGCTCGCCCGCCTCGGCCCGTTCCGGATCACGAGGGAAGCAGCCGATGTCGCGCTCGCCCTGGGTGCCCGGGTGCTGGCCATCGTATCGGTCGGGGTGGTGTTCGCCCAGACGACCGACCCGACGCGCCTCGTCGATGCCCTCGTCCAGCAGGCTCGCCTTCCGGCCCGCTTCGCCTACGGCGCGCTGGCCGCCTACCAGGCCGTTCCGCGACTCGGCGAGGACCTCACCACCCTCCGCCAGGCTCGACGGATCCGCGGCCTCGGCGGCGCCTGGCATCCACGGCTTCTGGTAGGCCTGCTCGTGCGCGCCATTCGCCACGCCGACCAGCTGGCCCTGGCCATGGACGCCCGGGCGTTCGACAGCGGGCCTCGCTCGACGTATCGGCCCATCACCTGGGGCTGGCGCGACGTGGCGATCGGGCTCGGCGGTCTGGCACTTCTCGTGGCGGCCCTGTCGCGCTGACCCGCCAGGCGGGGCGCGAAACCGCCGTCCCGGACCCCGGCCGGCCCACCGGCTGCACCGGCCTTGGCCGCCGGTGCAGCATGACTCGGACATCCAAGCTCCGATCACGCACGCCCGGATTCGGCCTGTCGGCCCTGGCGCCTCAGGCCAGGAGCGCCCGGACCTCGGGCATCCGCCGCATCGTCTCGACATCCCAGGGCGTCCGGAAGGTGCACAGGACCTCGTCGATTCCGAGCTCGAGGTAGGGCCGGAAGAAATCGGCCACGGCCGCGGGCGGACCGCCCACGCCCAGGCCCCGGGCCGAGCCGTCGGATCCGACCCGGCCCCGCAGGCCGTGCCGGTCCTCGACCTCGCCGAAGGCGGCCAGGGCCTCGGCTTCCGTGTCGCGGATCACGATCTCGGTCGTGACGCTCCGCCTGATGGCCTCGAACGGCCGGTCGATCTCGGCGCACCGTTCACGGAGCACCTCCGAGGTCTCGGCGATCCGTTCCGGCGAGCCGTAGCCGTTCCAGCGATCGGCGAAGCGGGCCGTGGTCCGGAGCGTCTTCTGCTTGCCCGAGCCACCGATGAGAATCGGCAGCGGGCGCCTGATCGGGCGCGGCTCGCAGAGGGCGTCGTGGAAGGCGTAGAAGCGCCCCTCGTGCGAGAAGCGCTCGCCATCAACAAGGCGGCGGATGAGCATGACTGCCTCATCGAGGCGATCGAGGCGCTCCCCGAAGCCGGCGCCGAAATCGAAGCCGAAGGCGTCGTGCTCACGCTCGAACCAGCCGCCCCCGATGCCCAGCACCGCGCGGCCGGCCGAGAGGTGGTCCAGCGTCGTCGCCATCTTCGCCGTCAGGCCCGGGTTCCGCAGGGTGTTGGCCGAAACCATCAGCCCGAGGTCCGGGCGGGTCGTGAGCGGGGCCAGCGCGGCGAGCGACGTCCAGCCCTCGAGCTTGGCGTCGGGCCAGTCGCCCTCGTCGGCGAGGAGGTGGTCGTCGAGCCATATCGCGTCGAAGCCGGCCGCTTCGGCGGCCAGCGCCGCGTCGCGCAAAGCGGGCCAATCCGTTCGCTGGATCCAGAACGCTGCACCGATTCTCATGGCCGGTATCGTACGGTCGTGCCCGGACCCATCGAGAACCACCAGGTGCAACACCGGCCGGCGATGCCTGGCCCCCGCCAAGGCCACCTGCGCCTGGCGCCGCCCTGCGTCTCGCCGGCGCTGCGGACGACAATCGTGGATTGGTACGCGGCACGGGGCCGGGACCTTGCCTTCCGGGCGACCGCCGATCCCTACGCGATTCTCGTCTCGGAGGCGATGGCCCAGCAGACGCAGGCTGCCCGGGCCGCTGAGTACTGGACGAGGTTCCTCGTCGAGTTTCCAACCGTCCAGTCCCTGGCTGCGACGACCCCGGCCGCGGTCCTCCGTGCCTGGCGCGGGCTCGGCTACAACCGGCGAGCGCTGGCCCTCCGCGCGGCGGCCATCGCCATCGTCCGGGACCATCGCGGGCGGGTCCCCGACGACGTGGAAACCCTCCGGCTGCTGCCCGGAGTCGGTCCCTACACGGCCCGGGCCGTTGCGGCCCTGGCCTATGGCCGGCCCGTCGGCGCCGTCGACGTCAACGTCCGGCGGGTCCTCTCCCGGGTGCTCGGCGGGGATCTCGCCGCGTTCAGCCCGGCCCAGGTCCAGGCGATCGCCGATGCCAGCGTCCCGCGCGACCGGCCTGGGGTCTGGACCCACGCCCTGATGGACATCGGGGCCACCTTCTGCGGCCCGCGCAACCCACGGTGCGAGCCCTGCCCCGCGCGCGATGCGTGCCGCTACGCGCTCAGCCGGGTAGGGGAGGAGAACGCGCCAACCACGGCCGACGCGCGGCAGGGGGCCGCCGTGAGCACCCCGCGATCGCGCCCCGTCGCCGATCGTCCAGTCCCCTTCGAGACCACGAGCCGCTGGCTGCGGGGCCGCCTCCTCGACCTCCTCCGCGACTCGCCGGGAGCGACGTGGGCCCGTCTCCCGCCGGCCCTCGGGTCGCACGGCGATGCGGCCATCGCCAGGGCGGTCGAGGGACTGGCCCGCGATGGCCTGGCCGAGCGCCATCCCGAGGATTCCGGCCTGGCCCGGTTACCGATCGCCTGACGCTCGGCTACCCTTGAGCGGCGATGAACGCCACCGTCACCCTCCCGACGCGCGATGGGGCCCTGCTCCCGGCCGACGATTCGACGCTCTTCTCCCTCGACCTGCGCGGCCTGCGTCGCCGCTGGGCAGCCGCCGCGGCCCGGGGCGCGATCGGGGCCGAGGCGATGACCGGGGCGGATCTCCGGGCCCAGGCCTTCGGGGTTCCGGGCGAGCGGCTGATGGAGCAGGCGGGAACCGCTGTGGCGGCGGCGACACGAGCCCTCGCCGACGACACCGGCCGCCTTGGCCGGGGCCCGATCCTCGTCCTGTGCGGACCCGGCAACAACGGTGGCGACGGTTTCGTGGCGGCCCGACGGCTGGCCCAGGCCGGCCTCGATGTCATTGCCGCGCTCGTCGCCTCGAATCCTCGGCCAACCGCGCCGAACGCCATCCGCAATTGGGATCGACTGGCCGCCGAGCCGCGCGTCACCCGGGTCCACACCGCCGCTCCACGCGAGCTGGTCATCCTGGGAGCCGACGTCGAGCGGGCTTCGGTCGTCGTCGATGCCCTCCTCGGAACCGGCGTGTCGGGCGTCCTGCGGGAGCCGATCCGGGGAGCCGTGGAGCTCATCGCCAGGGCCCGCGCCCTGGGCGTCCCGATCGTGGCCGTCGACACGCCGACCGCGGTCGACCTCTCGTCGGGCGACCCCTCCGATCCGGTCGTCCAGGCAGACCTCACGATCACCTTCCACCGCCCCAAGACTGGCCTCCGAACGCGCCGCGGAGCGGCCCTGGCCGGCAGGGTCCTCGTCGCGCCGATTGGGATCCCGGCCGAGGCCGATCGTGGCTGAGCGGCCGCAACCGGGCGTCGGCCAGGTGATCCTCGTCGCCGTCGCGGCCGCCGCGATCGTCCTGGGGGCGGCCATCGCGACCGGCCTCCTCCCTGAGTCCGCCCAGCGGGTCTTCTTCCACCTGCCCGTCACGATCGTCGTCCTGATCGTGGGGACCGCCTACGTCCTGTGGCGGATCGCGACCCGCCGATCACCCGAGTCCTGAAGGTGGCCGCCGCCCCGCCCCCGGCCGCGGCGGCATCCGCCGGCCAGACGTCAGTGGGCGACGCGATGCGCGGCGAGACAGTGCGCGGCCAAGCCGCGACGCCGGCCCTGAGCCAGCGGGCGGCGGCCCTGGCCGCCATGGCCTCGGAGACGTTCGATGTCCTCATCGTAGGGGGCGGGGTCGTGGGCGCGGGAGCGCTCCTGGATGCGGCGAGCCGCGGCCTGCGGGCCGCCCTCATCGAGCAGACGGACATCGCGGCGGGCACCTCGAGCCGGAGCTCACGCCTCATCCACGGCGGACTCCGCTACCTCGAGCAGCTCCGTTTCGGGCTCGTCGCCCAAGCGCTCGAGGAGCGCGCCCGCCTCCTTCGCCTCGCCCCCCACCTCGTCCGCCTGGAGCCATTCCTCTTCCCGATCTACGGCTGGCCCCTGATCCACGAGGTCTTCTACGGGGCCGGCATCTTCCTGTACGACCTCCTCGGATCGCGCCAGGGTGGGGGCTTCTCCCGGCACATGCGGCCGGCTTCGGTCCTGGAGTTCGCTCCGCAGCTCCGCCGTGAGGGCCTCCAGGCGGGGATCCTCTACCACGACGGGGTCGAGGACGACGCCCGGTTCGTGCTGGCCGTGTTGCGGACGGCGACCGGTCTCGGGTCCGTGGCGGCGACCCGGCTCCGGGCCGAAGGACCGATGCTCGACGGCGGCAAGGCGATCGGGGTCCGGGCCCGCGACCTCACCGACGGGCGCCAGCTCGAGATCCGGGCGTCACGCGTCGTCGACGCGACCGGCGCCTGGGCGGGCCACCGCGAAGAACGTTTCGCGCCGCTGGCCGGTTCGGGGCGGGTGGTCCCGAGTCGCGGCGGGCACATCGTCATCCGCAAGGAGCGGATGCAGCTCCAGGGCGGCATGACCCTCCGCATCCCCGGTCGGGTCGTGTTCATCATCCCCTGGCCCAACCACTGGATCATCGGCACGACCGATCACCTCGATGACCGGGCACCGGCCCATCCGAGCGCCCTCGACGAGGACATCGACGAGCTGCTCGGCGTGGTCAACGATCGGATGACGCTGGACCTGTCGCGGGACGACATCCTGGGGACCTACGCCGGCCTCCGGCCCCTCGTCGGCGACGTCGGGGGGTCGACGGTCAAGGCCTCCCGCGAGCACCGGGTCACCACGGACCCGACCGGGATCGTCCGGATCGGCGGTGGCAAGTACACGACGTACCGGGTGATGGCGCGGGACACCATCGACGCCGTGCTCGGGCCGTCGGCGAAGGATCGGCCGTCCGGCACCGCCGACCTGCCCCTCGTGGGAGCCGCGCCGCTGGCTGACCTTGCCCTCCTGGCCGCCGGCATCGCACGCCAGACCGGCCTGCCCAGCCCGCTGGCCCGGCGCCTGGTCGATCGCCACGGGACCGAGGCCGAGGCGGTCGTCACGAGCGCCGGGGACGGCGGCCTGCGGCCGCTCGACGGGACCGAGCATCTGGAAGCCGAGGTCGCCTGGGCCGCCAACGTCGAGCTTGCCGGCAGCCTGGACGACGTTCTCAGCCGGCGGATGCGCCTCGCCCAGGAGCTGCCCGATCGGGGCGCCTCGATCGCGCCGCGGGTGGCGGCGATCCTCGGAGCCGAGCTCGACTGGGATGCCGGCCGCCAGTCCACCGAGGTCGAGGCCTACCTGGCCGGTGCCCGCGTGGAATTCGGCGTCCCCGGTCGCTGAAGCCGCGGGCATGTCGGACGATCGGCTGATCCTCGCCCTCGACCAGGGCACGACGTCGTCCCGGGCGATCGCCTTCGGCCGCGAAGGGCTGCCCGTCGCGAGCGCCCAGCAGCCCTTCGAGCAGCGCTATCCGTCGCCCGGTCACGTGACCCATGATCCCGAGGCGATCTGGGGGAGCCAGCTCAGCGTCGCGCGGGAGGTGATCGCGGCCGTTGGTGGTCCCGACCGGATCGCGGCCATCGGGATCACGAACCAGCGCGAGACGACCGTCGTCTGGGATCGGGCGACAGGGGCGCCCGTCGCGGACGCGATCGTCTGGCAGAGCCGGATCACCGCCCCGGCCTGCGAGGCGTTGCGGGTCAAGGGCCTCGAGCCGCTCTTTCGCGAACGGACCGGCCTGCCCCTTGACGCCTATTTCTCGGGGCCCAAGATCGCCCACATCCTCGATGCCGGTGCCGGGTTGCGGCAGCGGGCCGAGCGCGGCGAGCTGGCGTTCGGCACGGTCGACTCGTTCCTCGCCTGGCGGCTGACGGGTGGCCGCGTCCATGTGACCGACGTCTCGAACGCCAGCCGGACCCTTCTCTTCGACATCCATCGGCTGAACTGGAATCCGGAGCTGCTGGCCCATGTCGGGGTCCCGGGCGCCGTCCTGCCGGGCGTCGTCCCTTCGTCCGGCCTGATCGGCGAGACCGCCGCCTCGATCTTCGGCCGGCCCATCCCGATCGCCGCCCTGGCCGGCGACCAACAGGCGGCGACCTTCGGGCAGGCCTGCCTCGAACCCGGTGAGGCGAAGACCACCTACGGCACGGGCGCATTCCTCCTCCTCGACACGGGGTTGCACCCGGTCGAGTCGAGGAACCGATTGCTGACCACCATCGCCTGGCAGCTCGAGCCCGGGGGTCCCGTCACCTACGCCCTCGAGGGCTCGGTCTTCGTCGCCGGCGCCGCGATCCAGTGGCTCCGTGACGGGCTCCACGCCGGCGCGACGTCGGACGACATCGCGAAGCTGGCCGCGAGCGTGCCCGACAGCGGCGGCGTGGTGGTGGTTCCGGCCTTCACCGGCCTCGGCGCGCCGTACTGGGATCCCGACGCGCGGGGCGCGATCCTGGGCATCACCCGGGGCACCGGACTCGGCCACATCGCTCGGGCCACCGTCGATGCGATCGCCCACCAGGTCGTCGACGTGGTCCGGGCGATGGAAGCCGACATCGGACAGCGCCTGAAGGCCATCCGGGTCGACGGCGGTGCGGCGCGCAACGACAACCTCCTCCAGCTCCAGGCCGACCTGCTCGATATCGCCATCGAGCGACCCGTGGTCGACGAGACGACCGCCCTCGGAGCCGCGTACCTGGCCGGCCTGGCCGTCGGATACTGGTCGGGAACCGCCGAGATCGCGGCGAATTGGGCCCTCGACCGGCGCTTCGAGCCGGGCATGTCGGAGGCCGATCGGGGAGCCCGTCGGCGGGCGTGGGCCAGGGGCGTCGATCGCATTCGCGGCTGGGCCGCCGAAGCGTGAATTCTCCAGGAAATCGGGGCTAGGCAGGTTTGGGCTTAGCAGGTATGCTCCGCCTCGCCCAATGTCACGGCACGGTCCGTGGCTGCATACGCGTAGACGACCACGAACCGGACTCCTCTCACGGCTGACGCGAGAACCCGAGCGGGCTCGCGGCGCCTACCGAGAGGAGTTCTCGTTTTGTACAGCGACAAGAATCTGACCTGCGCGGATTGCGGACAGGAGTTCGTCTTCACGGCATCCGAGCAGGACTTTTACGCACAGCGTGGCTTCACCGAGCCACGCCGCTGCCCGTCGTGCCGAGCCAGCCGCAAGGCCGCTCGGTCGTCGAGCGGCGCGGGCTACGGCTCGGGTAGCGACAGCTATGGCTCGTCCTCCGGTGGTGGTTACTCCGCCGGTGGCAGCTATAACGCTGGTGGCTACGGCGGCGGCGGTGGCGATGGCGGCTACGGCGGCAATCGCGATCGCGGCACCCGTGAGATGTTCACGGCGACCTGCTCCAACTGCGGCAACGAGGCGCGAGTCCCGTTCCGCCCGACGAGCGGCAAGCCCGTTTACTGCTCCGATTGTTTCCGGACAATGCGGGGCTAATTACTCCTCTCGGCACGCGAGCTCACTGGGAGCTCGCGCGGTAGGTGAGTCCAGTGACGACCCGGGCAGTCAGCCAGCCCGGGTCGTTCGATTCCCGGCCCAATGACCCAT
Organism: Chloroflexota bacterium; assembly: GCA_041691215.1. Taxonomy (GTDB): domain Bacteria; phylum Chloroflexota; class Limnocylindria; order Limnocylindrales; family CSP1-4; genus UBA5189. Next base: position 12,578 of record JBEPVB010000049.1, read on the forward strand.
CCGATGGCCCTCGTCGAGTCGCCCACCCGGGTGGCGTTCCGGTATGTTGCCGGGCGTGACCGACGAACTGCAGCGTTCCCTGCGCCACCTGACGCGCAACGTCGAGGCGCCCCAGCTCCTCGAGGGCTTCTTCGTCGCCGCCGTCGCGTCCTTCCTGGCCATACGCTGGTTCCTCGCGGCTACTGGCTACCCGCGGATCGGGACCAGCGGGATCCACATCGCCCACATGCTCTGGGGCGGCCTGCTGATGCTGCTCGCCCTGATGCTCCTGTTGTCGTTCCTCGACCGGTCCATTCAGCAGGCGGCGGCCGTCATCGCCGGCCTCGGCTTCGGTACCTTCATCGACGAGATCGGCAAGTTCGTGACCACCGACAACAACTACTTCTATCGGCCCGCGGTGTCCCTTGCCTACGGCGTCCTGGTCATCGCCTTCCTGGTCGCGAGAACCTTCGTCGGCCGGCATCGATTGACCGAGCACGAGGCCCTGGCCAACGCCCTGACGATGCTCGGCTCGGCACCCGACGGTCCGATCGAGCCGGAGGATAGGGCGAGGATCGCCCGGCTCCTCGGCCTCGTCCCATCGCGCTCGACGCGCGCCCGCCTCGCCCGCGAGTACCTGGGCGAGATCCCCGGCGAAGCCGAGCGGTTGAGCGTCTTCGAGGTCGTCGGTCGGCGGTTCGCGGCTGCCTACGAGACCGCGATCGTCAAACCGTGGGCCGTCCGGGCCATGACGACCGCTGTGGTCGCCTATGCCGTGTTGGCTGTGGCCGGGGCCATCATCCTGACCATCTCCGTGCCGGTCAGCGATGTCACCGAGACCATCGCGACGGCGAGGATTGCCCAGCTCGGTTCGACGGTCGCCGGCGCCCTGCTCGTGATCCGCGGGGTGACCCTCCTTCCGAGCTCGCGATATGACGCCTACCAGTGGTTCATGCGCGGCTTCCTCGTCTGGATCCTGGTCACCCAGGTCTTCATCTTCTACAGCTCGGAGCTCGCCGGCCTGACGGGGCTGGCCGTGGATCTCGTCGGCTACGGCGCCCTCCGGCTGGCCGTGACCCGCGAGCAGACCGCGGGCCGCGATCAGCCGACCCCGGCAACGGTGGGTCGATAGACCCTGATCGGGACACCGCGCCAGGGCTCCGAGGAGAGCCGCGCCAGGGCTCCGGGCCGACCCCGCGCCACCGGCGAGGTAGATTCGAAGCGCGGCGTCCACCGACATCCGGGGCCGTCGCCCGAGGCGCCGGCCGGCAGTCGTGCTCTCGACCGGCGGTTCATTTGAGATTCAGGTTGGTCGGCCACAAGGTGGAGCTTCCCGTCGGGTCCGGGCCCCGAAGCCGCCAGGCCACGCAACCCAGGAGTTGAGCCCTGCGCATTCTCGTCGTCGAGGACGAAGCGGCGATCGCCGATGCGGTTCGTGGCGCCCTGACCCGGGATGGCCACGCCATCGATTCCGTCGGCGACGGCGGTGAGGCTCTCGAATGGGTCAAGGCCTATCCCTACGAGCTCGTCATCCTCGACGTGGTCCTGCCGGGCCTCGACGGCTTCGCCGTCTGCGAAGCGCTCCGGTCAGATGGCTTCCAGGCGCCTGTCCTGATGCTCACCGCCCGCGATGCCGTGTCCGACCGCGTCGCCGGCCTCGACAGTGGCGCGGACGACTACCTGGCAAAGCCGTTTGCCATGGCCGAGCTCCGGGCACGGGTCCGGGCCCTCGCCAGGAGGACCGCCGACGATCGTTCGCCGCGGCTCGTGGTCGACGATCTCGAGCTCGATCCGGCGACCCTCGGGGTCCGGCGGGCCGGCCGGGCAATCCGCCTGACGGCTCGTGAGTTCGCCCTGCTCGAGCTGCTGGCGAGGCATCCCGGCCAGATCTTCGGCCAGGACCGGCTCATCGATGCGCTCTGGGACGCCGACTTCGCGAGCGGCTCCAACATCGTCGAGGTCTACGTTCGGAGCCTCCGCCGCAAGATCGACGACGGCCGGCGGGACGGCCTCATCGAGACCGTTCGCGGATCGGGCTATCGGCTGCGCGCCCCGGCTGAGGAGGGCGGGGCGGATCCAGGGCCGCGGACCGCGGAGCGAGCACCCAGCGGCGAAGCCGTCGAGGCCGTCGCACCCCGGTCCTCGTCCGACTGATGTTCGGACGCGCCCGAGTCCGGCTGACCCTCCTGTACATCGCCCTGTTCGCGCTCGTGCTGGGCGTGTTCTCGGTCGTCTTCTACCTCGGCCTGTCGAGGGCGCTGGCGCCGGATTTCGACATCGGGCCCGAGCTCAGCAACCAGGAGGCGGCCGATGCGGCCTACCAGGCGACGATCGGACGGATCGGCCTGGCCCTCGTCGTCGCCGACCTCATCGTGATTGCCCTCGTCGGCCTCCTCGCCTGGATCCTCGCGGCCCGGACGCTGCGCCCGATTCGCGAGGCCCATCTTCGCCAGCGCCGATTCGTCGCCGACGCCTCCCACGAGGTCCGGACGCCGCTCGCCGCGATCCGGGCCGCGGCGGAGGAGGCCATTGCGCGCGAGGCATCGCCGGACGAGCTCCGGGCGGCCCTCGCCCGGATCGTGATCTCGGCCGAGGACCTGTCCCGGATCAGCAATGACCTGCTCCTCCTTGCCCGGACCGACGAGCGCCTCATCGAGCCGAGACCCGAGACGATCGACCTGTCGGTCCTCACGGCCGAGACCATCGAGGACTTCGCGATCGCCAATCCGGAGGCGCAGCGGCCGCGGATCACCCTGGTGACGGACCTGCCTGTCTCGGTCGATCCCGACGAGATCCGGCGCGTCCTGCTCAATCTCGTCGACAACGCGATCCGCTATGGCAGCGCATCGCGGCCGGTCCAGGTCGCGACCCGGCGGACCGAGCGTGACGCGATCGTCGAGGTCCACGACAGCGGGCCCGGGATCGGCGAGATGGACCTCGAGCGCATCTTCGAGCCCTTCTTCCGCCTCCACCCCGACGCTGCATCAGCGGACGGCAGCGGGCTCGGACTGGCCATCGCCCGGAGCCTGGCCGAGCGGAACGGCGGCCGCCTGACCGTGACCAGCCAGGTCGGCGCCGGCGCGACGTTCCGGGTGACCCTCCCTCGCTTCAGGTGAGGTTCAGGTTGGGCCGCCATACATGGGTCCACCATGAAGACCCCCGCCTTCCGCCGCCGCTGGCCCGCCAGCGCCTTCATCCTCGTCACTCTCGCCGCTGTCGCTGCCTGTAGCGGGTCGTCCGCCACCGCGCCCGTGCCGAGCGTGGCCGTCTTGCCGTCGAGCGCCGGGTCCGCAGGACCGACATCCGTCGTAGCGTCCAGTCCGGCGCAGAGCATCGCCACGAGCCAGGGCGCTTCGCAGGCGCCTGACACGGGTGGCGGAACGACCGCCGGCGACGTTCCGGATAACGCCAAGTTCGTGACGTACGAGCAGGCAGGGCTGGGTTTCGACATCCAGTACGTCGAGGGCTGGCAGGTCACAACCCAGGCAGACGGCGTCGTGATCCGTGACAAGGACAGCAGCGAGACGATTGCCATCGTGGACCTGCCGGCCGACCTCGGGACGTGGATCTCGTCGACCGATCTCCCTACGCTCCAGGCGCAAGCTGGCTTCAAGCTCGTGAAGCAGGACACGGTCAAGGTCGGCGCCGCGACCTATGCCCACCTCGTCTACCACATCCTTTCGTCGGCCGACCCCGTGACCGGCAAGCAGATCCCCTCGACCGTGGATCGCTATTACGTTCCAGGTCCGAGCCGGCTCGCCGTCGTGAGCCTGTCGACGCCCGACGGGGTCGACAACGTCGACGCCTTCCGCCAGATGATCGAGAGCTTCAAGTGGCATTGACGTCCGGGTCGGCCCGGGGACTCAGCCTCGTGGCGAGCCCGCCCGCGGAGCCGGGAGCACTCGATGGCCGTGGCGGGCCAGGCGAGCCGATGATCAGGCTGGCTGACGTCATCAAGGTCTATCGCGAGGTCGACGTCGAGACGATCGCCCTCCGGGGCGTCGATCTCGAGATCGGACGGGGCGAGTTCGTGGCCCTGATGGGCCGATCGGGCTCCGGCAAGTCGACCCTCCT
>JBEPVB010000050.1:0-16597 GCA_041691215.1 Chloroflexota bacterium
GCTCGAGCATGTTCAGGAAGTCGGTGTTGCCGCCGAAGTTGAGCTGGTAGGTCCGATCGAGGCGGACGCCCCGGTCCATGAACAGGCGGGTCAGGACGCGATGGCTGATCGTCGCCCCGACCTGGCTCTTGATGTCATCGCCGATGACCGGCAGGCCGCGCTCCGCAAAGCGCCGCTGCCAGTAGGGTTCCCGGCCGATGAAGACGGGAATGGCGTTGACGACGGCGACGCCGGCCTGGAGGGCCTGCTCGACGTACCACTTGGTGGCTTCCTCGGAGCCGACCGGGAGGTACGAGACGAGGACGTCGACCTCGCGCTCCTTGAGGATCCCGACGACGTCGGCCGTCGGCCCAGGGGCCTTCTCGATGATCTGGCTGAGGTACTTGCCGAGGCCGTCGTGGGTCATCCCACGATCGACCTTGACCCCCATGTGGGGGACCTGCTGGAAGACGTAGGTGTTGTTGGGCTTGGTGTAGATCGCCTCGGAGATGTCCTTGCCGACCTTGTTCTTGTCGATGTCGAAGGCGGCGACGAACTCGATGTCGCGGACGTGGTAGCCGCCCAGTTCGACGTGCATCAGGCCCGGGACGAAGTCGTCCTTCTTGGCGTTCTCGTAGTAGTAGCGGCCCTGGACGAGGCTGCTGGCGCAGTTCCCGACGCCGACGATGGCGACCCGGATCTTGCCGTCCTTGCGCTTCGAGCCGGCCCAGGTTCCGGCCTGGGTTGCGGTGCTGCCGTTCTTGCCGTTGGTGGTGCTCACGTTGTGCTCCCTGACTCCTTGGTGGCCTTGGGGTTGGTGGGGTTGGTCATGAGGTTGTGGCGCGCCGGTCAGCCCTCCCGAGCCTGGGCCCGCACGTGCAGGATGCGCTGGATCGTGGTGATCGTGGCGAGGATCGTGATGAGGCCGAGGGTTGCGATCATGACCGTGCCGCCAAAGTGGGGGCCGATATCCGGGCAACCGCCGACATTGGCGGGGCAGACAACCACAGCTGGCGTCACGAGCCCTCCGCCGTAGCCGGTCAGGAAGAGCCCGATCGTCAGGATGGCAAGGCGAACCTCCCGGGGCGCGAGGCCCACATTGGCCATCCGAGTCCCCGAGGTGAAGCCGAGGCTCTCGGACTTGGCTCGCGCATAACTGACCATGACCGCTGATGTGAGGGCCGCGGCGGCCAGGACGGCCCCTTGCCCGAAACCTGCCGCAACGCAGCCCCAGGCAATGCCGACGTAGATCGCGCCCTCGCCCCAACGGTCGAAGACCGAGTCGTAGAACGCCCCGAGCTTGCTCACCTTGCCCGCGAAGCGAGCGAGCGCACCGTCGAAGAGATCGAACACCCCGCCGAAAACGACGAGCAGGCCGGCCGCGATCCATGCCTGGCGTGACGCCGCCAGGCCGGCCACCACGGCGATCAGGAAACCGATGAAGGTGAGCTGGTTGGGACTGAGGCCGAGCCGCCCGAAGCCGCGCGCGATGGGCTCGGCAAGCCCCCGAACCCGGGCACGGAGCTCCGGCGAGACCAGCGACCCGCTCATCAGATGGCGCTCGGCCGGGCGGCTTGGCCCTCCAGCCCGAGAACCCGTCGCTCGTAGGTCGCGAAGCGGTCCCAGGCCTCGGGCAGGAGCCGGCTCACGGTCTCGCGGCCTGCCCGCCGGGTCTCGACCAGGCCGGCGAGGCGGAGCTTGCCGAGATGCCACGAGACGAGCGGCTGGGACAGGCCGATCTGATCGATGAGCTCGGAGACCGTGGCCTCGCCCTGGGCGAGGCGGCGGATGATCCGGAGCCGGTTCACGTCGGCGAGGGTCTTGTGAATCAGGCGGATGGCGCGGAGATCGTCCGGCTGGTCGACGACCGAGGCAAGCGTCGCGCGGATGCGGGCGGGAGAAGGGCTCAGGGGATGGACTCCGGGCGGAAGACCCGTGATCCGTGGGATCGGATCAATGGCGGTTTATATCAACTTTGATTGATATCTCGTGCCTTGTCAACCGTCAGGTTTGGACTTCGCCACTGCCAGCCGAGCCACGCGGCCAGGACGGCCGGTACGGCCAGCCAGACCAGGAGAGCCAACAGGATCAGCCGGAGGATGGTGATCTCGATGGTCAGGTTCGAACCGCCCCCCGCCGCGCTGCCCGACTCGAGCTCGGAGCGCAGCGTGGCGAGCCGCCCGCTGAGCTCGTGGAGACGGGCCGCGGCGGCATTGCTGTCGGTCACGTTGGCATCGAGGCCATCGGCCGCAGACGCGAGATCGGTCGCCAGGCTCCTGGAGCGGGCGGCGACGTTCATGAGCTCGTCGCTGAGCGTGCCAAACGGCTCCGTGCCCAGGATGTTGACCTTCGACGCCGCGCTCATGCCGTCCATGGCGCTGGCGAGCTGGACCAGCAGGGTGGAGCCATCGCGCGCCGACTGACCGCTGGCCCGGAGGCTGGCGCCGGCGTTCGTGGCGGCCGTCGCGGCGGAATCGAGGGCCGCCGCCGCAGACGGCAGCATCGCTACCAGTCTCGCCCGCTGGTCGTCGAGCGAGGCGGCGGCCGAGCCGAGGGACCCGAGCGGCCCAATGACCAGGAAGCCGAGGACGGTCAGGATGATCAGCCCGATGCCCCCGAAACCGAGCAGCGCCGATCCCCAGCGGCGCCTTGCAGCGGCCGACAGCCCGGCCCCGAGCGTCGTGGCCGCCGGGTCCAGGCTCATGTGGGGCGGAACTCCCGGCGGAGCAGGACCCAGCTCGTGGCGAGGAGCACGGCGGCGATGGCCGCCAGGGCGCCGACCTGCCAGACATGGATGATCGAGCCCCGAAGGAGGAGGTCCTGGAGAAGGCGGATGCCGTGGGTCACCGGCAGGACCTGGGCCGCGACCTGGACCGGCTGGGTGAACTCGGCGATCGGGAGGATGAAGCCGCTGAAGAACATCGAGGCCAGGAGCGCAAGGAGCGCCAGCTGGACGGCCTGACGCTCCGAATCGGAGACCACCGAGATCAGCAACCCCAACCCGAGCGAGGCGAGGAGCAGCAGCCCGATCACCGCGGCGACGAGGGCCAGGCTTCCGAGCACCGGCACGCCCAGGACCCCGACCAGGAGGAGCATCGAGAGGAAGGCCACGACGCCGCCGAGGAAGCCGTACGACAGGACCTTGCCGAGGATCAGCTCGATCGGGTTGACGGGTGAGACCCGGAAGAGGTCCATGGCCCCGGACCGCCGCTCGCGAACCACCGACAGGGCGACCAGGGCGATGCACATGTGCTGGAGGATGAGGGCGAGGGCGGCCGGGCCGAAGAAGCCGACGATGCCCGGCGTGATCGGGGCGATGTTCTCCATCGCCGCCTTGATCGGTGAGGCAATGACCTCGGGCGGAATGCTCGCCAGCTGCTGACCGCCAACGCTGACGACGTAGCCCTTGCCCTCCGCTGCTGCCTGCTTGAACAGCTCACGATTGACGTCGGCGGCGAGCGTCTCGGCCAGGAACGACGCGTAGTTGGCCTGGACCGGGTCGGCCTGGTTCATGACCACGCGCAGCGCCGCCTGGCGGCCGGCCTCGAAGTCGGCTCGCGCGTCCGCCGGGATCACGACCACGAGATCCACGGCGTCGCCCGCGAGCTCGGCCTTCGCGGCGGCTTCGTCGGTCGTGACGTTGACGATCCGGATGCCGGGTCCGGCGAAGTCCTGGTATTGGGCCGGGTTGGTCGGCAGGGCCTGGTTGCCCGGAACGACCACGATCGTCCTGAGATCGGACCGGATGCCTTGGTACCCGAGGCCGAAGATGGCCAGGACGAGGAACGGCCCGAGGACCAGGCTGACGATGGCGGCCGGCCGGCGCATCACCTCCACCAGCTCCTTGCCGACAAGGGCGAGGACCCGGTTCAGGGCCTTAAGCAGCCCCATGCGGGACCTCCTCCGGCTCCGAGGCCGAGGTGGCGTCAGCGGCTACGGATGGCGGGCCCGGCAGGGGCCCGGCATTCGGGTCTGGTGCTGGCGGGAGGCTCACCTGCTCGACCGGCGGTTCCGGGTCGCGCGGCTCGCCTGGAACCTGGGCCAGCTCGCGCCGATGGCGCTCGACCAGCTCGGCGAAGACCTCGTCGAACGTCGGGCGGGCCTCCCGTGCCGCTTCGACGTCGCCGCCGGCGGCATTGATCGCGTCGACGAGCTCCGGCAGCCCCTCGCCGGCATCGTCGACCGTCGCCCGGATCTCGCGGAGACCCGTCTGCCGGATCTCGTGGACCTGGGGGCCCTTCTCCAGGACCGACGCGTCGAACGTCGCCTTGGTCGTGATCTCCACGACGTCACCACCGAACGCCGCGCGCCGGAGGCCGTTGGGGTCGGAGAGGGCGATGAGGCTGCCCTCGGAGATGAGGGCGACCTGATCGCACTCCTCGGTCTCGCCGACGTACTGCGTCGTCACCAGGATGGTCACGCCGGCATTGCGGATCCGGTGGAGCTCCTTCCAGACGGTCAGGCGAAGGAGCGGGTCGAGGCCTGCCGTCGGCTCATCGAGGATGAGCAGGCGGGGCTCGTGGACGAGGGCACAGGCGAGCTCGAGGCGGCGCTGCATCCCGCCCGAAAGATCCTTCGCCCGTCGCTTCCGGACGTCCCACAGGTCGAGGAGCCGCAACACGTCCTTGACCCGTCCCCGGCGCCGCCAGGTAAAGAGCCCGAAAAGGCTGCCCACGAAGTCGACGTTCTCGCTGACCGTGAGGTCCGGGTAGAGGACGAACTGCTGGGGCATGTAACCGATCCGTTCGCGCGTCTGGCGACGAAACCGGAGGGGTTCGTCACCGAGGACGCGGACACTGCCCTTCGTCGGCGCGATCGAGCCCATCACCATTCGGAGGGTCGTGGTCTTGCCGGAGCCCGACGGCCCGATGATCCCGAAGATCGACCCGGGCGGAACCTCGAAGGACACGTCGGCCACGGCCGTCGCGTCGTCGAAGATGCGGGTCAGGCCGTCGGCGACGACGGCCGCGTCGGCGGCAGCGATGGTTGCCCTCCCCTGGCTGCAGGCCGATCCGGGCGGGTCGGCGAGCGACCAGGCCAATGATCGTTGGGCGCGCTTGCAGGCACCCGCGTCCCGGCGGATGCAGGTGCGCCAGCCGCATTGCGAAGCGCCGCCGGACGCCGCGAGGGCCGCGTGGGTCACACTTCGCTCGAAGCGCCACGGTACCGGACGGAAGCGCCCTACACTCGGGCGCGTGGATCGCCGAAGCCGGCTGGTGCTGCTCGCGGTGCTCGGCCTGGGGGTCTTCCTCTCCGGTCTCGAGCTGATGATCACGGCCGTCGCCCTGCCGTCCATCGTGACCGGCCTCGCGAGCTGGACCCAGCTCCGCCTCGCCTCCTGGGTCATCAACGCCTACCTCCTCGCCTACGTGATCACCATGCCCCTGGCCGGGCGGCTCGCCGACCAGTGGGGCGCCCGTCGGCTGTTCCTCTGGGGGCTGGTGCTGTTCACGATCGGCTCGGCCCTCGCCGGCCGCGCCCAGTCCCTGGAGGAGCTGATCGGGGCACGGGTCGTCCAGGCCATCGGCGGTGGGATCCTCGTGCCCGTTGGAACCGCGGCCGCCTCCCACCTCTTCGACGATCGGGACCGGCCGCGAGCCCTCGGGGTCATCGGCGCCCTGACGTTCCTCGGCATGGCTGCCGGGCCGTTCGTCGGAGCATGGATCCTCGACGCCTTCCACCCGGCCACGGCGCTCGAGGGCGCGGGGATCATCAGCGGCGGCCTCCACGACGCGCTGGCCGCGCCGTGGCGGTACGTCTTCTACGTCAACGTGCCGATCGGGATCGCGGCCCTCGCCCTGGCCTGGGCGGCCTCGAGCGGCTGGGAGACGGAGCGCCGTGCCGGGCCTCTCGACCTCGCCGGCGCCGGCGCCTTCTCGGCCGGAATCGCCCTGATCCTCCTGGCGACCACCCTCGCGGGCAGCGACCAGGTGGCCGGCAGCGCGAACCCCGCGGTCCTGCTGCTCCTCGCGGGCGCCGCCGGCCTCGGCTGCATCGCCCTCGCCGGATGGCTCGGGTCCCGCCATCCGCGAGCCTTCCTCGACGTCCGGCTCTTCCGCCACCCGGCCTTCGCCTCGGCTGCCCTCATCTCGCTCCTGACGGGCTACGGCTTCGCCACCGCGATCGTGGGCGGGGCGGTCTTCGTTGACCGTGTCATCTACGGGGGACCCGACGTGCAGCGGGTGGCCCTGGGGGCGCTGGCCGGGGCGACCGCCGTCGGCGCGCTCGGATCCGGGTTCGTCCTGCGCTGGCTCGGCCTGCGACTGGTGACCCTGGTGGGCCTGGGCCTGAGCATCACGGCCCTCGTCCGGATGTCGGCCTGGACGCCGGGCACCGGCATCGGCGAGATCGCCCTGCTACTGGGGATCTACGGGCTGGGCTTCGGGTTGACCGTGACTCCGCGCAGCACGGCGGCCGTCGACGCCGTGGGACCGGCGGCCTTCGGGGTCGCTTCGGCGACCGTGACCGTGGCCCGGATGCTCGGCATGGCCATCGGGCTGGCCGCCCTGACCGCCTTCGGCTCGACGACCATCGACCGCCTCTCCCGCCAGGTCTATGCCACGCCCGAGGCCTACAAGGCCTTTATCCCCGAGATGCTTCGGGATCGGCCCCTCAAGGACGGCCTCGTGGTCCAGGCACTCGAGCGCTGGGCGTCCGACGAGGCAGCCCGGATCCTCGTGGGCATCTTCCTCGTCGCGGCCGCCGTCACGGCCGTCGCCGTCGTGCCGGCCCTGGCCCTCCGACGCCGGCGTATTCTCGGCTCGTGACGAGCCCCAACATCATGGCGCCGAACGAGCACCCCGAACACGACGGGCACATCGCGGTCGCGGCCTTCATGAACGGGAAGCTGGAGGAGTGGCGGGACGAGGCAGCGCTCGAGGTCCTGAGTGGCGGCCTGGTCGCCCGGGTCCGCGAGGCGAAAGGCACCGGCTGGATCGACCTCGCCTCCCCGACCGCGGCCCAGGTCGCCGACGTCGGCGAGCTCCTGGGCTTACACCCGCTGATCGCGGAGGACATCCTCGAGGGCAACCAGCGGCCCAAGCTCGAGGTCACCGGCGACGTCGTCCACATCGTCCTGTTTGCCCTCGATGATCGCGACGACAACGTCCACGCCCACGAGATCGACCTGGTCCTGGCGCCGAGCTTCCTCCTGACCTCGCACCCGCTCGACTGGGATCCGAGCCTCGGCCACCAGTTCCGGGGCGGCCTCGGGTCGATCATGAAGGCCGGCGCGGACCACCTCCTGTGGGCGGTCTGCGACGAGATCGTCGACGCCTACTTTCCCTTCGCGGATCGCATGGAGGATTCGATCGACACACTCCAGGACGCGGTGATCGACCGGACCGACCGGGAAACGCTGACGCGGGTCTTCAACCTGAAGCGGGAGGTCATCGCCGTTCGGCGCGCCGTCTCACCGCTCCGTGAGGTCCTCAACCAGCTGACGAATCGCGAGCTCGCCCTGGTCGACGCTCCGGAGCTGCTCTACTTTCGCGACGTCTACGACCACGTCATCCGCCTGACCGACGAGCTCGACAACCAGCGCGAGCTCGTGACGGCGACGCTCGACGTGTACCTCTCCCAGGTCAACAACAACCTCTCGGCGATCATGAAGCGCCTGACCGGAGTCACGGTGATCATCGCGGGGATCGGGGCGATCGCCGGGATCTTCGGGATGAGCGAGGCCGGTTTGGCCTTCAGCGGTGGCGAAGCCTTCGGGTTCTGGCTGGTCGCGATCGGGACGATCGCGGTGTCGGTCGCCGCGGCCTTCATTCTCCACCGCATCGACTGGATCTAGGGCCCGGATCGAGGCCAGCCGTCGCGGCCGGGCCGCGCAGGGCCCGCCTCGCAGGCCGAGCCGCGGTCAGCCGCAGACGCGCGGCTTCGCCGCCGGATGGGCCACCGCGTGGTCGGCGGGCCCGCTGCTCAGGAACTGGGCCACGACCTGAGTCTTCGGCCGAGTGCCCTTGGGGCCCTCGGATGTCTGGAGCCAGATCTGCTCGGTCGTGGCCACGACGGCCGCGTCGAGATTGAGCTGGTGGCGTCGAACCTGCGTGATCTCGTACAGGAAGAGCTGGTCGTCGCTCGTGTAGACCTTGACGACCATGCCCAGCATCTTCGCCCCGTTGTTGATCTTGGATGCGGTCAGGATCGGCAGGAACATGCCGGTCCGCGCATGGGCGTACAGGTACGTTGCTCGACCGAAGCCCGGCTGGCCCAGGTCCTGGATGAACATCGCCACGTCGCAGAGGGGATAGGAGGACGTATCGGGTGGCCGGATGATCGGAAGGTCGATGCCCAGATCGTCGACGACCACGCGGGTCGCGACCCGATCGGTGGGTGGGGTCGGCGCTGGTGACGGCGTCGGTTCGCCCGGCTGGGGGGTTGCGGATGGCGCCTCGGTGGTGGTCTGGGTCGGAGCCAGGGTCACGATCGTCGGGGCCTGGGAGGGTTCCGGGCCGGCCTCGACGGGAGTCGTGTAGGTCAGGAGGCCCGAAGTCAGCAGGGCGACGCCGAGCGCAGCCAGGATCGCCGGGATCAGGCGCGTGCGTATCCGAAGGGCAACATCGTCCACGACCGAAGGCTAGCAGCGGGCCGCCGGAGCCGCCCCCGCCCGCTCGTACTGGTACCCTCGGAGGCCATGGGACCTCGGACCACCGCGCTCGCGGGGCTGATGGCGGGCATCGGAACCGCCCTCGTCGTGATCATCGCCGCGGTGCTGCTGCCTCCCGAACCGTCCAATTTCGGGGCGGCCTCGCCGTCGCCCGAAGGGAGTCCCAGCGGAGCCCCGACCGCATCGGCTGGGACGCCCGCAGGCGGGTCGACCGGCCCCACGTCGACGGTCGCCGCATCGATCGGGACCACGAGCTTCCACGTGGGCGAGCCGGCACCCGCCCTTGACGTGACCCAGCTCGGCGGTGGACAGATCAGCCTCGCCAGCCTGGCCGGCAGGCCCGTCTGGATCAACTTCATGCAGACCACCTGTCCGCCGTGCGTCGACGAGTTTCCAATCATGAGCGGCTTCGCCGCCCGCTACGCCGACACGAGCCTGGTGGTCGTGGCGATCGACGTGCGAGAAGACGAGGGCACGGTCGCGGCCTTCGTCCAGTCGCTCAGCGCCAGGTTCCCGGTGGGGCTCGACGCGAACGGCGACGCCGCCGAGGCCTGGGATGCCGTGGCGCTGCCCGTCCATTTCTGGATCGACCGCGGCGGGGTCATCCGGGCCGGGGCGCTCGGTGGCATCGGGCCCGACATCATGGCCCAGAACCTCCAGACGATTCTCCCAGGGGTGACGGTCACGCCGTAGGCCCCGTCCCGAGGCCGGGGCCCAACGCACGACGCCCACCGCCAGGACTGGCTACCCAATGGCCCGGGCGGCGGCCCCCACGATCTCGAGGAGGGGCCCCGGGATCAGGCCCAGCGCCACGGTCAGGATCGTGGCCACGAGCAGGCCGCTCCAGAGGAGCCGGCCGTGCCGAAGAGCCGGCTGCTCCGAGGCCGGCTCGCGCATGAACATGAAGACCACCACCCGGAGGTAGTAGAACGCGGCCGCCGCGGCGTTCAGAACCGCGATCACGGCCAGCAGCCCCATGACGCCGGCACCGTCCTGGCTGGCCTGGACGGCCGCGAGGATGACGTAGGCCTTGGCGAAGAAACCCGCCGTCGGCGGGATGCCGGTCAACGAGAGCAGGAACAGGGTCATCAGGATCCCGAGCAAGGGCTCGCGTCGCCCGAGACCCGCGAAGGTGTCCAGGTTGGAGGTCACGCCGGCCCGCTTCTGGAGGGCGGCGATGACGGCGAACGCTCCGAGGTTCATGACCGAATAGGCCGCCCCGTAGTAGAGCAGGCCCTCGAGGCCCTCGATCCGTCCGGCGGCGAACGCGGCCAGCCCCATGAGCATGTAGCCGGTGTGGGCGATGGAGCTGTAGGCGAGCATCCGCTTGACGTTCGTCTGGGTCAGAGCGACGAGGTTGCCGAGCGTCATCGTCAGGACCGCGAGGACCACGATGACCGCCAGCCAGTCGGCCTTTAGCGGCCCCAGGGCCTCGACGAACAGCCGCAGGATGAGGGCGAACGCCCCGACCTTGGGTCCGACCGAGAGGTAGCCCGTCACCGGCGTCGGCGAGCCCTGGTACGCGTCGGGTGTCCAGTAGTGGAACGGCACGGCGGCGATCTTGAACGCGACCCCCGTCGTCATGAAGGCAAGCCCAAGGGCCAGGCCGGCCGATAGCCCGCCGCCCGCGGTCAGCGTGGTCAGATGGTCGGCGACCTCGGCGATGCGGGTCGTCCCGGTGAGGCCCCACACGAACGACAGCCCGAACAGGAAGATCGCCGAGCTGAACGAGCCCAGCAGGAAGTACTTGATCGCGCCCTCGGTCGAGTAGCCGTCGCTCTTGTGGTAGCCGGCCAGGAGGTAGCCCGGCAGGACCATGAGCTCGAGGCCGATGAAGAGGACCAGCAGATCGGCCGATGCCGCGAGGAGCATCGCCCCGGTCATGGCGAACACGAGGACGGCCGCGAACTCGGCCAACGGCAGCCCTCGCGGCGTGAGGTAGTCCGGTCCGAAGAGGATCGTCAGGGCGACGATGCCGATGAAGATGATGTCCAGGAACGTCGTCAGGTCATCGACCTTGTAGGCCCCCCCGAAAGCCGTCGCCGCCGTCGAGCCCGTGACGATCGTCAGCAGACCGACGATGGCCAGGCCCACCAGGGCGACCACGAGCACCGGACCGCGCTTCCCGGGCGCCACGATGTCGGCCACGATGATCCCGGCCGCGACGAGGATCGCCGCCGCGAACGGAGCGATCGTGACCAGGTCGCCGAAGGTCATCGAGCCGGCCTCATGCGGCGCCCGACGAGGCGTTCTCGGACGTGACGGCCCGCCGGACCAGCGGCAGGGTCGCCACCCGGACGACGATGATCGCCACGAGGGCCCCCAACGCGGCGGCGACGAAGACCGGGTCGATCCGGATGGCCGTCCCCGTCCCGACATCGGCCAGCGACCGGGTCACCGTGCCATCCATGATGTCGAGGAGGATCCCGGGGAAGAGCCCGAAGGCCACGACCAGCGCGCCGAGCGGGGCGAGGGTCAGGATCTCCGTCGGCGAGATATCGGTCAGGTGGCTGCCCAGGCCCGCCAGGAAGTCGGACAGCTCGCCGGTTGCGAGCCGCTGGAACATCCAGAGCAGGTAGGCCGCGGCGAGGATCATCACGAACGTGGCGATCGCGGCCGCCCAGGGGTTGAACGAGAACGTTCCGACCAGGGCCAGGAACTCGCCGACGAAGCCCGACAGGCCGGGCAATCCGGCCGAGGCGAAGACGAAGAAGCCGAAGATCGCGATGTAGACCGGGGTCCGGCCGGCGAGGCCGCCCATCTTGGCGATCGTCCGGTCGTGGGTCCGCTCGTAGATCACGCCGACCAGCAGGAACAGGGCGCCGGTGATGAGGCCATGGTTGACCATCTGGAGGATCGCGCCCTCCATGCCCTGTGGTCGGAAGACGAAGATGCCAAGAGTGACGAAGCCCATGTGGCTGACCGACGAGTAGGCCACGAGCTTCTTGAGGTCGGGCTGGACGAGGGCCACGATCGCCCCGTAGATGATCGCGATGAGGCTCAGGACGATGATCGCGGGCGCGAACGTCTGGGCGGCGTCCGGGTACAGGGAGATGGCGAAGCGGATGAAGCCGTAGGCGCCGAGCTTCAGCATCACCGCGGCCAGGATCACCGAGCCGGCCGTCGGGGCCTCGACGTGGGCGTCAGGCAGCCAGGTATGGAACGGGAACATCGGGACCTTGATGGCGAAGGCCAGGAAAAAGGCGCCGAAGGCGAGCAGCTGAAGCGACGGGCCGAAGCCGCCGCCCGATGTGGCGTAGGCCCGCAGGACCTCGTAGTCGAAGGCGCCGGTCCAGTTGCCGCCGTGGGCGGCCTGGAAGGCGAAGGCCGTGGCCAGGATCGCCACCAGCATCAGGAGCGACCCGACCAGGGTGTAGAGGACGAACTTGATCGTGGCGTAGATGCGGTTCGCGCCGCCCCAGATCCCGATGATCAGGTACATCGGGACGAGGACGATCTCCCAGAAGATGTAGAAGAGGAAGGTGTCGAGGGCCAGGAAGACGCCGATCATCCCGACCTCGAGGATCAGGAACGAGACCATGTATTCCTTGATCCGCGTCTGGATCGGCTTGAAGCTGGCGAGGATGCTGACCCAGCTGAGCGTCGTGGTCAGCACGACGAGCAACAGCGACAGGCCGTCGACGCCGAGCTTGTACTTGATCCCGAAGAGGGGGATCCAGGACAGCTCCTCGGTGAACTGGAAGAGCCCGCCCCGGCCAACGCTGAAGCCCACCAGCAGCAGGAGCGAGGCGACCCAGGCGAGGAGCGCCGCCCCGAGCGCGACGGGTCGGGCGTAGCGCGCCGGGAGGATCGCCACCGCGATCGCGCCGGCCAGGGGCAGGAAGGTGACGAGCGAGAGAATCGGCAGGCCGTCCATCGTCAGTGGCTCGCCATCAGGGCGTACGAGCCGACCATGACGATCAGCCCGATGGCGATGCCCAGGGCGTAGTTCTGGACCCGCCCGGTCTGGACCCGGGCAAGGCCGCCACCGCTCCGCCGGGTCACGCTGCCGATGCCGTTGACGATGCCGTCGACCACGTTGACGTCGAACCACCAGGCCAACGCGGCGACGCGGCCGCCGATGACGATGAAGAGGAGGTGGTTGAGATCGTCGAACCACCACTTGTTGAGCGAGGCGCGGTAGAGGAATGGGACCCGGGCGGTGAGGTCGCGGACCAGCTCGTGATTGCCGTGACGGCGGAGGCTGCCGAGCTCGACCCCGAACAGGCGCCAGGCGATGACCATGCCGATGACGGCCACGGCGACGCTGACGAGGATGAGGACGCCGTCGACGCCGAAGAGCGCGAACGCCGCCTCGTGCCGGCCGAGGATCGCAACGCCCTGGGCGTAGACCGGTTCGAGCCAGCGGGCGAGGAGGCCGGGCCCACGCTGGCCGAAGAGCGGGCCGGCCGGCGGGCCGGGCCATGACAGGATCAGGCCCAGGACGAGCGACGGAATCGCCAGCAGCCACAGCGGGACGGTCATGACCGACGGTGATTCGTGGATGTTCGGCTCGACGTCCTTGTCCACCCGGCTCTCGCCCCAGAAGGTCAGGCCGATGAGCCGGAACATGTAGAAGGCGGTCAGGATCGCGACGAGGACGCCGATCGCCCAGACCCAGGTGAAGCCGGCCTTGAAGGCCTCGCCCAGGATCTCGTCCTTGGAGAAGAAGCCGGCCAGGGGCGGGATGCCGGCGATGGCGATCGCGCCGATGAGCATCGTCCGGTAGGTCTGGGGGATCTTCTTCGCGAGGCCGCCCATCTTCCGCATGTCCTGCTCCTCGTGGACGGCGTGGATCACCGAACCCGAGCCGAGGAAGAGGAGGCCCTTGAAGAAGCCGTGGGTCATGAGGTGGAAGATGGCGGCCGTCCAGGCGCCGACGCCGAGGGCGGCGAACATGTAGCCGAGCTGGGACAGCGTCGAATAGGCCAGGACCCGCTTGATGTCGGTCTGGGTCATGGCGATCGAGGCGGCCAGGATGGCCGTGAAGATGCCGATGCTAGCGACGACGACCATGGCCTGCGGCGCCGAGGCGAAGATCGGGTTGGCCCGGGCGATGAGGTACACGCCGGCGTTGACCATCGTCGCGGCATGGATCAGGGCCGAGACCGGGGTCGGGCCCTCCATCGCGTCGGGCAGCCACACGTGGAGGGGGAACTGGGCGCTCTTGCCCGCCGCCCCCGCGAAGACGAGGAGGGCGATGACCCAGACCGGGATCGGACCAACCGTCGCGCACGCGGCCTGGCCGACCGCGCAGGTCGTTCCGACGGCATGCCCGGTCAGGGCGGCGATCGAATCCCTGATGTTGAGCGTCCCCGTGTCGACAAAGATCGCCATGATCCCGAGGGCGAAGCCGACGTCGCCGACCCGGTTGACGATGAACGCCTTCTTGCTGGCGAGGGCCGCCGAGTGCTTGCGGTACCAGAAGCCGATGAGCAGGTAGCTCGACAGGCCCACGAGCTCCCAGGCGACGAAGACCGTCAGCCAGCTGTCCCCGAGGACGAGCAGGAGCATCGAGAACATGAACAGGTTGAGGTACGCGAAGAACCGCCAGTAGCCCGGATCGTGGCTCATATAGCCGATCGAATAGACGTGCACGAGCAGGCCGATCGTCGTGACCACGATGAGCAGGCAGGCGGTCAGGTTGTCGACGAAGAAGGCGGCCTCGACGTGGAAGGCGCCGGCCGGGATCCAGTCCCAGAGCTTGATCGTGTGGCCTTCGCCGAAGCCGCCGGTCAGGGCGCTGTAGACGACGACCATGGCGATGAGCCAGGCGATGCCGACCGCCGCGACCGGGACGACGTGGGCCTGCTTGCCGAGTCGCCGTCCATAGGCCGCGCTGAAGATGAAGCCGGCCAGCGGCAGGGCCGCGATGAGCGGGATCAGGCTGTCGAGGTTCACCGCCGCATCGCGTCGTACTCGTCGACGAGCGGCGTCTTCCGATTCCGGTAGATCGCGACCACGATCGCCAGGCCCACGGTCGCCTCGGCCGCGGCGACGGCGATGACCATCAGGGCAATGATCGAGCCGGTCGCCTCGAGGCCGGGGATGAACGAGCCGAAGGCGACGATCGAGAGGTTGACCCCGTTGAGCATCAGCTCGATCGACATCAGCATGCTGATCGCGTTGCGACGGGCCAGGAAGCCGAAGGCGCCGATCGAGAAGAGGGCACCGGCCAGGATGAGGTAGGCGTCGAGGGAGTTGGCGAGGTTCATGCCGGCCCGTCGTCTTCGCGCTTGGCGATGAAGACACCGCCGACGACCGCAGCGAGGAGCAGGACGCTCACGACCTCGAACGGCAGGACGTAGTCGCGGAAGAGGATCCGGGCGAGGGTCTCGGTCGCCAGCCGTACCCGGACGCTGACGGCACCCCAGTCGGTGGCCCCGATGCCGAGGGTGATGAGGACCACCAGGACGATCGCTGCGACGGCCGCGGGCGCGGCCTGGGTCTGGAAGACGAGGCTCGCTGGGGCGGCCTTGGACTGGGTGAGCATGATCGCGAACAGGATCAGGACGCTGATCGCCCCGATGTAGACGATCACCTGCGCGGCCGCCACGAGGGGTGCCCCGACGATGACGTAGATCCCGGCCAGGGACAGGAAGCAGACGATCATCGCCAGGCCGCAGCGGATGATGTCGCGCATCGTCACGACGAGCACGGCCGACACGATCATCAGGGTCCCGAGGGCCGCGAACAGGGCGTCGTCCACGGAGCCCTTGCCGAGGACCACCACCAGCAGCGCGGGGGTGATCACCACGCCACCGGCGATCGCGGCCGTCAGCAGGTACAGCCAGGCGCGCATCGGCTACTTGGCGTGGGCGTGCGTGCCGCCTGGGCCGCCGGGCTCGTGCCCGGTGGTGACGAGGCTGCCGCCGTTGCCAATGCCATCGCCATTCCTGGCCACCGAGGCGGGCAGCACGGGCAGCATTCGTGCCGTGTCGACGAAGCGTCCTTCCTCCACGGCCCGCTGGAGCCAGTCCCGCTCGCGCCGGATGTAGGTGACCTCGGTCTCCCGATCGATCGTGGCGAGGGCCATGAGGTCGATCATCGGCGCTTCGCGGCTGGTGTGGGCGAGCTCGAACTCGCCGCCATCGCGGAGGGCGTCATACGGGCAGGCGTCGACGCAGATGCCGCACAGGATGCAGCGGCTCTCGTCGACCTCGTACTTCTCGAGGACCCGCGGCTTGGGCATCAGGGCCCCGGTCGGGCAGGTCTCCGCGCAGCGGCCACACGACACACACGGGGTGTCGTTGAGGCTCATGTCGAGCGGCGTGGTCACGAGGGTGTCGAAGCCGATCCGCATGAAGTCGTAGCAGGCGGCCCCAACGACCTCGGCGCAGACGTTGGCGCAACGGCCGCAGTCGATGCAGCGGGACGGCTCGCGGAGGATGAAGGCGTGGCTGTCGTCCCGGACGTAGTCGTGGTTGACCCCGGTGAAGCGGTTCTCGGTGACGCTCCGGTAGCCGGCCCCCTGGTCGTGCTGCGGCTCGAGCGTCAGGAGCGTCGTCCCGTACTCGATGCCCAGCCGCCGCAGGTCGCAGAAGCCGATGGCCTCGCAGGTGCACTGGAGGCAGCGGCTCGACTCGGCCACGATCTCCTGCGTCGAGTACGGGATCTCGTACTCGACGTAGCTCCTGTTCCGCTCCTCGGCCTCGAGGGCCTTCATCCGGTAGCGCGGCTCCTTGACCTCGGCCGTGAAGGGCACGATCGAGAGGAACTCGGGCTGCGGCTCGGCCAGGGTCTGGCGGGTCTTGATCTCGGCCAGGTCGTGGCCGCGGAGGAAGGCATCGACGGCATAGGCGGAGCGGCGGCCCTCGGCGATGGCCTGGACGACCGTGGCCGCCCCGACCCGGACGTCGCCGCTGGCGAAGACCCCGCGTCGGCCCGTCTCGAAGGTCACCGCGTCGGCCTGGAGTCGCCGATTCTTGGTCGCCGACGGGCCGCTGGAGCCAGGCCCGATCCAGTCGAGCTCCGGGCCCTGGCCGATCGCGAGGAGGACGCGATCGC
>JBEPVB010000051.1:0-16298 GCA_041691215.1 Chloroflexota bacterium
CGTCTACGGCTGGCAATGGGGTCGCGACGAGGATCGTCGACCGGGGCTGCCCTGGATCGGCGTCTTCCTCGTCGTGTTCGGGGCCCTCCTGATCGTCCAGTACTCGCTGCCGCAGTATCGAAGCCTCGGCAACACCGGGGTCCTGGCAGCGGGGATTGCGTTCCTTCTCGTCTGGCTCCTCCGCCGCGGCACGGTGGCCCTCTATCTCGGCGCCTTCCTGACGGCTGCCGCGCTGCCGGGCACCCTGCGCGGCCTGGGCTTCGACATCGGGACCGGCTGGGGAACGCTCTTCTTCGGCATCGCCCTGCTCTTCATCGCCCTCGTCCGGGCGCTCCGCAACGGGGGCTGGGGCTGGCAGGCGATCGGCGGCACGGCCCTGGTGCTCCTGGCGTCGTCCGAGATCGCGGTTCCCGACGTCTCGACCCTCGTCATCCCCGGCCTGCTCGTGGTCGTCGGGCTGATCCTGCTGGTCCGCGGCCGGGGCTAAGGCTCGGGGCGGCTAGCCCTCGCCGGCCGGCGACGGGCGGCGACGGGCGGCGGACAGGACCTCTGCGACCTCGAGCAGGGAATCGATCGTGATCGTGCCTGCGGGAACGCCGTCGAGGGCCTGGAGATGGGCCCACGGCCCGCGCCGGATGAAGATCGGGAGCATGCCCGCCTGGCGCGCCGGGATCACATCGTTGTCGAGACGGTCACCGACGTACGCGATGGCCCCGGCCGGCAGGTGGAGCTCGTCGGCGATCCGCTCGAAGAAGGCCGGATCCGGCTTCGGCACGCCGAGGCCATCGGAAGATGCGACGAGGTCGAGCTGGATCCCGAGCGAGGCGATGACCTGCTCCGTCTCCTTGGGCTGGTTGCCGGCGACCCCGACCAGGAATCCCGCCTCACGAAGGGCCGCGATCGCGGGCAGCGCGTCGGGATAAAGGTCCTTCGCGTTGAGCCAGGTTTCACCGCTGGCCTCGCGGCGACGGGTCGCCTCCGCCTCGATGTCCAGGCCCGGCCGGAGGACGTCGAAGACTCCCTGGTGCGCGTCCCCCCGGGCGATGACCCCGCCGAGGACCGCGAACAGGGTCAGCCGGGGAATGCCCAGCCAGTCGGCCCACTCGCCCCAGGCACGCGATTCGTCGACGATCGTCTCGCCGACATCGAAGACGACGGCCCGGATCGGGGCCGTGGACCTGGTCGGGGCCGTGGACCTGGTCCGCGGCTCGTCGGTCACCCGCCGGCCGCGGCTGCGATCGCGGCGCCGGTGGCCGAATCAACCGCGTTGGTCAGGACGTCCGCGATCGTCGTCATCTCCCCGTCGGTGACCACGAACGGTGGTCCAAGGAGGATCGAATCGCCGTCGGTCCCGTCGGCGAGCCCGGTTCCGGGGTAGACGAGGAGGCCGGCGTCGCGGGCGGCCCGGAGGACGGCTTCGGTGACCTTCGACGACCGCCCGAAGGGTGCCCGCGTCTCCCGGTCCGCGACGAGCTCGAGGCCGACCATCAGGCCCCGACCCCGGATCTCGCCGACATGGGGATGCTCGTCGAGCCGCGAGCGAAGGAGGGCCTGCAGCCGATCGCCCTTGGTTGCGCTCGCCACCACGAGCGATTCGGTCTCGATGATCCGGAGGACCTCCCGCGCAACGGCCGCCCCGACCGCGTGGTGGGAGTAGGTGAAGCCGTGGGTGAAGCCGCCGGCCGCGATGACCGTGTCGTGGATCGCGGCGCTCGTGGCCGCGAAGCCGAACGGCCAGTAGCCCGAGGTGGCGCCCTTCGCGGCGACGAGAATGTCGGGCTGCGTGGCCCAGTGGTCGAGGCCGAACCAGGCGCCCGTTCGCCCGAAGCCGGTCATCACCTCGTCGGCGATGAGCAGCACGCCGTGCCGCCGGCAGACCTCCGCGATCGCCGGCCAGTAGCCGTCGGGCGGCACCGCCGCCGCGAGGGTGGCCCCGACGATCGGCTCGGCAACAAACGCGGCCACGGTTCCGGGGCCAGCGGCGACGATGGCGCGCTCGAGCTCGTCGGCCAGCTCGTCGGGGTCCTGGAGGGCGTTCGCGCCGGCCAGCCCGGCTCGATACGGATAAGCGGCCGAGACGTGGCGGAAGCGGCCGAGCCAGCCCTCATACGGCCGCCGGAGCGGCTTGCGGCCGGAGAGGTCGAGGGCGCCGAGAGTGTTGCCGTGGTAGCTGGACCAGCGGGCAAAGACGATCCAGCGGTCCTTCTCGCCACGGGCCAGGTGATAGGCGCGGGCAAGCTTGAGGGCGGTCTCGATCCCCTCGGAGCCGCCGCTCACGGTGTAGAGATACGGATCGTCGAGGGGCAGGTGGGGCCCGATCTCGGCCGCATACGCCTCCAGGGGCTCGCTCGTGAACGCGCTGCCGTGGGCATAGGCAAGGCGCCCGGCCTGCTCGGCCATGGCCTCGGCGATGGAGCGGCGACCGTGCCCGACATTGACCACGATCGCCCCGCCGGCGGCATCGAGGTAGGCCTTGCCGGTCGAATCCCAGATCGTCGATCCCTCCGCCCGTACCGCGATCGGAGGCGACGCATCGAGGGAGCGTTGGAAGACCCGGCCGGTCATCGCGGCCGTCGGCGACTAGAACGTTCGGCCATGTGCCGATTGTAAGTCGCGGCCCGACCCATTCAGGGGAGGCGCCAGAGCGACCGCCGGCCCGTCAGCGCCTCTGCCAGCCGCGAGACCGGTCGCCCGCGCTCCCCCGGCAGTCCGCGTGCCCCATCGCCAGCTTGCCCCTCGCCTGCCCGCTCGCGCGGCGATATGTCTTAGGAGGCTGCCCGATCGGTCACATTCCGTGTCAGATGAAGACGTGCTTGCCCTCACCGGCATTTGAGGTCGAAGACGGTCACGCTCTCGACGCTGTCGACGAGCGGGTCGATGTCGGCCTGGCGATGCCCAGGAGGTCCTTCGAGAGGGACCAGATCGGGATGTCCACGCATCCGGGTCCTCGACTGGCCGAGGGTCTCGGCCGAGCTCGTCTGGCCCCGGTCCGGGGAGCGATAACGCGGACGCGCCGTCGGGGCCCGGCTCGGGGGCCCAGGCCGTGATTGCCGTCGATCCGGCCGCGGCGGAACGCGTTGAAGGCTTCGTACGGGAGGAACACGTTGACGGTGCCGAGCGCCACGCGTCGGAGGTCATGGTCTACGGGGCCGCGTCGCGGTGCCCGCATGCACCGGGGTCGTCGCCTCCCGAGATTGACAGTGGGGGGGTCCTAGGCAGAAAGTACTATTTGGAGATGACCGGTTCCTCTAGGACGACGCGGGCGGCGTTCCGCGCGCCATGAGGCTCCGCGATCGCACGCAGGTGGGCGTGCTCACCCAGGGGCAAAGGGGCTCATCGAAGGTGGGGTACAGCTTGAACTCGAAGCTCGGCACTTCCGTTACCGGTACCGACGTACGATCGGGCGCGATCCGCCCCGCCCGCTGGCTCCCAGCCGTTCTCGCCGCCGCTGCCGTGATGGCCATGGCCATCGGTTCAGTGTCGTCGACCCTCGCGACGTCCTCCACGACCATCACGCTCGCGAGCGGCGTGGACTCGGTGTCGTACGCGATTGCCGGAGGATCATGGCTCCCGGCGAAGAAGGTCGCCTCGCCGAATCCAGCCTGGGGAGGCGCCGTTGCTCCGTCGCATTGGATCAACCGAACGGGTAACGACAGCGACGAAGGCAACGATCACACGACCACCTACCAGACCACGTTCACGCTCCCGGCGTTGTCGGCTGCGTCGATCGACGTCCAGGTCATGGCGGACAATGCTGCAACGGTCTACCTCAATGACGTTCAGATCGGTCAGCAGCCTCAGACCTCTGACCCGCCTGACCCGGCGAATTTCCAGACACTCTCGCATTTCACGCATGCGATTGCGGCGCATTCGTCGACCCCGACGGACTTTGTCGTGGGAACCAACACGCTGCGGATCGTCAATGCGGACTACGGAGTCGCCAACGGGATCGACTTTGTGGCGACGATTACCTATTCCCCCCCGATTCCGGTCACGGTGAGCTTCGCGACAGTCACGCGGCCATACGACGGCACGACAGACGGTAGTGTCGCCACTGGGTGCACGCTCTCGGGGGTTGAGGCCGGCGATACGGTTACCTGCGACTCGACTGGCGCTTCTGCCACCTTCGACTCGAGGAATGCCGGCGCTCGGACGGCCACGGGCTCTGGCTTTGCACTCGGTGGCGCACAGGCGTGGCGCTACACGATTTCGTCCGCATCGGGCAGCGGCACGATCAGCCAAGCGCCGCTCGAGATCACCGCGGTCCCGTGGGTCAAGACGGCGGACGGATTGCCCAGCGCCGATGGTGCCGTCCCGCAGATAACCTCCGGCACCGTGTACCTACCGGATATCGCCAATTTCCTCGAGACGTTCGACACTCCGGCAGCCGGGTCCGGGAAGACGCTGACCCCAGACGGCTCCGTCGACGATCACAACAACGGCGACAATTATTCGTACTTGTTTGTTCCCGACAGCACCGGGCGAATTCGACCAGGCCCAGTCGACTCCTTGTCCTTCACGGCCCAGCCGATCGACACAAAGTTAGGCACGCCGATTTACAACTTCTGCACGCCGGGCGGCAGCCCGTGCGCCGGCACATCTCTCCCTGTCACGGTCACAGCCCGGGACCATTGGGCGAACCTGGCCGGCCCCGGCGCCCCGGGAGCCCTTGGAGAGGCAACAATCTCAGTCTTGATCAAGAAGGACGACAGTTCCGGGGCGACCATCGGTCCAGCGGGCGGAACCCCCACGACCAACGGCGTTGCGTCGTTTGGCGGCACGCTAGTCAACTCAGGCACGTTCACCGGCACCATGAAGCTGTACGCCGTCACGGGCACTGGAGCCGGATTGAGGTCCGATCTGAGCTCGCCGTTTCGGATCGTGGACGACCTTGCTCCATGTCGCAGTTCCATATGCAAGAACAACATCGGCAACGGGGGGAACCCCAAGTCAACTCTGCAGTATTTGTACGGCCAGATCGGGACCATAGGTACAGGCACGGACTACTCGGATACGACCCTGACGACGCAGTTCCTCTCCGCCCATTTGATCGATGGGCTCTGCGGGAACAGCAACAAGACCATCAACATGCCGGTCGAGCTACGAGCCACGGGCTCGGACGTGGCGTCTACAAAGACGGGTTACATGCTCGTGATCATCCCGAGGGACACGCTCAAGTTCGACCACGTCACGAGTCGCGGCACGCCGAGCTTCAACGTTTGCCTCGGAGCCCTTTATCTTGGCGGCGGCCAGGGCGTGTACGGATCCAACACAGCAACGGGCTGGATCGCCAAGAAGCCAAGCGGGACGGGAACGGTTGTCACGCAGCCAACCCCTGTCCCGGATGACAGTGGCTACTACCGCTATTGGGGCACCCCAGCAAACTGTGGGGCGAGCGGGTTGAACGCGAACGGGACGGACCCCTGCATCTACCTCAGGACGAAGCAGAAGTCCGACATCACCGCCCTCATCACACAGGGCATCCTCAAGGCCGGCGCGGACGCGAACATGCACGACGCCGACCTTGGCATCGTCATCAAGAAGCCGAACCCGTGGGACGGGCGAGGCGGGGTCTACTAGTCCGTCGGCCGCCACCCCGTGAGGAAACCGGCGCCGCGAGGCGCCGGTTTCACTTTGCGGCTAACTCGCCGCACTCGGCGCGCCGCTAGGAGACTTTGGTCTGCGCGAGCAGCGCTTGAAGCCGAGCCTCGCTTATCACATCGCCTTTGCTATGTGCGATCGTGGAGGCCTCCTCGAATGCCCGCGCCGATTCGGCCGGTTGACCGGCCGAACGCAGAACCTCGCCCAGGTCCTCGAGTGCTTCCATCAGGCCGACGGGCATCTGGGTCTCGCGCCGCAGTGCTACAGCCTCGGAGGCGATGGGAACGCCCTTCGCCGCCTCCCCGGTCGCTGCGAAGACCCGGGCCATCACCGACCGCCAGAGCGCCTGGGCGTCGGTGTCGTCGGCCGATGCTCCAGCGCGAACCGCGTCGATGATCTCGGCCGCCTCGTCGCCGCGATCCTGGGCGAGCACCGCCCGCGCCAGGAGCGCCTCGACCGTGTACCTGAAGTAGTTCTCCTCAAGCCCTTTCAGGGCTTGCTGATCGAGCCTGAGCTCGCGCTCCGCCGCAGCGGCGTCGCCGGCAAGCAACTCGACGTACGAGGAGTTGACCGACGAAACCGAGGCGGCGATTCCCGCCCGCAGATCCTCGAGCCGCGAGCGAGCGTCGCGATAGAGCGTGCGAGCGTGATTGAACTCGCCCTGCATCGCATACAGCTGGGCCAACTGGAGCTTGATCGTTGCGAGAGCGATCTGGTCGTCGCTAACTGCGGCCACCAGGTCCTCAACTTCCTTGATCGCCTGGTCGACCGGCGTCGGGCCGTAGAGCGCCGCCCTCGCCAGACCGACGGCCGCCCTGGATTCGGCCCGCAGATCACCGCTACGTCTCGCGTGCTCGATCGCCCGCGAGAGATCAATCGCCAGGTCGGCCCAGCGGCTCTCCCAACCGTGGATCGTCGCCCGCAGGCGCCAGGCGAGAGTCATCGCAGCATCGTCACCGGCGGCCTCGAACAACGGCAGGTAGCGGTCCACTTCATGGTTGGTCGAGATGCTCCAGTCCTCACCAGGGCTCGTGTACGCCTGCACGAGGCGACCTTCGAGAAGCGCTCGTGCGGCGAGAACCTCATCGCCCTTCTCAGCGGCGAGCCGACGGACGTCGTCCAGACGGGCAGTGGCCTCGGTAAACTCCCCAAGTTCACGGAGTGCGAGCCCGAGATCGGGGACCAGGGCCAGCCGCTCACGATCGTCCTCGTCGAGGGTCTCGGTGGCGCGCCGCAGCAAGTTCACGGCGGCCGGCATGTCGCCACGGCCCATAGCGCGCCGGCCCGCGGAAGCGAGCTTGACCGACGCACGCCTGCCGACATTCCGGGCGACATCGTCGATGACGCCAAGCCCCACGCGATAGCGGTAGGCCTGTTCGAGGTGGTAGCCGTGGATCTCCTCGAACTCCTGGCCTCGCCCGCGTTCCGCATTGATCCGCTCTGCCCAGTCGACGAATCGCTCGTGGTACGAGGCCCGGGCGCGCTTGAGGAGCGACCCGTAGGCAGTGTCACGGACCAGGAGATGCGCGAACCTGAAGGCCTCGTCCTCGTCGATCGTCGTTGGCTTGACGAACTCCTTCCGGTCGAGAATGGCGAGGTTCGCGTCGACCGCCGGTCGCGCGGCCTCGGCGACGAGCTCATGGATCGCTGCCACGGGGAACGAAAGGCCAATGACCGAGGCCGGTTCGAGGACCCGCTTCTCCTCGACGGTCAGGGAGTCGAAGCGGGCCGCGAGCAGCGCGTGGATCGTGGGCGGCACGGCGATTTGGCTCGCCGATGCGGCGACCCAGCGGCCGTCCTCCTGACGGAGCATCCCGGTGTCGATCAACATCGAGACCAGCTGCTCAACGAAGAGCGGATTTCCTTCGGCCGCGGCGGTGATACGGGCAACGACGGATGGATCGAGCCCGGCCGATCCGAGGAGCTCTTCCACGATTCGACCGGAGTCCGCGTCGGATAGGGGCCGGAGGACGACCAGCTCCCTCGCGTGCGCCTCGGCCCAGTCCGGGTGTCGTTCCAGAAGGTCATGTCGAGCCGAGCACAGAAGCAGCACCGAAGCGTCTTCCGTGGCTTCGATCAGATGGTCGATGAGCTCGAGGAAGGTCTGCTCAGCCGAATGGATGTCGTCGATGATGACCACGAGCGGCCGATCGTGGCCCATCGCCTCGAGCAGCTTTCGCGAACCCCAGAACAGCTCCGCGACCGGGAACTGGGCGGGCGACAGTCCGATCACCGCGGCGACGCGCTCGACCACGGCCTGGCGATCGGCAGTATGTGTTCCTTCGTGTTCGAGAAGCGCGGCAACCTTGCCGATGGCTTCCTCGGCCGTGTCCTCGGCGGCGATCGCGGCGGCCTCCCGAACCACCTCGGCCAAGGGCCAGAAGGTGATGCCATCGCCGTACGGGAGGCAGCGACCGCGGAGAACGCGTGCCTCCTGGCCTGCCTGGGCGGCAAATTCCTTGATCAGGCGCGACTTGCCGACGCCGGCATCGCCGACGATCGTCATCATCCGCGTCACGTGAGTCGTCTCGGCTTCGGCGAGCGCGACCGCCAACCGGCTCATTTCGAGCTCGCGGCCGACAAACGGTGCGACGCCCGATGTGGGTTCGACGGGCCTGTCGCGCACCGCCACCAGCCGGTACGCGGGGACCGGCTCGGTCTTGCCCTTGAGGGTGAGCGGCGGGATGGCCTCGACCTCGGCGTAGTCTTTGGCCAGCCGATACGTCAGGTCGCCGATGATGACCTCGGCGGGGCCGGCGGCCTGCTCGAGCCGGGCTGCGACGTTCACCGCATCGCCCGTCACGAGGCGCTGGCCGAGGGTGGCATCGCCGGCGATGACCTCGCCGGTGTTGACGCCGATCGCGTTCAGGAGCCTGACGCCCCATTTCGCTGCGAAATCCTCGTTCAGAGCGGGCAGGGCCGCCTGCATGTCGAGGGCGGCGCGGAGCGCCCGGACCGCGTCGTCCTCGTGACGGACCGGCAGGCCATACACGGCCATGACGGCGTCACCGATGAACTTCTCGACGGTCCCGCCGTGGCGCTCGAGGGCCCGCTTCATCTCGTCGAAGTAGCGCGACATCACGTCGCGGAGAGCCTCCGGGCTCGGCGGCTCGCCGGAATCGGTCCGGGGCTTGGGATCCGCGAAGACGAGGGTCACCGTCTTGCGGCTCTCCTGGGCTTTGACCACCAGGACGAGCGGCGCTCCGCACATCCCGCAGAAGGTGTGTCGCTCGGGGTTGTCCTCCCCGCAGTTGGGGCAGAGACGCGTTCCGAAGGGCGTGCTGCCCAGCGCCGCCGCATCGTCCGCGCCGATACCCGCCGGCTCGGCCACCGAAACGAGGCGGTACGCCTCCGTCGCCCGGTCCGTGCCCTTCGGCGTGATCGGCCCGACGGCTTCGACCTCCACGAAGTCCCGGACAAGGTCATAGGTCGGCTGGGCGATGAGGACCTCGAGCGGTGGCGCGTTCTGCTCCATCGCCGAGGAGACCTTCATCGTCTCGCCCGTGAGAACGTGCTGGCTGGCGCTGACGTCACCGACGACCACCTCGCCCGTCGAAACCCCGGTCCTCGTGACGAGCCGGACGCCCCAGACGGATTCGAGCTGGTCATTCAGGGTCGCCAGGACCCGCATCGTCTGGGCGGCCGCGCTCACCGCGCGGAGCGCGTCGTCATCGCGCCGGACAGGCATGCCGAAGACCGCGACGACGGCGTCGCCGATGATCTTCTCGATCGTCCCTCCGTAGGCCTCGAACACGAGCTGCATTTCGTCGAAGTAGCGGGTCAGGACCTCGCGGAGGGACTCCGGATCGAGGCGCTCGCCGAGCGCGGTGGAGCCTTTCAGGTCGGAGTTGACGACCGTGACGAAGCGGCGGATCTCGTCCGCTGCGCGGTCGGCGGTGAGCTCGGTCCGGCAGAAGCCGCAGAGGCGGAAGCGCGCCGGATTCGCCTCGCCGCACTTTGGGCAGGTCAGGAGATCGTTGGCCTTGGAGGCAACGTCCATGCCCGTGAGTCTAGCGGTGCGGTGGTCCACGCCAGTTGCAGGCCCTTCCGGCCGGGGCTGCGGCGGGGTCCCAACGAACTCGGGCCCTTCGGCCCTATCGACGTCAACGGGCCGGCGGAACAATACAAGCGAGGTGGATGCCGGAGGGGACGCTCGGCGTCCACCCCTGATGTTCCGGGAGAGCCCCCGTCCGGGCTCTCAGCAGGCTCTCAGGCAGGGTGTCGCATCATCGGCTGGTCATCGAAGACACACCCCCTGGTCCTCGAGGGTCCCGATGCCCCGTTCGCGCCTTCCCGTCCTCGCGGCCATCGTCGTCGCCGTGGTGGCGATCGGCGGTTTTCTGGCCTACCAGCAGTTCCTCGTCGGCGACTCCGTCCCCCAGCTCACCTTGCCGCCGATCGCGATTGCGTCGGCGACACCAAGGGCCGCGGGCACCTCAGCGGATCCCGCGGCGACAACTGGCGGCGCATCAGCCGGCACCGTGGTCGCGACGCCCGCCGGGCTGGCGGGCACCTGGTCGGTCGGCGATGGCAGCGTCGTCGGCTACCGGGTTCGCGAGCAGCTCGGCAATGTGACCGCCCTCTCCGATGCCGTCGGGCGGACGAGCGCGGTCACCGGCTCGGCGACCCTCGTGGCGACCTCGGACAGCGTCCAGGTCACGGCCGCGTCCTTCGAGGCGGACCTGAGCCAGCTGACGAGCGACGACCAGCGGCGCGACAACCGGATCCGCTCGATCGGCCTGGAGTCGAGCCAGTTTCCGACCGCCACCTTCAAGCTGACATCGGCCGTCGACGTGCCCGTGGCCGCCCTGAGCGGCACCGCGGTGGACATCTCGCTGGCAGGTGATCTCACGATTCACGGCGTCACGAAGTCGGTCACGATCGCCGGCAAGGTGCAGCTCAACGGGGATCGCATCCAGATCGTGGCCAGCCTCACCTTCCCGTTCTCGGATTTCGGGATGAGCCCACCCAACATCGCGGGCTTCGTCAGCGTCCAGAGCGACGCCACCCTGGAGGTCCTGATCTCGCTCGTGAAGGCGTGAGCCCGGGCCCGGTTGCCGCTAGTCGAGCCGCAGGCGACGGGCCTCGGAGCGGAGGCCGTCCCGGAAGGCCGGATCGGCGATCGCGATGAGGGCCTCCGCCCGTTCATGCAGGGAGCGACCCCACAGCTCGGCCACGCCCCATTCGGTCACGATCGTGCGGGCATGGGCTCGCGTCGTGACCACGCCGGCGCCTTCCTTGATGGCCGCGACGATCCGTGACGCGGTACCGCCGGCCGCGGTCGACGGCAGGGCGATGATCGCCCGGCCCTCGCTGGCGAGCGAGGCACCGCGGACGAAGTCCATCTGGCCTCCGACGCCCGAGTACATCCGGTGGCCGATGCTGTCGGCCACGACCTGGCCCGTGAGGTCAACCTCGATCGCCGAGTTGATCGCGGTCATCCGGCTGAAGGAGCGGATGACGTGGGTGTCGTTGGTGAAGTCGACCGGGCGCATCTCGACCATCGGGTTGTCGCGGACGAAGTCGTAGAGGCGCTGGGTGCCCATCAGGAAGGCGGCCACGATCTTGCCCCGGTTGCGCTCCTTGCGGCTGCCGTTGATAACCCCTTTCTCGACGAGATCCGCGACGACGTCAGTGAACATCTCGGTGTGGACCCCGAGATCGTGCTTGTCGACGAGCGCCGCGCCGACCGCGGAGGGGATCGCGCCGATCCCCATCTGGATGGTGGCCCCGTCGGGCACGAGGTCGGCCACGAACTGCCCGATTCGCATCTCGACCTGGCCGAGCTCGCCGACCCGGTGCTCGTAGGGCGGGATAGCGCACTCGACCGCGAGATCGATCTGGTCGACGTGGATGAAGCTGTCGCCGAGCGTCCGCGGCACCGCGGTGTTGAACTGGACGATCACGGTCCTGGCCGCCCGAACGGCGGCGTGCATGGCCTCCACGCTCGTGCCCAGTGAGCAGAAGCCATGGGCGTCCGGCGGCGTCGCGTTGACGAAGACCGCATCGAGCGGCAGAAGCCCGCTTTCGAAGAGGCGGGGCACGTCCGAGAGGAAGGCCGGGATGTACTCGGCCCGGCCCTCGTTGATGGCGGCCCGCGCATTCGGCCCGATGAACAAGGCTCGGTGGCGGAAATGGGGAGCCATGTCGGGCGCGAGGTGCGGT
Organism: Chloroflexota bacterium; assembly: GCA_041691215.1. GTDB lineage: Bacteria > Chloroflexota > Limnocylindria > Limnocylindrales > CSP1-4 > UBA5189. Next base: position 11,767 of record JBEPVB010000051.1, read on the forward strand.
CCGGGACCCTCGCAATGGAGGTGGAGGACCCTGACATCCTCGAGCTCCGGCGCTCGCGCCACCAGGGCATCGAGGAGCACCGATGGCGTGGCCGCAGCACAGTGCAGATAGACCTGCTCGCCCGACCGGACGCCCGCGACCGCTTCCTCGGGGCTGACGATTCGCAGGGTCAGCTGCCTCCGCCATGGTCGTAGCGGTGCTTGGCCACGAAGGCCGCCGCCTGGGCACGCCGCTCGAGATTCAGCTTCGAAAGAATCGAGCTGACGTAATTCTTGACGGTCTTGTCCGAGAGGAAGACGTCCGTCGCGATCTCCTTGTTCGTCTTGCCCTCGGCGACGAGGAGCAGGATCTTGCGCTCCTGGGAGGTCAGCTGGGCCAGCTCATCGGTGTAGGTTCCGGTCGCGATGCGCCGAACCCGCTCGAGGACCTTCTCGGTCACGGCCGGGTCGAGCAGGGACTCTCCCCGGCCGACGGCCTCGAGAGCCGCCACGAGATCCCGGGCGCGAATCTGCTTCAGGAGATACCCGGACGCCCCGGCCACGATCGCCGAGAGGACCGCCTCCTCGTCGGGGAACGAGGTCAGCATCACGACCCGCGTGTCCGGGTGCTCGGCCCGGATCTCGCGACAGGCCTCGATGCCGGAGCCGTCCGGGAGGCGGACATCCATGATCACGATATCGGGCGCGTGGCGGGCCGCCTGCTCGACCGCTTCGCGGACGGACCCAGCTTCGGCGACGACCTGGAATCCCTCGCGCCGGTCCAGGAGGGCAACGAGCCCCTGCCGGACGACCTCGTGGTCGTCAACGACGAGGAGGCGGAAGACCTTCGAGGGCGGGCTGTCGGTCACGCGAGGACCTCGGCGGCGGTCAGGGGCAACCGGGCGATGATACGAGTGCCGGAACCAACCTCGCTGTGGAGCTCGAGCGAGCCACCGGCAGCCGTGGCCCGGTCGTGGAGATTGTTGAGGCCGAGATGGCCGGCGGCACGCGGAGCGGTGGGCTCGAAGCCACGCCCATCGTCCTCGACGGTGGCGATCACGTCATCTCCATGGAGGCGGAGCGCGATCCGGACGTGCCTTGCGCCGCTGTGCCGCAACGTGTTGCTCACCGCCTCGCGGACGATCTGGATGAGCTGGCTCGCCGCGTCCGACGACAGCTCCTCATCGACCCGGGCGACGGCCGCGGGGTCGAGATCGAGATCGACTTTGAGCGACGGCGCGGACAGCAGGCCGACCTCCTCGGCGATCCCGGCCAACTGCTCGCCAACGGCGACGTCGAGCGAATTCGAGCCGAGCGCCACGATGAATTGGCGGATCTCCCCGATCGTGACGTTCAGGCGATCGATCGCCCGATCGACCCGGGCGACGGCCTCCTCGGGGGCCCCGGCCATGAGGTCGGGCACATCCTCGAGGGACAGTGACACGGCGTAGATCCCCTGGATGATGCCGTCGTGTAGATCCCGGCTGATGCGAAGTCGCTCGTCGACGAGGGCCAGCCGCTGGACCCGGGCATGGAGCCGGGCGTTCTGGATCGCGATGCCGGCGTGGAGGGCGAACATCTCGACGAGGCGCAGGTCGTCGTCGCTGAACTCGGTCGCCGCGATCTTGTCGGTCAGGTAGAAGTTCCCGATGGACGCGGCGCCGATCCGGATCGGAACGCCGAGGAAGGAACGCATCGGCGGATGGCCATCCGGAAACCCGGACGAATCGGGATCGGCCGCGATATCCGGGATCCGGTAGGGCTTGGCTTCGCGAATGATCAGGCCCAGGAGCCCGTGGCCGCTCGGCAAGTCGCCGATCCGGGTCCGCTCGTCCGTGGAGATGCCGCTGGTGATGAAGAGCTCGATGCGGCCGTTGGCGTCGACGATGCCGAGCGCGGCATAGCGGGCCGGCACCAGCTCGCGGACCGAGTCGACGATCAGCTGGAGAACGCGATCGAGGTCGAGCTCGCCGGCGATCGCCTGGGTGGCAATGTTGAGCGCATTGATGGCGGCCTCGGCCGGGAAATGGTCGGCCGGTTCAACGGGCTGGTTGGGCGCCGGAGCCTTGCTCACGGTTGCAGCGTAGCAGCGGTCCAGCCGGGATCACGACGACGACCGGCCCGTCCGGAAGGGGCCGGACGTCACTTCCTTCGTGCGGCGCGGTCCGCGACGATGGGCCGATGACCGGTCGTGTCTCCACCCCGTCGTTACTTGCCGGCTCGCCGGCGATGCTCCGTCGCGCCGACGACCCAACCGCAGCCACCGAGCCGATCGGCACCATCCGGCGCATCCTCCTCGCGACGGATCTCGCGGCCGCCTCCGAGGGAGCCGCCGTGCAGGCCCTCGACCTGGCCCAGGATCTGCGAGCCGAGCTCCTCATCATCAGCGTCATCGACGCCGGCTCTCTCGTGCCGGAGGGAGGTCGCGCTGGCCTGCGCGTCGACCAGGTCCGCAACGGCCGGGAAAGGGCGGCCCAGGCGCTGGTTTCGCGGGGCCGGGCCAAGGGCGTCCAGGTCAAATTCCTCATCTGGGAGGGTGACGCCGGCGAGGCGATCGTCGAGGCCGCCCGCAGCGAGCAGGCCGACCTGGTGGTCGTCGGCAGTCACGGCCGCGGACCGGTGAGCCGCTTCTTCCTCGGTAGCGTCTCCGACTTCGTCGTCCGCCACGCGGCCAGCCCGGTGCTGGTCGTCCGTGCTCGGGACGAGGTCGGGTAGCGCACGGGGTTCGCGTTTGCGGCCGGTCGGGCCGGCACGAACACCTACCTGGCGTAGGCGCCCTCGGGATCGAGCTCCCGACGGATCAGGTTTAGCTCTGCGACGGTCGGGGGCGGCGTGGCCTGCAGGTCGGCCGAGATCCTCGGCTGCCAGCCGATGGTCGAGCGGATCGCGTCCAGGGTCGCCCCAGGGTGCAGGGAGTCGAGGCGCATCTCGCCGTCGTCGTCGAAGTGCCAGATCCCGAGGTCCGTGACCACGACGGTCGGGCCCCGCCCCAGCCAGCCGCCTTCGCGCCGAATACGCTCCGCCTGCTCGGCGCCGCCGAGGTTGCCGGGCGATGTCCGGAAGTCGATCCTCTCGACGAACGACCGCGCGCTCTGGCGCATGATGACGAATACCTGCCGGGCATTGATGGCGATCTCACAGGCGCCACCGCTGCCCGGCAGGCGCGTGGTCGGGTGGTCATAGGGGCCGATGACCGTGGTGTTGATGTTGCCGAAGCGGTCGATCTGGGCAGCGCCGAGGAAGCCGACATCGATCAGCCCGCCCTGCAGGTAGAAGCTGAAGAGCTCGTACATCGAGACCACGGCGGTGGCGCCGGTGACGATCGTCGGGTCGCCGATCGAGAGCGGCAGGCGGGCCGGCCGAGCCCCGAAGACGCCGGCCTCGTAGACGAGCTCGAGATCCGGGGCGACGGTCCGCTTGGCGAGGTTCACGGCAATGTTCGGCAGGCCGACGCCGACGAAGCAGACGTGCTGGCCGGCCAGCTCCCGGGCCGCGGCCACGATCATCATCTCGGACCGGCTGAAGATCGCGGACTCGGCTTCCGCGGCGGTCACCGGTATTCCCCGTAGTTGACGCTTCCCGACGGGGCGGGTCCGGAGGGACGCAAGCCGGCGATCCGCTCCTCGCCGAGCTTCTCGACGTAGGCGGCCCGGCCGTCGAGGTCGTAGACCCACTCCTTGAGCCACGCCTGGATCGAAGCCTCGTCACGGGTGATGACATCCCAGTCGAGGTAGAAGCGGTTGTCCCGGTCATAGGCGCCCTGGACGTAGGAAGGATGCGCCCCGAACGGCTCGACGACGACCGCATCCACGATCAGGCCCGGGATGATCGTCCGATTCGGGTCGGCCCGGATGACCGCCTCGTCGACGAGCTCCTCGACGACCACGATCACGCGCTCGGCGGCGAACGCCGCCTCCTTCTGGCAGCCCAGCAACCCCCAGACCTGGGTGTTGCCCGCCGCGTCGGCGCGCTGGGCATGGACGATCGCGACGTCCGGCTTGAGCGGCGGTACGGCAAAGATCTTTCCGTCACCGTAGGGCGATTCGATCTCCCGGATCAGCGGATTGGCGATCGGCAGGTCCGTCTCGAAATAGGAGCGGATCGGGTAGAACGGGAGGTTCGCGGCGCCGGCGGTGTAGCGCCCGACCATCCCGAAGTGGCTGTACTCCTCGACCTCGAGGGGCGTCGGGTCGGCCGTCTCGATGCGCCGCCGGATCGCGCCGAGGCCACCGACGCCGGGGTTGCCGAGCCAGCTGAAGATGAGCTTCCGGGCAACGCCGCCGGCGACCATCTGGTCGTAGATGAGGTCCGGCGTCAGGCGGGCGAGGGTCAGGTCGCGCTTCTTCTGACGGATGATCTCGTGGCCGGCGGCAAAGGAGATCAGGTGGGTGAAGCCCTCGATGGCGACCGTGTCGCCGTCGCGGACGAGGTCGGCAATGGCGTCGTGCATCGACGCGACGCGCGAGGTGCTCATGCTCGAAGTATCGGCCAGCCGGCGGGTCGCGACGAGCTAGCCGTCGACCTCGCCGTCGTGGAGGGCTCCGGCGGCTGCCG
>JBEPVB010000052.1:0-15831 GCA_041691215.1 Chloroflexota bacterium
CCCTGACCTTCGGGTTATGAGCCCGACGAGCTGCCGCTGCTCCACCCCGCGACCTTCAATGCTACTCGACGAAGGCCCTTCTGGCAACCGACCGCCGATCGTGCGGCGAGCCGCAGTCTGTCACGCAGTCGCGGGGTGCATCGAGCGCAGCGGGCCGCCGCCGACGACGAGGGTGACGATCAACAGGCCGAGGAGGACCGCCGAGCCGACGAAGAACGGTGCACTGAGGTTCACCGCCGCGAGGAATCCCGAGCCGACCGCGGCGGCGATGGTGCCGACCGTGCCGGCTGCGCCGAGGACCCCTTGGGCCGTCGACGATCGACCCTCGGGCGTGCCCCGGGCGATGACCAGGAAGGTGGCCGGTCCCAGGAACGAGAACCCGACCGCCTCGAAGGCCACGAGCGGGACATACACCAAAGGCTCGTAGATCCAGGGGTAGGCGAACATCGCCAGGACCATGACCAGCAGGCCGCCGACCACGAAGGGAAATGGTCCCCTGCGATCGACGATCCGGCCGGCAAAGGGCGACAGGAGGATCGTCGTGAGGCCGAACACCGCGAACGTGGCGCCGATGAGCTCGACGCCCCCGCCACGGTCCGTCACGAAGAGCGCCCAGATCGTCTCGTACAGGCCTCCGCCGAAGTAGCCAGCGAGGTTGACGAGGATCGCGGCCAGGATGAACCGGTTCCGCAGCGACGACGGGGCAAGGGCCGGTCCCGTTCGAACGGCCGTACCGAAATCGCGCTCTGCCGGAAACTCGGCGTAGCTGGACGAGGCGATGGGGCCGGCCGACGCGCCCCGTGGACCTCGAACCTCCCGAACCCGGAGCGCCACAGCGACGGCGGCGCCGAAGGTCGTCAGGGCGGCGAGGACCAGGACGAAGACATAGCTTCCGACGAGCGCGGTCCCGAGGCCCCCGATCGCCGGCCCCAGCAGGATGCCCCCCATCTGGGCCGCGTTGTACAGCCCGAAGACCTCGCCACGCCGGTCGGCGGGCGCCGCGTCGTTGAGATAGCCCCGGGCCGCCGGGTCGTACATCGCCGTTCCGAGGCCCGAGACCGCGCGCAGCGCCACGAAGGCGGCCGGTGCGGTCCAGATCGCCATCGCCCCGACCGCGGATGCCGCGACGAGGAGCCCGGCGACCATCATCGGGACTCGCCGAAATCGATCGGCCAGCGTCCCGAATATCGGCTCGGCGACGAGGCGCGCCGCCGGCCAGGCGGCGATCACGACCCCGAGGAGGACGACCGGCACGCCGTGCTGGGTGAAGTAGAGGGGCATGACCGGCAATAGGGCCCCGAAGCCGGTCCACAGGATGAACTCGGCGGCGAGGAGCGGAAGGATCGGGGCCCAGCGCGCCAGCCAGGCGGCGGCGCGGTTGGGCACATTCGTCGGGGTCATGGCGGCCCATCGTAGCCGCCCGCAACGGGTCTCCCGACTGCCGGAGCGTCTGCCGGAACCGAGGACCGCATGCCGGAACGGGCGTGCGACCAGGGCCCCGCCGCTCCCCTATCCTCACGGGCATGCGCGCGTTCAGCCCCTCGAGCCCGTGGCGATTCGCGCCCGGCCTGGTCTTCCTCAACCACGGCTCCTTCGGCGCCTGTCCCGTGCCGGTCCTTGCCTGGCAGCGCTCGCTCGTCGACGAGCTCGAGGCCAGTCCGGTGGCGTTCCTGGACGCCACCATCGAGGCCCGCCTCGATGGTGCCCGGGGCGCGGTCGCGATGTTCCTGCATGCCGACCCCGACGGCCTCGTCTTCCTGCCGAACGCGACTACGGGCGTCTCGACGGTCCTACGATCCATCCCGTTCGCCCCCGGCGACCAGATCCTGACGACGAACCACGAGTACAACGCCACCCTCAACGCCGTGGCCGAGGTCGCCCGCGCGGCCGGTGGCGAGGTCGTCCGGGTGGATCTGCCTCTCGAGATCGAGTCCCAGGACCAGGTTCTCGAGGCCATCACGGCCGCGCTCACGCCCCGGACCCGGCTGGCGATGGTCAGCCACGTGACCAGCATCACGGCCACGATCTTCCCGATTGCCGCGATCGTCGGGGAGCTCCGCGACCGAGGGATCGACACGCTCGTCGACGGCGCCCACGCGCCGGGCCAGGTGCCCGTCGATCTCGGCGCCCTCGGGGCGGCCTACTGGACCGCCAACGGGCACAAGTGGCTGTGCGGGCCGAAGGGGTCGGCCGTCCTCCACATTCGTTCCGATCGCCTCGATGGAGTTCGCCCGATGATCGTCAGCCATGGCTGGAACGACATCCGCCCGGAGCGCTCGCGGCTCTGGAAGGAGTTCGACTGGACGGGGACGATCGACCCGACGCCCTACCTTGCCCTGCCCGAGGCAATCCGGGTCGTCGGCGGCATGGAGCCCGGCGGCTGGCCAGCCGTCATGGCCGCCAACCACGAGCTGGTGATCGAGGGCCGCGACATCATCGCCCGAGCCCTCGACGTCTCGGCGCGGATCCCGGCGGCCCTCCATGGCTCGATGGCCATTGTCCCCCTGCCCCTCCCTGCCCGCGAAGCCGCGATCGCCGCCCTGAAAGACGCGCTCATCGAGGAGGACCACATCGAGGTCCCGATCTCCGGCTTCCCCGCCCCCGCCGCCCGCCGCCGGCCAAACGATGCCCCATCGAGCGTCGCCCTTCGGATCTCGGCCCAGCGCTACAACGAGCCAGCCGACTATGAGCGCCTGGCCTCGGCCCTCGCCCGCCGCCTGCGCTAGCCGGTCACCTGGAGGCCCGCCGCGACGCCGCTGACGGTCAGCCGGACGAGCCGCTGCAGGGCGTCGCGGTCAGGATGGTCGGGGGGCAGCGAGCGGAGGCGTCCCAGCCGCCCGACCTGGAGCTCGGACAGCGTGTCGATGTCCGGGTTGCGCAGCTCGATCGCCCGGGCCACCACGGGTGAGCTTTCGAGGAGGCGGCTCCGGCCGGTGACCGCCAGGAGCCAGCGACGGCTCCGCTCGTGCTCGGCCTCGATGGTCGCCCAGCGGTGCTCGTCGCCAGCGGCCGTCGCGAGGGCCGCGTAGCGCCGGGCGACGCCGAGGTCGGAGCGGGCGATCGCCAGCTCGGCCTGGTCGAGGACGGCGGTCAGGAACGGCCACGTCCGGTACAGCTCGGCGAGCCGGACGATGGCCAGATCGCCGAGGTCACCCTGGACGGCCTCGATCGCGGCCCCCAGTCCGAACCAGCCCGGCAGCTCGATCCGCGCCTGGGCCCAGGCGAAGCCCCACGGGATCGCCCGGAGCCGGTGGAGCGAATCGGCCCCGCCGGCGGCCGTCGCTGGGTCGGGCGCAGGAGCGGCCGCCCGCTCAGGTACGGCCATGGGCCCCGCTCCGGGCACGCCGGCGCCACCGCGGCCCGCGCGGGATGCCGGCCGCGAGCCGAGCTGCATCGAGGCGAGGACGTCGATCGGGGTGATCCGGCGAAAGAAGCCGGCGAACCCGGGATCGTCATAGACGAGGGACCGGTAGGCGAGCGACGACGCGGCCGCCAAGCAATCCATGAGGTCGATGGCATCGGCCGGGGCCGGGTTCGAGGCCGCGTCGGCGGCGATGACCGCACCGGCCAGGAGCTCGAGGTGGCGAAGGGCGATCGCCGGGTTGCCGTAGCGCGCGGCAACGACCTCGCCCTGCTCGGTGACCTTCAGGCGCCCCTGGACCGTGCCCGGCGGCTGGCCCAGGACGGCGCGATCGAGGCGGCCGCCGCCGCGTCCCACGGTGCCACCCCGGCCGTGGAACAAGGTCAGCTCGATGGCGTGCTCGCCGGCCACGCGGGCGAGGGCGGCCTGGGCCCCATAGAGGAGCCAGTTCGCTGCCACGAACCCCGATTCCTTGTTCGAATCCGAGTAGCCGAGCATCACTTCCTGGCGATCTTTCCGCCCTGCCAGGTGCTCCCGGTAGCGGGCATCAACGAAAATGCCCTCGAGAACGCCGCCCGCGTCGCGCAGCGCGGCCGCGGATTCGAACAGCGGCACGACGTCGAACCCGGCCGCGGCTTCGGGGCCCACGGCCTCGGCCGCAAGCTCGAGGACGTCGGTGGCATCGCTGGGCCGCTCCGTGAAGCTGACCACGACGCGGCCCGCGGCCTCGGCCCCGAAGCGGGTCCGGATCCAATCGACGGCCCGGAAGGTGTCGAGGACCTGGCCCAGGCTCACGCCCGGGCCGACGGTGATGCTTGATTCCGTGGCGCCGCCTCGAACGGCGGCCGCGGCCGCCCGGTGGACCTCCGCGTGCTGGCGGACCTCGAGCTCGGCAAAGTGGAAGCCGAACGTCTCGACCTGCCAGCGGAAATCCTGGACGCTCCCGGCCGCAACGCGGCCGAGCCCCGCGGCCACGAGCGAGGCCTGGATCTCGTCGAGCTCGGCCATGAGATCGGCGGCGGCCGCGTACCGGCCGGTGGTCGGGCCGGCGTCGCCGGTCAGGTGATGACGGGTCCGCCGCAGCCGCTCCGCAACGGCACCGAAGCGGCGGCGATAGGGCTCGTCGGGGAAGCGCCGGCGCAGAGTGGCATCGAGGTCGGGCAGCGTCTCGCCGTCGTCGAGGAGGCGGGTCCGGAGGGCACGATCGAGGCTGTCGGGGGCGCGGACCGCGGCGATGGTCTGCATCAGCCGGGTCGCCACCGCCTCGTGGCCGCGCAGCACGTGGTCGGCCTGGATCCGGGCCGCATGCTCGGTGATCTCGGCGGTCACCCCCGGATGACCGTCGCGATCGGCCCCGATCCAGCTGCCCCAGCGAAGGACCGCCGGCACGTCGGGCGCATCGGCGCCAATCGCCTGCTGGACGGCCCGCTGAACCACCGGCGCCAGCGAGTAGATGGTGGCATCGAAGAAGACGAGTGCCGTCCGGACCTCATCGAGAGGGCTGGTGACCCCGGCCCGTGCCTCTGCGGTCCGCCACAGGATCGTGAGCTCCTCGCGCAGCCGCTCGTCGAGCGCCGTTGCCGACACCGACGGCAGCCGCGGGTCGTCGCGGGCCTCGAGTATCCGGGCTATCCGGCCGAGGGCCATGAGGGCCGTCCGCCGCCGGGCTTCCGTGGGATGGGCCGTCAGGACCGGGTGGATCCGGAGGCCCCGAAGCGCGGCCGCGGCGGCCGCGGGCTCCGCCGGAAAGCGACCCTCGGCCCGGAGGGCGCGGATGACGCCCGCGAACGTGTCGTCGGGGGTCCCTCGCGGGGTCCGGCCGGAGCGCCGTCCGCGGGCTGCGAGGACCCGGACGCGATGTCGCTCCTCGGCCAGGTTCGCCAGCCGGAAATGGAGCAGGAAGGCCCGGATGACGACGTCGGCCCGGTCCGGCTCCAGGCCATCGAGCTCCTTTTCCAGGGCCCGCCGGGCGGCGGCGTCGCCCCGCCGGGCGCGGAGGGTCCGCCGCCGCGTCCGCTCGACCAGCCGGCGGAGCTCCGGTCCCGCCTGCTCCTCGACGACATCGAGCAGCAGCCGCCAGAGGCGGTCGATCTCGGTGGCCAGCGGGTCGAAAGCCGTCATGCGGTCCCCAGCATGTTGCCGCCGATCCCCAGCCGCAACGTCCGTTCGCCTTGACCGCAACCGATCCGGCCCGCGGCAGACCGTACCTTTGTATCGTGATGACCGTGGCGGATACCGACGTGGTCCAGATTTCCGGGGCGGAGCAGATCGACCAGCTTCGCTTCCTGCACCGGGTCGCGCGTCTCGCGACGACCGCCCAGACTTGGGACGAGCTCCTCGAGACGGTCGTGGACGAGACCCGCGACGCCCTCCGAGCCGACGTCTCGTCGCTCTACCTCCTCGATCGCGACGGGGCCTACCTGACGCTGGCGGCGACAAACGGCCTCGATCGTTTCCAGATCGGCCGAGCGCGCGTTCCGTACGGCGAGGGCGTCACCGGCCGGGTCGCCGAGACGAGCCAGCCGGCGATCATCCGGGACATCAAGGACGATCCCCGCTTCCTGTGGGTCCGGGGCATCGACCAGCGACGCTTCATCACCTCGATGCTGTCCGTGCCGCTCGTCTGGCACGAGGGCACGGTCGGCGTCCTCAACATCCAGACCGAGCAGGTCCGCGATTTCAGCGAGACCGACGTTGCCCAGGTCGGGGCGATCGCCGACCTCCTGGCGGGAATCGTCGAGAAGGGCCGCCAGCAGCAGGAGGCCGAGCAGCGGGCGGCCGAGCTCAAGGCCATCGACGACGCCCGGACCGAGCTGATCGCCCTGGTCACCCACGAGCTGCGGACGCCCCTGGCGGTGGTTCGAGCGTATGCCGACCTGCTCGCCGAAGAGCCGCCCCTCGAGGGCCGCGACTCGCGCGACCAGGAGCGTCGCGATCGCCGCTCCAGCTGGCACGACGGCACGATCGAGCAGATCGAGCGCCTGGACCGGCTCGTCGACTCGATCCTGGCCTCGGTTCGCGTCGTACCCGACCAGCCGGCCGCGGTCGAGCCGACCAACGTTCCGGAGCTTGTCCAGGAGGTCGTCCGGGGGATGACCCCGCTGTTGGGCGGTCACGAGATCTCGATCGAGGAGGGAATCCATCTCCACGCCCTCTCGGATCCGCCGCGCCTCCGCCAGATCCTGGAGCATCTGGTCGAGAACGCGGTGAAATACGCGCCGCCCGGGACGCGCATCCGGATCGACTGGCTGATGGCCGAGGGCATGGTCCGGATCGGCGTCCAGGATGAGGGACCCGGTATCCCGCCCGAATGGCGGGAGCGGATCTTCGAGCCTTACGCCCGCCGCGACACGCATACGGCCCGCGGCTCGGGCATCGGCCTCTACGCCGCGAAGCGCCTGGCCGAGTCGATGGGCGGCCACCTGTGGTGCGAGCCCGCGCCTGACCACGGCGCCCGCTTCGTGATCTCCCTGCCGGCCGCGGCGGCGGTCTAGGGGAAGATGACGATGGCCGGCCGTGCCCTTCGGATCCTGGTGGTCGACGACGATCCGGCGATGGTCGGGGCGATCACCGCCCTGGTCGGCACCGAAGGCCACCAGGTCATCACCGCCTATGACGGCCTGACCGCGGTCCGGCGCTTCCGCGAGGAGCACCCCGACCTCGTCCTCCTCGACCTGGCCATGCCGGGACCCGACGGATTCCACGTCGCGGGCCAGATCCGGGCGGCTGGCTCGGCCCCGATCATCGTCGTCTCGGGCGAGAGCAGCGAGGGGGCCAAGGTCAAGGCCCTCGGCATCGGGGCCGACGACTACCTCGTCAAGCCCTTCGGGCGGGCCGAGCTGCTGGCCCGCATCGCGGCGGTCATGCGGCGGGCCGGCCGCTCCGATACGGCCGACGTCGGCGGCGCCGCGACGTTCGAAGGCCTGTCGCTCGATCCCGCGCGCCACGAAGCCGGCGTCGGGCCGGCCCTCCTGGACCTCACGCCCACGGAGTACCGGCTCCTGGAGTCGCTGGTGCGAGCCAATGGCGATCTCGTGCCCCACCTTCGCCTGGCCCGGGCGGGCTGGCCGGCCGAGCCGGATCCGGACCTGCTGTGGCTCAAGCCGCACCTCGCCCGGCTGCGGGCCAAGCTCGACGCGGCCGGCGGACCGGCGGTCGTGGCCGTTCGGGGCGTCGGCTACCGGCTGGAGGCGCCGCGCGCCTGACGCCTCAGGCGAGGACCGCCACGAGGCCAAACGCGTCGTGGGGCATCTCGGCACAGGCCGTCCGATGGCTCATCGCGTCGCGGCCGCCAAGGGCCCCGAAGTGGCGCCAGACGGTGTCGTCCTGGGCGTCCTGCTGGAGACGGCAGCCGCAGCGGGCACAGGTCACCACGGTTTGCTGCCCGTCGCGCACGGTGTACAGGGATCGGGTCTTCTCGGGCTGATGGAGCATGCCTGACCTCCCGGCATTTCTGGATTTTCTGAGATTGTCAGGCTGGCGGGGACGCTGCCGCGATCATCGATCGGAGCCGCTTCGGTTGCGGCCCGGTTGCGACGAGCGCGGTCGGCTCGCGTTGCGAAGGGGTTGCGAGGCGTTACCCGAGGCCGCGGCGAGCGCGGTCGATCCCGGCGTCGTGATCGATGCCCGCCGTCGCGGCGCTGGGGTCAGCCCGCCAGGGCCAGGAGCGGATCGCCCGCGTTCATCGCCAGGGACGTCACCATGAAGATGACCACGCCCTCGATCGTCGCCTGCGGCGCCTCGAGCACGGTCCCGAATGCATCCCGGACCTCGCCGACCACGGTGCCCTTGGCCACTCGATCCCCGACCCCGTGGTGCGGATGCCAGTAGCCGGTGGTGGTGGCACGCATCCAGGCCTCGGTGTGGAGGACCTCGGTGTCGAAGCGCGGCGTCGCCGGGGCGTCGTCGATGACGCCCGCCGCCTGGAGCAGCCGCTGGAATCCCGCGGCGTGGAGCGCCACGTCCTCGGCCGGCCAGCGTCCCTGGCCCCCGACCTCGCCGAGGACGGCTGGAATTCCGAGGGCCGCGGCGGCGCCGGTCGTCATGCCCGGCGATGGCCCGATGAGCAGGTAGCGGAGGCCGTACGCCTCGGCAAGCTGTCGGGTCCGGGCATCGACGGCCGCATCGCCGATCTCCTCGATGCCGGTGAACGAGACGAGGGCCTCATTCAAGTCGCCGCAGTGCATGTCGACGTAGACATCCGAGCCGGTCATGAGGTTGTCGGTGATCCAGCGGGCCACCCGTTCCGAGGAGGTCCCGGCGGCGTCGCCGGGAAACACCCGGTTGAGGTTCCGGCCGTCAAGCGGGTTGACGTAGATCGAGCGCGCGGCGAACGCGGCCGGGTTCGCGGTCACGACGGCGACGACGGCGCCGCGGACCTTCGCGGGATCGAGGCCCAGGACAACCTCCCGGCAAGCCGCGATCGAAACGTATTCCGCGCCATGGATGCCGGCCGTGACGGCGACGCGCGGCCCCGGCAAGGCCCCGTTGACGATCACGACCGGGAGCTCGACCGTCCGGCCTTCGCCGACATCGACCGCCACAAACCCGGTCGCCCGCGTGCCCGGGACCGCGACGATGGAATCGATTGCGATGTCAGCCTGCGCCTGCGTCGACATGGGACCTCTCGTGCTGGGCCGGGTCGGACCGGGTTCCTCGGCCCCCATTGTGGTCGATGACGTCAGGCTATTGCCGGGGCGGCGGCGTCGACCGCGCCAGCGGATGGCTGGCGCAAGATCGCGAGGAGGGCCGTAAGGACGATGACCGCTCCGACCCACTGCCGCAGATCGAGGCGCTCTCCGAGGAGAAGCGCGCCGGCCGCCACCCCGACGATCGGGATCAGGTAGAACGAGACGGCCGCGAACGAGGCGGGGACGTGGCGGAGGGCGCCGAGATAGAACCAGTAGGCGCCGGCGTAGTAGAGGGCACCGGATCCGATCGCGCTGGCGATCTCGAGCGGTGTCAGGGCGGCAGGGACGATCTGGCCGCCGGCGAGGCCGATCACGACCACGAACCCGAGCGCCAGCGCGAGCGCATGCGCCTGCTGGGCCAGGATCACCTGGCTCGTCTCCCTGGCATCCGGGATCCAGCGTCGCGCGACCACGGAGTAGACCGCGCAGCACGCGATGCCGGCAAGGGTCAAGGCGACCCCGATCAGCTGGCTGCTGCTCGAAGCCGGGTCATAGATGATCACGATCATCCCGGCCACGGCGATCATCGACAGCACGATGAAGGATGGGCTGACCCGCTCTCGCAGGAACCAGGCCGCCAGCAACAGGATCATCAGCGGCTCCAGGGCCCATAGGAGCACCGACAGGCTGGCGGTGATGGTCGTCAGCCCAAGCAGGCTCAGCCCATAGGCGATCCCGGGGTTCAGGAGACCGAGACGGCCCAGCAACGGTGAGCCTTCGCTCCGAAAGGAGATGCCCTGGCGCCGCATCAGGACGGCCAGGATCGCGAGGCTCGCGGCAAGCTGGACGGGAAGCAGGGTCAGCGGCGGGACTTCGGCCAGGGCGGCCTTGCTGATGACCGTCCCGCCACCCCAGCAAATGGCGGCGAGGACCAGGGCTGCGAGGTCCCGCCGGGTAATGGACGAACCTGCCATGTCGATGTTCCGACCCGACGCCTAGACCAGGGTCCGGCGCATCGCGACCGCGCTTGCCGAGCATGCGGTCCCGAACTCGATCGACCGAGCGACGTCCGCCGGGACCGACGCGCGATCGATGGCTGCGTAGCCGAGGCGGCTGAACCAGGGCTCCGCCGTCTCGGTCAGCAGGATGAGGCTCGTGGCTCCGCCGTTGCGGGCCAGGTCCTCCGTTGCCTTGACGACGTGCATCCCCACGCCGGCGCCGCGCCGATCCGGAGCCACGGCGACCGAGCGGAGGAAAGCGGCTCCATCGTACGGCTCGATGGCTGCGCAGCCGACGATCCGGTCGTCTTCCGTGGCGACGATGCCGGTCGCGAAGGCCTCCGCCGCTCCGTCGATGGGCAGAGCTGCGTCCGACAGGAGATCGCGGATGGCCGGCCAGTCGCCGGCCTCGGCGCGCCTCGTCCGCATCAGCAGCAGCCGCCGCCACCACAGCAGCCGGCCTCGGCGACCGGCAGGTCGCGCCCCGCCGACAGGTCGATGAGGGGTCGAGCATCCGCCGGCTTCGACGCCTTGATGATGGCGCTGATCATGCCGTCGGTGACCGTGTGCGACGGCGTGATCGTGACGTCGGTCAGCCCGACCGCCTGCAAGCCCTCGCGGAACTCGGATACCGACAGGGCGCCCGCGATGCAGCCGGCGAAGGACCCCCGCTCGGCACGCTGCGCCGGGGTGAGCGAGTCCTCGGCCACGATGTCGCTGATCCCGATCCGCCCTCCCGGCCGGAGGACGCGGGCGATCTCGGCGAAGACCGCGTGCTTGTCGGCCGCGAGGTTGACCACGCAGTTGCTGATGACGACGTCGATCGACTCGGCCGGCAGCGGAAGGGCTTCGATGTGGCCCTTGAGGAACTCGACGTTGGTGGCGCCGGCCTGGGCGGCGTTGGCCTGGGCGAGGGTCAGCATCTCGTCGGTCATGTCCACGCCGAAGGCCCGGCCGGTCGGCCCGACCCGCTTTGCCGAGAGGAGGACGTCGATGCCGCCACCGGAACCGAGGTCCAGGACCCGCTCTCCGGGATGCAGGTCGGCGACCGCCGTCGGATTGCCGCAGCCGAGGGACGCGAGGACTGCGGCGTCGGGCAGCTCGTCGCGCTCCAGCGCTGAGTAAAGGTTCGCCCCGATGGTCTCGGGATCGCTGCAACACGAGGAGCCCTGCGAGGCGCGGATAGCGGCGTCGGCGTAGCGGAGACGGACCGTCTCATGGATGGTCTCGATGGTCATGACGCGGGAGGCTCCTCGGTGCTGACAGGCTTGGCGCCTGCATTGATACTTGACGATATAGACATCTGTCAATACATTGGCGGCATGAAGCGCCAGACCGATCCCGACGTCCTGCTCCTCCAGGCTGCTGCTGACCCGACCCGGCTCGCGATCCTCCGCCAGCTGAGCGACTGCGCCGAGGTCTGTGCGTGCGACTTCACGGCCTGCTGCGACGTGAGCCAGCCGACGGTCTCGCATCACCTCAAGGTCCTCCGCGATGCCGGCTGGATCGAAGGAGAACGGCGGGGAACCTGGATCTGGTACTCGCTCCGGCCGCCGGCGGTCGCGCGCTTCCGCGAGCTCGCGGGCGGCTTTGGTCCGAGCGGCGCGATGTCGATGCCATCGCGTCATCTCGCGGTCCTCGAGGCGCGCGCCTAGGCCGGGTCCCGGCCTTCGAGGGACGCGGCTCGGCACCGTCGTTCGGGGCGGGCCGGGCGCCGTGGTTCCGTACAGCGGGCGGAGGGGCCAGCCCAGGTCTCGGTTCTCGTGGAGGGCCCGGTGGGATTCGAACCCACGACACGAGGATTAAAAGTCCCCTGCTCTGCCGCTGAGCTACGGGCCCGGAGAAAGCGTAGCCGAGCACCAGCCGGCACGATGGCCGCCTCGCTCGTTGCTGGTATGCGCCTCAGTGGCGGTCGTAGACCTCGGGATTGACCGGCGTGGGAAGGCGCTGGCCGCGGACGCCGGCCAGGAGGTTCGCCGCGGCCATCGCGGCCATCCTGCCCCGGGTCGCCCGCGACGCCGACGCGATATGGGGCACGACCAGGCAGTTGTCGAGGCCCAGGAGCGGGTCATCGGCCGGGATCGGCTCGGGTTCGGTGACGTCCAGCGCGGCGGCGAAGATCACGCCGTCGCGGAGGGCCTCGTAGAGCGCAACCGGATCGACCACCGGTCCGCGGGAGGTGTTCACGAGGACGCCGGTGGGCTTCATCCAGCTCAGCTTCTCGGCATCGATGAGGTGCCGCGTGTCGGCGGTCAGATTGACGTGGAGGGACACGAAGTCCGCCTGGGCGAGGAGCTCCTCGAGGGGCAGGAAGGTCGCTCCGAACTCGGCCTCGACATCGGGGTCCGCGCGGGTCCGGCCGTGATACAGGATGGTCATCCCGAAGCCCATGGCTCGCCGGGCCACGGCCTGGCCGATCCGCCCGAAGCCGACGATCCCGATCGTGGCCCCGTGGATGTCTGGACCCAGGAGGAGCATCGGGCCCCACGTCTTCCACCGGCCGGCCCGGACGTAGCGGTCCCCCTCCGGCAGGCGCCGCCCCGCCGCCATGAGGAGGGCGAAGGCAAGATCGGCGGTCGAGTCGCTCAGGACCCCGGGCGTGTTCCCGACCGGGATACCGCGCTGGGTGCACGCCGCGACATCGACGTTGTCGAATCCGACGGCGTAGTTCGAGACGACCTTGAGCTGTGGCCCTGCCCGGTCGAGGAACTCGTCGTCGACCTTGTCGGTCAGGAGGGTCAAGACGCCGTCGCAGCCTTCGACGGCCCGGAGGAGCTCCTCCCGCGGCGGAGGCAGCTCGCCCTCCCAAACCTGGGCGTCGGCGCCGGCGCGAACCGCCGCGAGGCCATCCTCGGGAATGACCCGGGCGACGAAGACTCGCGGTCGCCCGCCGCCATCAGCCTCCCCCACCGCGCGCTCAGACCCGGGCCGTGACCAGCGGCTCGACCACCGTCCGGATGCGGGCCAGGGCCTCGGTGATGTTGGCCTGGGAGTTGGCGTACGAGATGCGGATATGGGCCGTGCCGAGGTGCCCGAAGGCCGTCCCGGCCAGCACCGACACGCCGACTTCCTGCAGCAGCTTGCCGGCGAGCGTCGCGCCATCGAGGCCCGTCGCCGAGATGTCCGGGAAGACGTAGAAGGCCGCGTGGGGCTGGAGGCAGCGGATGCCCGGGATGGCATTGAGGCCATCGACCACGAGGTCACGCCGGACCCGGAACTCCTCGACCATCGCCTCGACCTCGTCCTGCGGCCCGGTCAGGGCCTCGATCGCGGCGATCTGGCTGAACGTGGAAACGCCTGAGACGGAGTTGATGAGCAGCCGCCCGAACGGGAAGATCAGGGGCTCCGGAAGGACCGCGTAGCCGAGGCGCCAGCCGGTCATGGCGAAGGTCTTGGAGAAGCCATCGAGGATGATCGTCCGCTCGAGCATGCCGGGCAGCGAGGCGATCGAGACGTGCTCGCCCTCGTACACGATCCGGCCGTAGATCTCGTCGGCCAGCACCACCATGTCGTGGCGGATGGCGAGCTCGGCGATCCGCTCGATATCCTCGCGGGTGAAGAGCCCGCCGGTCGGGTTGGCCGGCGAGTTCACCACGAGCATCCGGGTCCGAGGCGTTATCAGGGACTCGAGCTCGTCCAGGTCGGCCCGGAACTCGTTCTCCTGGCGAATCGGCAGCGGGACCGGCGTGCCGCCGGCGAAGCGGGCCATCGACTCGTAGATCGGGTAGCCCGGATCCGGGACGATGACCTCGTCGCCGGGCTGGACCAGAGCGAGCATCGCGTAGTACATGACCGGTTTGGCGCCCGGGGTGACGATGACGTGGTCGGCCTTGGCCGGGACGCCCTTGCGGGCGGCGACGTCGGCCGCGATCGCCTCGCGCAGGGCCGGCAGGCCCATGTATGGCGGGTAATGGGTGAAGCCCTCGTCGAGGGCCTTCTTGGCCGCAGCCCGGATGTTGGCCGGCGTATCGAAGTCGGGCTCCCCGATCTCGAGGTGGATCACCGACCGTCCAGTGGCCTCCAGGGCTCGCGCCCGGGCGGCAGCCTCGAAGGCCGTCTCGGTCCCGATGGTGTCCATCCGCGAAGCGATTCGCATGCCCGGCATGATACGTGCCTAGAATCCCTCCATGACCCGCTATTACGACATCGACGAGGCCAACGCGGCCATTGTCGACGTCGAGCGAATCCTCCTGGACCTGCGCGATCAGCGCGAGGAGCTCGTCCGGCTGCGCGACGTCGTGGTCGCGGCTCAGGCCCCGTCGGGCACGCCGGAGGCCGGGACCGCGGCCGATACCCGGACCGCGCGCCTCCGGATGCAGTTCCTCGTCGATCAGATGCAGGCCGGCGTGACCCAGCTCGTCGAGCGCGATGTCACGCTGCGCGAGATCCCGACCGGCCTGATCGATTTCCCCGCCCTCGCCAGCGGCCGTCAGATCTGGCTCTGCTGGCGCCTCGGCGAAGGCCCCATCGAGTGGTGGCACGAGATGGATGAGGGCTTTGCCGGTCGCCGGCTGCTGGCCGATCTGACCTGAGGCCGGAGGCACGATGTTCGATCCCAACCGCATACCGGCCGTTCCCGTTGCCGAAGCCCATCGCCAGCTTGGCGAGGGCACGACGGCGGCCGCGCCACTCCTGGTGGACGTCCGCGAGCCGAGCGAGTTCGCCGACGTCCGGGCCGAGGGCGCGGTCCTCTTCCCGCTCTCGACCTTCGTGGCGCGTCATGCCGAGCTGCCACGCGATCGGCCACTCCTGATGATCTGCCAGAGCGGCGGCCGCTCGGCTCAGGCGACCGCATTCCTCCTGGCGAACGGCTGGCCCGACGTATCCAACGTCGAGGGCGGTACCCTCGCGTGGGTGCGCGCGGGCCTGCCGTCCCGACGCGGCGAACCGGATCCCGGCGAGGGCGATCTCCCCGCCTGACCTCGGTGGGCGGAGGACGACTTTCAGCGTTCGACGACCCGGATCATCGATGGCTGGCAGAGCCGCCCGCTCGGTTGACGAGACGGGAGCTTGTCAGGTGGGCGCCCGCGGGAGCCGCATCGGTCGCATCCGCTACGCCTCAGGCGGGACCGGATAGCCGTGCTGCGCATACGGAAACCCGTCGAGCTCGGCCGGGTGATCGCCACCAACGAGCTCATAGGCTCGGATCTCTCGGATCAACCCGTCCCGGAAGAAATACCACTCCGCGCCACGGATCATGATGGTCGGCGGCGTCCTGGCCGGCCGCGTGTACAGGAGCGTCCACTCGATCACGGCTTCGTCTCCCTGGGCGATCCCGTGATCGACCGACCACACCGCTCGCCGGCCCTCCTGCTGGAACGGCAGCCAATAGGCGGCGATCGCAGCGGCGCCTCGAATTGGTTTGTCCTCGACGAAGTAGTGAATGACGTTGGGCGTGAAGGTGGACATCATGAGCTCAGCGTCAGCCGTATTGCAGCCGTCGTAGTAGCGACGGATTGTCGCCAGGTTCGGGTGCTCGCTCATCCAACCTCCTCGAGGTATGGGGTATCACGATGTCCGCGGATCGCCATTGTGTGCACTGCCACACCTCGTCGCTTGGCGTGCCGGAATGTCACAGCTCGCCAGGGGCAGTGGTTGGTTGACTCGGGTTGACCGGTCGTTTGCGCCCGCCTACGATCAAGGCCGCGGCGATGGCGTCCGCCGAGGCGCACGGAAGTGCCCCTGAACCGCCCTTTCGGGCTGATGGCTCCTGGACTGTTTGCAGCCAGGGGCCGTTTCATTTTCGGCCCCAGGGATGTCACCCGAGCAGAAGCCCATAACATCCTCTCCAAACCCGCCCGTCCGGCGCGCGATGCCGAGCGAAAGGTGGACCATTGGCCGC
>JBEPVB010000053.1:0-15610 GCA_041691215.1 Chloroflexota bacterium
CCTGCTGCACCGGCCGCGGCCGCGCCCCCGGCTGCCGCCGCGCCGCCGGCGGCCGCGCCGCCGGCCTGCTCGGCCAGGAAGGCCTCCAGCGCTTCGGCCATGGCGTTGGCCGTGGCGAAGCGATGTTCGGGGTCGGTGGCCATGGCCTTGCGGGTGATCGATTCGAGCGCCGGTGGAACGCCGGCCCGGACGGCCGACGGGCTGGGCACGGGTCCGGTCAGCCGGGCCGTCGCAATCGCCGCCGCGGAGTCTCCCTCCCAGGGACGGCGCCCCGTCAGCAGCTCGTACAGGACGATCCCGAGGCCGTAGATGTCGGAGGCCTCGGTGGCGAGCTCACCCCGGGCCTGCTCGGGGCTGAAGTAGTGGACCGAGCCGAGGGTCGTGCCCGGCAGGGTGAGGGCGGCCTCGGCGACGGCCCGGGCGATGCCAAAGTCGGTGACCTTGGCCTTGCCGTCCCGGGTCACGAGGACGTTGCTGGGCTTGATGTCCCGGTGGATGAACCCGCGCTCGTGGGCCGCGGCGATCGCCCGGGCGATCTGGGCCGTCAGCCGGGCAGCCTGGCGAGGCGGCAGCGCCCCGGTCCGGCGGATGATCGAGCCGAGGTCCTCGCCGTCGACCAGCTCCATGACGATGTACGGGCCCGCCGGGTCGGTACCGTAGTCGTAGACCCCCACGACGCCGGGATGGTTCAGGGATGCCGCCGACTGGGCCTCCTGACGGAAGCGAGCGAAGAAGTCGGGGTCGTGGCCGTATTCCGGGCGGAGGACCTTGACGGCGACGTCGCGCTCGAGCTGGGTGTCGTGGGCGCGGTAGATCGTCGCCATGCCGCCCTGGCCGAGCAGCTCGATCAGCCGGTAGCGGCCGCCCAGGACGGTGCCGATGTCCGCCAACGTTCCTCCGAGAGTCGCGCGTCCCCCATGGTCGTGCGCCGGGGGATCGTAGCGTACGACGCCCCGACGGCCGTCCGGGTTACGAGGGCCGGCGGGCCGACCCTACAGCTCGAGGCCGCGGAGATGGGCCCGCAGCTCGGTCCCGAGGTCAGGCCGGGCGAGGGCCAGGTCGATCGTCGCCTTCAGCCAGCCCATGGTCGTGCCCGCGTCGTAACGGACGCCCTCGAATTCGTAGGCGAAGACCGACTGCTCGGCCATGAGCGCCTCGATGGCGTCGGTCAGCTGGATCTCGCCACCCGAGCCGCGCTGGGTCTGCTCGAGCTTGTCGAAGATCTTGGGGGTCAGGACGTAACGCCCGATGATCGCCAGGTTCGACGGCGCCGATCCGGTCGCCGGCTTCTCGACCAGCTTCGTGACCTGGTGGAGGCGCGGGTCGCTGGCGTCCTTGGGCGTCGTGGTGCCGACGATGCCGTAGCGCGAGACCTCGTCGGGTGGGACCTCGGCCACGGCCAGGACCGAGCCGTTCGTCTGCTGGTAGGCATGGATCAGCTGGCCGATGGCCGGCCGATCGGCGACGACCACGTCATCGGGCAGGAGGACCGCGAACGGCTCGTGACCGATGAGGTCCTTGGCCATCAGGACGGCGTGGCCGAGCCCCAGCTGCTCCTTCTGGCGGACGTACGCGATCTGGGCAAGGTCGCTGATCGCCCGGACCTGGCGGAGCTTCTCGATCTCTCCTTTTTCCTCAAGCAGCCGCTCAAGCTCGAAGGACAGGTCGAAGTGATCCTCGATCGCCCGCTTCTGGCTGGAGGTCACGATGATCACCTGCTCGATGCCGGCGGCGACCGCCTCTTCGACCGCGTACTGGATGATCGGCTTGTCGACGAGCGGCAGCATTTCCTTCGGCTGCGCCTTCGTCGCGGGCAGGAATCGGGTCCCCCAGCCGGCAGCCGGGAAGACGGCTTTTCGGACGCGCATGAAACCTCTTGCGTCGACGGATGGGTGGTCCCGAGGATACCACCCGGCCTCAGGCGGGCAGCCGCTCGATGAAGCGCCGGACCGCGTCGGCGAAGGCGTCCGGCCGGTCCAGGGGCGACAGGTGGGTAGTGCGGGGCAGGGTCCGGCGGGTCACGTTGGGCACGTCCCGGAGGAAGGAGCGCTCGCCCAGGCGGAAGACCAGGTCGAGGTCGCCGTTGATGACGAGGACGGGTCCGCCATAGGCCAGCAGCCGCTCCCGGAAGCGCACGCTGGGGAGCGTCCTGACGGCCGCCGCCCCGCCCCGCGACCAAAAGCCGGCAGCGACGACGAGCTCGGCGATCTCGGGCGGATAGCGGCGCCGGAAGAACCACGAGTTGAGGGCGTCGAGAGGCCCCTGGGGGGCCGCCGAGAGGGCCCAGGCGTAGAGACGGAAGACGGCGGCCGCCCGTCCCGACGGCTCGGCCGTCGAGCCTGCCAGGACGAGGCCCCGGACCCGCTCCGGATGACGGGCCGCGTAGCTCATCGCGACGTAGCCACCAAGGGACAGGCCCACCAGGACCACCGGGGCGCCACCAGTGGACTCGACGGCGGCATCCACGACATCGACGGCCCGATCGAGGGTGAACTCGATCCCGGCCAGGTCACCGTGGCCGGGCAAGTCGGGACTGGCGATGCGAAAGGCGCCCTCGAGCCGGCCCGTCACCGCCCGCCACGAGCTGCGGGTCACCCGGCTGCCGTGAACGAAGACGATCCGGGGGGCGTCCGGCGGACCGACGAGGTCCCACGGCGGCGCAATGACGCGATCCATGCCCGCATGGTACGGGCAGGTATCAGGTCGCCTCGGTCCCTCGCTCCCGTCGCGTGACGCCCAGGCGGATACCCGTGAACGGCACCCGGAACTCGTGGAAGGCTTCGATCGAGACGAGGAAGCCGGCCAGCAGGAAGACGACGGCGATCAGCTTGGCGATGGCGAACGGGGCGGTCACCCCGAAGCGGTTGAGGCTGTCACCGGCGGAGGCCACGAAGGCTCCGATCGCGATGAGGATCGTGGCCGGGACACGGCTGTGGAGCCGGCCCGCGACGAGCTCCCTTAGGGCTCGTGGCAGCGAGGCCACGAAGTTGACGGTCAGGGCGATCGGCGCGATCAGGAGGTTGAACAGGAATTGGTCCCCGGTCTGGCCCGGATCCAGGGAGTAGTCGAGGACCCGCCGCTTGGGCATGAAGACGTAGGCCGAGAAGAGGGCCCCGAAGGCCAGCACGAGGCCGCCGGTCACGTTGAGGAACGGGGTCAGCAGCCGGAGCGTGCCGGGAAAGAGGTCGGCGACCGGCTGGCCCGTCCTGGCATCGATGGCATAGCCTGGAGCCGCCAGCTGCGTCGTGAGCATCAGCCCCACGGACAGGAGCGTCGCCCCGACGATGCCGATGGCCGCGATCCGAGGCCAGCGTTCGTTCTGAAAGTAGGTCTCGATGCCGACGGCCAGGCCCAGGATCCCGGCGCCGATGAAGTACAGGATCGGCGCCGCGCCCGCACCCGGGTAGCCGAACTTCTTCTGGGTCAGGAAGGTGAAGAGGCCGCCCAGGAAGAGCATGAGGGCGAAGGCGTAGCCGAACCTGGTCCGGTTGAGGAGGAAGGCCGTTCCCAGCCCCAGCCAGCCCGCCGTCCAGACGGCTCCGGTCAGGTACCACGTCCGGTAGAGCGCCTCGTTCCAGCCGGCCGCGGCGGCAATGGCCTCGCAGCCGGCCGCAATGCCGTAGAACGCCATGCCGATGGCCCAGACCAGCTGGAACGTCTGGCGCCGCTCGCGCCACTGGTCCAGCAGGGCGATCGAGAAGACCAGTGCCAGGACGGCGGTGATCGTCGGAATGAGCGTGGTCATCGGGGCTGCCGGTGCTGGCTGGACATGGCGATGGCGTGGGTGGCAACGAGGTGAAGGAGAAGCCGATCGAGCAGCGCCACCGCCTGCTCGAAGAGGGCCGCGAGCTGGGTCGCCTCGAGGGCCCGGCGCCGGCCGAGGGCACCCAGCTCGCCGAGAAGCGGCTGGCGGGCGCGCAGGTAGATCTCGACGACCTCCGGGGTTGTGGCGCCCGCGTCGGCCAGACGCGTGGCCGTGGTGCCCATGAGGCCGACAGCCTCCGCCTCCCAGCGCGCCCGGTCGGCCGGCTTCGCCGCGTCGAGGTAGGCGAGGAGGACCGCCACCAGCCGGCGGCCCTCGGTCCGCAGGGCGGTTCGGTCATCGGCTTCGAATCGATCGAGACCCGGTGCGGATCCGTCGGCCCGATACGACCGGGCGTAGGCCCGGCTCACCCGGTCGGGCGTCGCCCCGAGGCTCGCCAGGGGCCGCCGGGCCCGGCCCTTGGCCGCGGCGAGCCGTTCGAGGTCCGTCCGGCTGAAGCGCCGATGGCCACCCGGGGTCGCGAAGGCGCGGACGCGGCCGGCATCGGCCCAGCGCCGGAGCGTGTCCGGATCCACGCCCAGGAAGCGACTGGCCGGCCCGAGCGAGACCCAGTCGGAGGGCGCGCCGACCGGAACCGGGAAGGTGGCCATTGGAGCGAGGACCTCCACCGTCAATGCTGCCTGCCGCCGGCCGGCACGACGGCCGGAAACCTTGGCAAATCTGGGTACGCTCGGGAGCCGCGGACCGGCGCAGGATATGAAGCGCCGTCCGGCCTGTCAACCGTCAGATGCGGGACCGAGTGAGAGCCCCGGTCGCGGTCGTCGAGTCAGGCCGGGATGAACTCGTGATCGTCGCGATGGAGGCCGTCGCAGAGGCCCCAGCGCGGCTCGTCACCGGGGATCGGGATCGGCCGCATGATCTCGCGAACGATGCCCCGGCGGCAGAAGAGCCAGCCCCGCTGGGCCATCCAGGCCCGGACATGGCTCGGATCCCGATGGAACTCGAAGGGCCCCGGGTTCAGGATCGGCCGTCCGGTCCAGGACACGGGCGTCTCGGCGGCCACGGCGTCGAGGACGTTGACCCGCCACGGGGTGCCGTCGATGATCTCGAGGCAACCGTCGCAGCGCAAGGCGATGTTGTCGGTGACGACCGTCGGGATCCGGATGCCCATGATCTCCATCGGCCCGATGGTAGCAAAGGATCGCCGGCCGACGACCGGCCCCGGGCGTCCGGGACGGCCGCGGAAGCGTCAGGTCCCCGGACAGATAGTCAGGGCAGGAACTCGCCGAGGTCGTTGGCCTTGCAGGCGTTTGCCAGGCAGGGCAGCCCGTTGAGCTCCTCGATCGTCCGCAGCAGGCTGTAGTGGGTGTGATTTGTTGACGAGACCACGCCCGATAGCCCCGGCCGCATAAGCACGGTGAAGATCCGGCCGCCGCCGTTCGTGCTGGTCGAGCCCTCGTCGAACGAGATGACGAGCAGGGTGTGGGCCCAAGCACCGGCGCCGGTCACCTCCGGAACGAAGCCCTTCAGGAACTTGTCGGCCGTCGCCAGCGAGCAGTCGTGGGCATCGTTACAGAGGTTCGGCACGACGAATGCGACGTTGACGTTCGGGTCAAAACGGGCAAGCGGCTGAATGTTGGCGCACTGGGACGCATTGCCCGAGACCGAGGTGAACGACATCGCCGGGTTGTGCTTGCGGGCATAGGTTCCCGCCACGCCGGGGCCGTCGACGCCGCTGCTGTACGAGGTTCCCGTGCTGCAACCGGTCGCCGGATAGTCCTGGGCATAGGTCCGCCACGACCGTCCGGCCGAGGCCATCTGGGAGCTCAGGCTGGCGCCACCGAAGTTGTACTTGCCGTCGTCCGTGACCCCCTGGGTCGAGCCCGACCAGAAGGCCAGGTAGTTCGGGAGGGAGGGATGTGATACGGCATAGAACCGGTCGGCCCGCCCGTAGGTCGTGGATAGGCCGTAGAGGTACGGCATGGACGAGGCGGTGATCCCGGTCGCCTCCTCGTTCTCCAGCCAGACCACCACGACGTGGTTGATCGACCCGGACACGGGCGGCGCCGTGGGGCGCGGTGTCGGTGGGGTCGTCGGAGGCGGTGTCGGCGGGGTCGTCGGAGGCGGCGGCGGAGGGCCCGTCGGATGTGGGGGCGACGGCGTCCCGACCGGACCCGCCGTGGGACCGGCGGTCGGTGCCCTCGTCGGCTTCAGCGCGTGGGATGGCCGAGGGCCGGCCGTGGGGGCCCCGGGCGCCGACGTCGGCGGCTGGATCAGCCCGACTCCGACTCCCGGCGCTGCCAGGGCGATGAGGTAGGGCGTCTCGATCGGGGACGGGCACGTCCGGCTAACGTGGCAGCTCGCGATGCCCATGAGAAGCAGGGTTGGCACGGCGATGGCGGCGGCGAGGGCGATCCCGGTGAGGACCGTCAGCGATCGCTTCATCGCGACCCCCAGGTGCGTTTGTGTGCCCTTCAGGTTAACCGGTCAGGCACGGGTGGGCACCCCTGACCTTTGACCCAGACGCCGCGCACGAGGGCGGGACGCCCGACAGGGGATCGGCGGACGGCCGGGACGGGAGTGCCCCCAAGGGGATTCGAACCCCTGATCTCCACCTTGAAAGGGTGGCGTCCTAGGCCTCTAGACGATGGGGGCAGGACCGCGGCCGAGTGTAGCAAAGGGTCCCCGGGCTGCCGGGAACCGGCGTCAAGAGCCCCAGACGAGGGCGAGGATGAGCGCACCCGAAAGACAGCCGAGGGCGAGGGCTCCGGCGATCCCGCCGAGGACGGCGAAGACCACGGTCTGGCCCTGGAGGCCGTCCTGCCAGGCGCGCCACATCCGGATCGCACCGCCTACCGAAAGGGCCCCGAAGATGAGGCTGAGGACGGCCGTGCCGGTCGTGACCATCGGGATCTGGGTCGAATCCTTGACCGTCAGGATCGCCAGGGCGATGAAGGCCAGCGAGCCGACAAGGCCGATCGCAAGGACCGCCCGAATGGGCGTCACCTGGACCGGGCCGAGGTACAGCCCGCGCCGGCCCCGCGAGCCGTCCGGGAGCCGAGGGCTCACATGCGAGGAATCGCTGATCCGCGGCGGCAAGGTCATCGGCCGCAGGGTAGCAGTCCGGGTCCCCTCAGGCCGCTGGCGGGTCGCCGCCACGGCCACGGTGGTAGATCGCGACGTTATGCGAGAGTCGCGGCCGCTTGAGCGTCGCGGCCACCGCACGACCGGCGTCGCCGAAGGCCGCCTCGAGGAAGGCCGTGGTGACCAGCGCGGATTCGAACGTCCAGAAGCAATGCAGCACCCGGACCCGGAAGCCGCTCTTCAGGAAGGCGCCACCACGATGGCTCCAGGCTCCATATTCCGGTCGGTCCGGCACGATCCGTGAGACGTCGTCGCGTCCGTAGTCATGGATCACGAGAAGCCTGCCGCCGGGCCGGAGGATCCGATCCGCCTCTGCGATCTCGCCCGGATCGACGCCTCGAAAAGATGACCAGAGGCTGACGATGACGTCCATCGAACCGTCCGCGACGTCGGCCCGGAATGGAGAGGCGCCCGCGCTCGGGACGATCCGAGCCCCGAGCTCGGCGATGGCTGCCTCGAGCGCCGAGCCCGCCCCGTCGACCAGCAGGACGTCCCGGCCGGCGACGGAGCCGAGCGCCTCGACGGCGCGTGGGATCTTGCCCTCGACGTCGAGGGCCGACGCGAGCTGGGCAGCGAGATCAGGGGGCAGGGGAAACGGAAGGTTCGTCACGGAGCCCGGAGTATAGGTGTCGACCCGGACCGATCGGCGCTCGTGGCGGAATGCGTCGCCGCCGCGAGGTTCGGGCAGAATCAGCCGGTGACATTCGAGATTCGAGGCATGCCCTGGCCAGTCCGCCTCTTTCTCGCCTACGCCCTGGTGATCCTGACCGGCATCGGCCTGTCCCTCCGGTTTGTCGTCGATCAGGCCATCGCCGCCCCGGTCAGCCCCCTCGGGATCGTGGTCATGGTCCTCCTGGCCTACACGATCTTCACTACGACCCTCGTCCTCCAGCGAAAGGCAGCATCGCGAGCTCTGGCCCTCGGCCTTGCCTCGCTGACCGTGCCCCCGATCCCCTGGGCCCTGGTCCTGGGCCTCGTGCCCGTCGCGATCTTCTTCGCGGCCCTCGCGATCCTGCTCATCCGCGGCCTCCGGAGCCCCGCCGTGGCGGCCTGGCTGTCCGAGGAGTGACCGGCGCCCGCGCGCGCGAGGAGGCGCGGCACGCTACCCTCTGCACGCGCGCTCGCTCGTCCGACGCGGCCGCTCTTCCTCCGCACCGAACGAGGACCTCGTGAACATCGGCAATCGACGCACGCCCCCGACCCGGCCCGGCCGGCCCGGCTCCCGAGCGCTCCGCAGCGCCCCGAAGAAGTCCTTCCTCGAGCGCAACATGACCCGCCTCCTGGTGGGACTCGGCGCGGTGGCCGTGGTGGTGATGGCGGGCCTTGCGTTCAGCAGCGCCACATCGCCGGCCTTCGCCTGCGCCGCCCAGTTCTCGCCGGCGCC
The DNA here is from genome assembly GCA_041691215.1 of Chloroflexota bacterium. Taxonomy (GTDB): domain Bacteria; phylum Chloroflexota; class Limnocylindria; order Limnocylindrales; family CSP1-4; genus UBA5189. The sequence continues at coordinate 8,292 of JBEPVB010000053.1, forward strand.
CACGCCGTCGCCGGCCCCCGGGGCGACGCAGCGGCTCGGCTACGTCGAGACGGATACCGGCCGCGAGCACATCGCCGTCGGCTCGTTCGTCAAGTACGCCCTCTGCCCCCCGGCCAGCGGCAAGCACTACAACGCCACCGGCGAAGGCCCCATCAAGGCGACGGTCTACGGGCCCGACGACCAGGTCGTTCCCGAGGGCTGGATCCACAACCTCGAGCACGGCGGCCTCGTCCTCCTCTATCGCTGCACAGGCAACGACACGGCCTGCTCGGACTCGGGGCAGGCCGCCCTGCGCCAGTTCGATGCCTCCTTCCCGAACAGCCCGATCTGCAACCTGCCGGCCGGATCCATCGGCCCTGTGGTCGCCCGATTCGACCAGATGAAGTGGCCCTACGCCGCCCTGGTCTGGGGCCTCGTCCTGCCCCTGGACTCCCTCGATACCCAGCAGGTCCTTGCCTTATTCGGCCAGTCGGGCGAGCGCACCAACCCGGAGCAGCTGTGCGCGCGGCCCACGGCCACGCCGGGCCCGACGGACAGCCCGGGCCCATCGGCCTTGGCGAGCGGGGCGCCGACGGGGACACCCTCGTCGAGCGCGACGCCGGCGGCCAGCCCCACCCCCGGCGCGAGCTGAGCTGGGAGGCACGGTGCGGCTCGTCTCGTACCTCGGAGCAAACGGCCCGACGGCAGGCGTCCTGACCGCCGACGACCTCGTCATCCCGTTCGAGGTGATCGAGGGCGGCCTCGACCTGGCCCTCGCCGAGGACCGCTGGGCCGAGCTCATGCTCGAGGCCGGCGGCATCGACGGGCGCTCAACCGAAGACGTCCCACGCTCGGCGCGCCCCCTCGGGGAGCTGCACCTCCTGCCGGCCATCGAGTTCCCGGCCAAGATCGTCTGCGTCGGCCTCAACTATGCGGCCCATGTCGCGGAGGGAGGGCGGCCGGCCCCGGAGCGACCGCTCCTCTTCGGCAAGTTCGGGAACGCGGTGATCGGCGATGGCGAGCCGATCATCCGGCCCGAGGGCTGCCGGGCCCTCGACCTCGAGGCCGAGGTCGGGGTGGTGATCGGAAAGCGTGCCAGGCGGGTCGGCGCGGCGGCCGCCCTCGACCACGTCGCGGGCTACATCGTCCTCAACGACGTCAGCGCTCGGGACTGGCAGGGCATCCCCGCCGCCCTCCGGGAGGGCGAGAAGGGCGACGGCCAGTGGCTCCGGGCCAAGGGCTCGGACACGTTCCTGCCGGTGGGTCCCGTCCTGACCGCGCCCGACAGCCTGGACATCGTGGCCGGGACTCGCGTCCGGAGCTGGCGGATCCCCGGCAGCGGTCCCGAGGCCGGCACGGCCATCCCGATGCAGGACGCCTCGACGAGCCAGATGATCTGGACGGTGGCCCAGCTCATCGAGATGATCAGCCGCTCCGTCACCCTCGAGGCCGGCGACATCATCGCCACCGGCACGCCGGCCGGCGTCGGCGCGTATCGCGAGCCACCGGTCTTCCTGGTCCCGGGCGATCGGGTGCGCTGCCAGGTGGACGGCATCGGAAGCGTGGAGAATCCGATCATCGAATGGTCCGACGCCGGCGCGGACGACGGAGACGACAGCGCCTGACGGCAAGCCACGGCGGACCGGCGGTCAGGGGAAACGAGGAGACGGCATGCGGGCGCTGGTGAAGACCCAGGCCGGCCCCGGGCTCAGCCTGATGGATGTGCCCGAGCCCGAGATCGGGATCAATGACGTCCTCGTCCGGGTCCACAAGACGGGCATCTGCGGCACGGACCTCCATATCGAGTCGTGGGATTCATGGGCGGCCGCGACCATCAGCCCGCCGCTCATCGTGGGTCATGAGTTCGTCGGCGAGATCGTCTCGGTCGGGAGCAACGTGACGGACTTCCACCCCGGCGAGATCGTCAGCGGCGAGGGCCACGTGACCTGCGGCCGGTGCCGTCATTGCCTGGCGGGCCGGCGCCACCTGTGCGCCCACACGATCGGCCTGGGCGTCGGCCGGGATGGCGCCTTCGCCGAATATGTCGCCCTGCCGATGGCCAACGTCTGGCACCACTGGCCAGGGATCGACGAGGAGGTCGCGGCGATCTTCGATCCCTTCGGCAACGCCGTCCACACGGCGCTGGCCTTCCCCATCCTCGGCGAGGATGTCCTCGTCTCGGGCGCGGGCCCGATCGGGCTCATGGCCACCGCCGTCGCTCGTCACGCCGGGGCTCGCTACATCGTGGTTTCGGAGCCGAACCAGTTCCGGCGCGACCTTGCCGGCCGGATGGGAGCGACGCTCGTGGTCGATCCACGCGAACGCGACCTCCACGACGTCCAGGCCGAGCTGGGCATGGTCGAGGGCTTCGACGTGGCGATGGAGATGTCCGGCGACGCCACGGCCCTCCGGACGGCGATGGCGAACATGGCCCACGGTGGCGGGATCGCGATCTTGGGCATCCCGACGGCCGAGATCCCGATCGACATCAACGCCCTCGTCTTCAACCAGCTGACGCTCCGCGGCATCTACGGCCGGGAGATGTACGAGACCTGGTACAAGATGACGGTCATGCTCCAGTCGGGCCTGGACATCCGCCCGGCCATCACCCACCGCTTCTCGTACCGCGAGCACGAAGCAGCCTTCGCCGCGGCGCGGTCGGGCGACTCGGGCAAGGTCATCATGGAATGGACGGAACGATGACGAGCACGACGCAACCGGATCCTCTCGCATTCCTCGGCGATGAGCTGGCGGACCTCCGGGCGAAGCACCTCTATCGGCCCCTCCGGGTGATGTCATCGGAGCAGGGCCCGCTGGCGGTCGTCGACGGTCGGGAGGTCATCAGCCTCTCGTCGAACGATTATCTCGGCTTGACCCACCATCCGCGGCTCAAGGCCGCGGCCGTCGAGGCCGTCCGCGAGTACGGGGCCGGATCGGGCGCAGTCCGGACGATCGCCGGGACGATGAGCCTCCACGAGACCCTCGAGGCCGACCTCGCCGCCTTCAAGGGCACGGAGGCGGTGCTGACCTTCCAGAGCGGCTTCTCGGCCAACACGGGGGTCATTCCGACGATCACCGGCGAGGCCGACCTCATCGTCTCGGACGCCCTGAACCATGCCTCGATCATCGACGGCATGCGCCTCTCCAAGGCGCCCCGGAAGGTCTACCCCCACGCCGATGTCGCCGGCCTGGAGGACGTCCTGCGCGAGGCTCGCGAGACGGGCCGGCCCGACGGCGCGGGGCCATATCGCCTGATTCTCGTCGTCACCGACGGCGTCTTCTCGATGGACGGCGACATCGCGCCGCTGCCGGGCATCGTCGAGGTCGCCGAGCTCTATGGCGCGGCGGTCTTCGTCGACGACGCCCATGCCTCGGGCGTCCTGGGTCGCAACGGCCGCGGCAGCGTCGACCATTTCGGGCTCCACGGCCGGGTGGCGATCCAGGTCGGGACGCTGTCCAAGGCGGTCGGCGTCCTGGGTGGCTATGTCGCCGGCTCGCAGGACCTCCGGGACATCCTGGTCCAGCGGGCCCGGCCCTTCCTCTTCTCGACGTCCCACCCGCCGGCTGTCGCGGCCGCCTGCATCGAGGCGATCCACGTCATGGAGGACGAAACCTGGCGAATCGAGCGCCTGTGGACGAGCACCCGGCGCTTCAAAGCCGAACTGGCCCGCCTCGGCTTCGATACCGGGCGATCTGAAACCCCGATCACGCCGGTCATCGTCGGCGACTCCGAGGCCGCGATCCGCTTCTCGGCTGAGCTCTTCGAGGCGGGCGTGTTCGCCACCTCCGTCGTCTTCCCGACCGTGGCCCTCGACCAGGCCCGCCTCCGGGCGATCGTCACCGCCGCCCTGACGGACGAGCATCTCGATCGGGCCCTGGAAGCGTTCGCCACGGTCGGCCGGCGGCTTGGGATCATCGCCGGGTGAGCTCTGGGGCCGAGATCGCGGAAGACGAGCCCGCCGGCGAGGATCCCCAGGCAACGGACCTGCCCCTCGACGCCCACCTCCATACCGACCAGTCCCCTGACAGCCGCGTCCCGATCGACGTCTATGCCGCCCTGGCCGAGGCCCGCGGGATCTCCGAGCTGGCCATCACCGATCACGTCGACTTCGACGCCCGTGATCCGGCCTATGACTACGTTGCCTTCGCCGACCGGGAGCGAACCGTGCGTGCCGCCGCCGAGCGCTGGGCGGCCCGCGGGGTCCTGATCCGCTTCGGTGCCGAGCTCACCTACAACACGTCATGGGAAGACGACATTCGAGCCCATCTCGAGCGCCACCGTTACGACTACACGATCGGCTCGGTCCACGACTGGCCGGACTCGCCGTACGTTCCGAGCCGCATCGCGACCTGGGCCACCGGGCGGCCGATCGACGAGGTGGTCGGACCCTATTTCGAGCAGGTCGTCGGCGCGGCCAGGTCCGGCCTCTTCGATACGATCGGCCACCTCGACAACGTCAAGCGCTACCTCCACCCGTTCATCCAGGCCTCCGAGCTGGCCGCCAGATCGGACCTCCTCGAGCCGGCACTGGCGGCTCTCGTCGCGTCCGGCTCCGCCCTCGAAGTCAACACCAGCGGCCTCCGGCACCCGGTCGGCGAGACATACCCGGCACCCTGGGCGGTGGCCCGCTTCCGAGAGCTCGGCGGGACCCGGATCGTCGCCGGCTCGGATGCCCATCGGCCGGACTGGTTCGCCTGGGGCCTCGAGGCGGGGTATCGTGTCCTCGCGGATGCCGGCTTCGGGGAGCTGGCCTTCCGGCGCGGGGGCGATCCGGTCAGCATCCCGCTTCCGGCTCGACTGAGGCACGTTGGCGGCGATCGGCCGCTCACCTAACACGCGGCGGTCTGGTTCGTTGTGAGATTGGACGACGAGGCGCTCGAGCGACTCGTGCTGGAGGCGAAGGGCGGAGACGCCTGGGCCTTTGGGCGAATCTTCGATGCATTCCACGAGCCGATCTATCGCTTCATCGCCAGCCGCGTCCAACGCCCGAGCGACGCGGAGGACCTTACGCAGCTCGTCTTCGTCAAGGCCCTGGAAGCGCTGCCGCGCTACGAGGTGCGGGGCATTCCCTTCGGGGGCTGGCTCTTCAGGCTGGCCCGGAACACGATCATCGACCACGCCAGGACCCGCCACGAACACGCCGAGCTCGACGCCGCGACCGATCGGGCAACAGACATGGCCGGACCGGACGAGGTGGCCCTGCTCCGGCAGGACCTCGACGCGGTGGCAAGGGCCCTTCGCGACCTCACTGACGAACAGCGCGAAACGATCGAGCTTCGGTTCTTCGCCGGCCTCTCGGCCCGCGAGACCGCCGAGGTGATGGGCAAGCAAGAAGGAACGATCCGGGGTCTCCAGTTCCGGGCAATCGCCGCGCTCCGGCGGTCGCTCGAAATGGACCTGGATATCGAGGACGGCACCGGCAGGCCAGCTGAAGGCTTTGCCGGGCCCCACTAGCGAGGAACACGTGACCGACGAGCATCCGGGGACCGAGGAGCTGGGGCGACGCCTCGAGGCGTACGCGTCGGTTCGCCTCGCCCCCCGCCGTGATGCGGTCGCCCGGATCCGGGCCAACGTCCTTGAGGAGGCGCGGATGCAGGCCCTCGAGGCGCGGCTGGAGCGACCCTCGGTATTCGGGCGTGGTCCGCGGCGTCGGCTCGTCTCCGTCCTCCTTGCCGCGGCCCTGCTCCTGACGGCCGCGGTCAGCGTGGCCGCCGCTTCGTCCGCCGGCGGGCCGCTCTATGGCGCCCGCGTCTGGGTCGAGTCAGCCCTCCTGCCAGCCGACACCGATGCCCGGGCGCTCGAGCGCATCCACCAGATAGACGAGCGGATCCTCGAGGTCGAGCGCGCCTCCCAATCCGGCGACTCGAGTGGCGTCGCCGCAGCGATCTCGGCCTACCGGGCCGCCGTGTCCGCGGCCCTCGACGAGGTCGGCTCGGATGGGGACCGCCTCGCCCACCTGAAGGCAGCCCTGGGCCTCCATGTCGTGGTCCTCGAGACCCTGATCGACCAGGCGCCGCCGCAGGCCCATGATGGCCTCTCCAATGCCATCGATTCGAGCCAGAAGGCTGTCACCAAGCTCGACAAGACCAAGCCGACCAAGCCAGCCGGCGGACCGAGCGCGACCGACGGTCCGCGACACGCTCCAGGCCCGGCCCACACGCCGGCGCCGCACCCGACGCCCGACCACTCCTCGACGCACTGACCCGGCGCCGCCGTGCGCCTGACGGTGGTCGGTGCCGGCCCGGCCTACAGCGACGTCCCCGGCGCGGTCGGCGCCTGCTATCTCCTGAGCGCATCAGGCGCCACGATCGCCCTGGATCTCGGTCATGGTGCGTTCGCCGGCCTGGCCTCCCGGGTGGTGCCCGTATCCCTGAAGACGGTCTTCATCAGCCATCTCCACCCCGACCATTTCATCGACCTGGTCCCGCTCCGGCACTGGCTCCGGTACCACGTCGACCCGCCGGGCCGGGTCCGTGTCGATGGGCCGGCGGAGCTGCTGGCTCGCCTCGACGCCCTCCACGCCGAAGAGGGCTTCGCCGCGGCGTCCCTGGACCTCGTCCCGCTGGCGCCAGGACCGCGGACGATCGGGCCCTTCACCCTCGAGATGGCGAAGGTCAGCCACACGGCCGACGGCTACGCGGTACGCGTCTCGGCGGACGCTGGCGGACCGGCAATCATCTACTCGGGCGACGTCGGGGTGGCCGACGAGCTGGCAGCCCTCATCCGACCCGGGGATACCCTCCTCGTCGAAGCATCCTTCGGGCCGGGTCCTGTTCCTCCCGGGGCAGAGCACCTGGACGGCCCGGCGGTCGGCCGCCTGGCAGCCGCGACTCGACCTGGCCGGGTGCTCCTCACCCACTTGCTGCCAGGGATGGATCCGGAGGCGACCATCGCGTCCGTCCGAACGACCTTCCACGGTGTCGTGGAGGTCGTGGCTCCGGGAGCCGTCGTCGATCTGTAAAACGCGGCGGGAATCCAACGACCGGGATGGGGCACCATCCCGGTCGTTATTGCTCGGGGACAGCGAGCCCCCAGGGCTTACGCCTGCAGGTCGAGGGACCCGCGGCGCCTGGGCGCCAGGAGAATGGCCAGGCCGGTGACGGCGGCAAGGCCGAAGATGAGGAAGGCGGGGCCGGTCGAGTCGGTCGAGCCGCCGAGCGTGTCCGTAGCGGGCAGGTCGACAGAGGTCGGCGGGGTTGCCGAGTCGGTCTCGCCCTGGACTTCCTGGGTCGGAGGGGTCGTGCCGGGGCCGGTGGTGCCGGGGTCCGTGGAGCCCTGGTCGCCGTCCGTGGAGCCCTGGTCGCCGTCCGTGGAGCCCTGGTCGCCGTCCGTGGAGCCC
>JBEPVB010000054.1:0-15156 GCA_041691215.1 Chloroflexota bacterium
TGGTACCGCATACCGGATTCGAACCGGTGGTCTCCGCCTTGAGAGGGCGGTGTCCTGGGCCTCTAGACGAATGCGGCACGGACCGCGCGGGTCGCCCGCGCGAGACGGCGGATGATACCAAACGAGGCCCGAAGCGGCCCTGCGGCGAGGCAGATCCATCGCCGACCTAGAGGCGATTGGCCTCCAGGAAGCCGCGGATCGCGTCGGCCACCTGCTGGTAGCTCTGCTCGCCCAGGACGAGCCCGTAGTGTGAGTGGGCACCGAACGGCTCGTACGGGGCGTCGAGCCACTCGGCCAGACGCTCCGCCGACTCGACCGGAACGTGGACGTCAAGGCCCGCTCCGATCACGAGGCGGGGCACACCGGCGAAGGCCTGCCGGTCGACCCGGATGCCCCGCCGGATGGCTCGCCGTGCCCGCCCAGATTCGTGGGGCTTCTGGCCCATCAGGTGCTGGATGCGGAGGATGTCGGGGATCGTCAGGTCGCGGTGGTCTCGCTGCAACCGCTCCGGCAGGGTTTCCCAGCCAATCAGCGACTTGCCGAACATCTCCGGGATCTCCCGCAGCTCGTGCTGATGGGCCGGCAGGCGCAGCTCGCCCGGCACCTCTGAGGCGATGAGAACCAGGCCTGCCAGCGGCTGCCGCTCGGCGGCCTTGAGGGCAAGGAGGCCGCCCATGCCGTGGCCGATGACCACGACGCCGGGGCCGAGCCGGAGCATGACGGCAGCGACGTCCTCCACGTACAGCTCAAAGGAGAGCTCGGCTGGGTCGGCCGTCTGGCTCCAGTGATGGTTCCGGAGGTTGAGCGCGTGACCCTCCCAGCCGCGTCCGGCGAAGTAGCCGAGGTAGCGCTCCCAGAGCCACGACCCGCTGAGCTCGCCGTGGACGAAAAGGAGCGGCTTGCGACGGGAGCGGCGCTCCGGAAGCCACGACTCGACGTACACGCCACGATCCGCGAGCTCGATCTCGTCCTTGCGGATCGGGCGGCCACTGATCGACGGGACCTGGGCGTGGGCGAGGAGTTCGTCGGGCGTCGTGTCGGGCATGCTCAACCTTCCAAGGGGTTCATGACGAGGCCGGTGATGGCCTTGGGGTAGATGTACGTGCTCTTCTGGGGCATGACGTCGCCCTCTGCGGCGACGGCGATGATCTCGCCTGCCGTCGTGGCGTCAAGGATGAAGGCGGCATCGGCTCCCCCCGCCGCTGCATTGACCAGGGCAATGGCCTCTGCGGCATCCTTCGTGTAGGTCAACCGGTCGCCGCCGGCCACGGCCTTGGCGTCGATCCCGGCCAGTGTCTCGAGGGCGGCCTCGAGGACCACCACGTCGAGGCCTCGAAGAGCCGGGCCGCCGGCCGGCAGCACGGGCTCCAGGGAGGCCCGGCGGGCTCGGAGCATCGATCCGCCCGAGCGTGTCCAGAGGCCGAACCGGCCTGCCCCGCCTGCGGTCGCCGGCGCTCCCCGCCCGAAGGTTCTGACGAGCGTTTCGGCAGACACGCCTGACTCCACCTCGAAAAGCTCCGGAAGGCGGGCGAGCAACTCCGCGAGGCCGCGGTCGTCGAGGCCCCGGACCACGCGATGGGTCGGCAGGACGAGGATCGGACCCGCCTCGGGCTCGAGGAGGAGCATCAGGGCGAAGTCGGCGGCCTGCTCGGGCGCGGTCGGATCGGCCGATCCCACGCGCTGCTCAGCCTGGTAGCGGAGGGCCGTCTCGTAGCGGTGGTGGCCATCGGCGATCGTGAGCGGGCTGGCCGAGGCTCGATCCACGAGCTCCTCGGCCCGGCCATCCGTCCCTGCGTTCAGGACCCACAGCCGATGCCGATCGCCGACCGCGTCGATCGCCTCGATCGCCGGCGGCGTCGAGGCCACGGCATCGAGCGCGGCTGCCGCACGATGGCTGCCGTCCTCGTACATCGCGACCACGGGGCTGGTGTTGATGTTCGTCGCCCGGAGGAGGCGGTAGCGATCCTCGCGCGCGGCCGGCAGCGTCCGCTCGTGGGCGCGGATCACGGGCCCGAACGGCTCGAGCCCGACCCGGGCGAAGAATCCGCGGCGGAGCAGCGTCGACGAACTGCCGGGGGCCAGGAACTCCTGCTCGTAGGCGTAGATCGCCGGCCGCGCGTCGCGACGGACCGCGCCCTCGCTGCGCCACGCCCCGAGCAGGCGGGAGGCCCGCCGATAGCGCTCGTCGGGATCGGGGTCACCGGCCTCGGCCGTCGGCATGTCGAGGCGGACCACGTTTCGGGGATCGCGGGCCAGCAGCGAGCGGCGGTCCGCCTCGTCGATGACGTCGTAGGGCGGCGCGATCAACCGTCCGACATCGCCGGCGATCTCGGGGGCATAGCGGAGCGCGCGAAACGGGCGGATGGCGGGCACGTGGACCTCAACAGCGGGCCCGGCGCCGAGGCAGGGCGCACCCGCAACCCCGGGGGTCCCGGGGGAACCGCTTCGGGTGCTGGCGTGTGGATCGTACGATATGGCCCGGCCGGCCCGCGGCCGGCATCGATTTAAGGCCCTGGCGCAACTTTTGCAGGGAGCCCGGCGTCGATGCTGCGACCATAGCCCACTCCTCCAGGAGTCGCTGTGCCCTTCGCCCCCGGACCACGGCGCCCTGCACTCCCCGTTCTGCGGGCAGGCATCGCCGCCCTGCTGGCCTTCGGCTTCCTGCTGGGCCCGACGACCGGGGCCGCCAGCGCCGCCGGCCCCATCACCATGGAGGCCAGGGTCCTCCTCCAGGGCCACGCGCGGGTCGGCTCCTGGATGGCCATCCGGATAGAGCTGGCCAACACCGGGCCGGCGATCAAGGGCGAGCTCCGGCTGTCCGGCGGCGCAAGCGGGAGGACCCGCTTCTCGGTCCCAGTGGACCTGCCCACGAATGCCCGCCAGGCGTATCTTCTGCATGCCCAGCCGCCGTCCTTTGGGCGATCGGTCAAGGTCGACCTGGTGGTCGGCGACAAGACCGTCACGAGCGCCGACGTGGGCTTCCTCGTCCACGACGCGACCCAGTTGGTCATCGGCATCCTCGCCGAGAAGCCGGACGGGATCATCCGGGAGCTGAGCCTGGATGCCGGCTCGAACGGGCTGGCGCCGGCAATCGTCTCGCTGGGCGTGGCCGACCTCCCGGATCGCCTCGAGGCCTGGGGCACGCTCGACAGGCTTATCTGGCAGGACGTCGACAGCAACACCCTGACGCCCCTCCAGCTGACGGCCCTCCGCGGCTGGATCGTCGGCGGTGGCAGGCTCGTCATCGTCGGCGGCACGGCCGGAATCGGCACCCTGTCCGGCTTCCCGGACGACCTCCTGCCGTTCAGGCCGTCGGCGACCGTCGACATCGTCCCGGCCTCGATCGTCAGCCTCGTCGGCGCTGCGCCCACGGACGCGACGGACGTGCCCGCCTTTGCCGGGACCCTTACCTCTGGCCAGGCGCTGGCGACCTCCGGCGACAGGGTGATTGCGGCCGACCTGGACCACGGCTCCGGCAGCGTGACCGTGGTCGGGTTCGACCCGACGACCTCCTGGCTCGCCGCCAGCCACGACGTCGACACCCTGTGGCGTCGCTTCCTGCCACAGCGGGCCCTCGGCGGACCGGTGGTGAGCTCGGATGACAGCCAGATCGTGAGCGCCGTGAGCCAGCTCGCCTCACTTGCCCTGCCGCCGATCGGTGGGCTCATCGGACTCCTCGGCGGCTACATCCTGCTGATCGGACCGCTCAACTACCTGATCCTCAAGCGGCTCGATCGACGGGAGCTGGCATGGCTGACCATGCCGGCGCTCATCGTGATCTTCGCCGTCGTGGCCTATGGCTTCGGATCTGCCCTGCGGGGGACCGACGTCATCGTCAACCAGGTCGCTGTCGTCCGCGGCGCGCCGGGCGCGACCGAGGGGTCTGCGCAGGTCTACGTCGGCGTGTATTCGCCGAGCCGGACGACGTACCAGCTCCAGTTCCCGGGCAGCGCCCTCCTCACCGCGCCGCTCTCGGGCGAGTTCGCCGGCAACGGCGACCCGACCGTCCTGGACCTCGTGCAGTCGGATCCCGCCCTCGTCCGGAACCTGGCCGTCGGCTTCTCGTCGCAGCGAACGATCCGAGCTGATTCGCCGACCGCCGTGCCCCTCGTCAACGCCAGCCTCATGTTCAAGGACGGCCTCATCGCGGGGACCATCACCAATGCCTCCAAGGTCACCCTCGAGAAGGTCGCCGTCGTCCTGGGCGGTTCGGTCGCGGTCGTGGGCGACATGCCGGCCGGCGCGGTCAAGCAGGTTTCACTGCGCCCGGCCGGGAACCAGTTCTTCCAGTCCCTGTCTGATCAGATCTTCGGCCAGGTGTTCTTCGGCGATTCGCCGTCCCTCGGCGACGATGCGCTGCGCCAACGCGTGCGTCACGCGATCGTCGACCAGCTCACCTTCAATCCCCAGTTCGGAGCGGCCGGACCCTTGACCGCCAGCGGCCCGGTGATCCTGGCCTGGGGGCGGGAGGAGGTCCTGGACGTCAAGGTCAGCGGCCAGACCGCTCGCCGCAACGCCAATGCCCTCTACTACCTGCCCGTCGGCATCGACGTTACCGGGGCCACGACATTCACCAGCGACCTCATCACGTCGACGATCGTCTCGTCCGATGCTGCCTTCTTCAGCAAGGACCCCTTCTCCTTGAACATGGGCGCGGGTTCGGCGACGATTGCCTACCAGCCCATCGCCTTCTCGGGGACGATCGCTGCCTCGGACGTCCAGTTCTCCCTCAACGGGACGGCCGTTCCGGCGCTCGGGGCGGTGGGCCTCGAGCCCCTTGCCGCTGCACCAGTCGCCTGCAAGGACGCGGCCAACACGACCCCCGCCGGGTGCGTCCCGCCGCACCTCGATGGCATCCCGGAGATCGACGTCTTCGATGTCATGGCCGGCGCCTGGGCCCGCCTCCCCCACCTCGGCCAGAACGCCTCGTATACCCTCAAGAGCCCGGAGCGCTACGTCAACCCCTCGACCGGGGCGGTCCAGTTCCGATTCGTCAACGACTCCGCCGACCAGGGCGTCGGCTTCCAGTTCCAGGTCTCGATCAGCGGGGTGATCTCGTGACGACGATCGTGAAGACCGAGGGCCTCGTCAAGCGCTACGACAAGACGTTCGCCATCGCGGGCGTCGACCTCGACATCGAAGAGGGCGAGATCTTCGGCCTCGTGGGTCCCAACGGGGCGGGCAAGACCACGACCCTCCGGATCCTGGCCACGCTCCTCGAGCCAACCGCCGGCGACGCCGAGATCGCCGGCTGGTCGGTCAGCAGGAACCCCAACGACGCCCGTCGCGTCCTCGGCTTCATGCCGGACACCTTCGGGGTCTACGACGACATGCGGGTCTGGGAATATCTCGACTTCTTCGCCCGCTGCTACGGCCTGCCGGCGGCGGCACGGAGGCGGATCATCGGCGATCTCCTGGAGCTCGTCGACCTCGCCGACAAACGGGACACCTACGTCCAGGGCCTCTCGCGCGGCATGCAGCAGCGCCTCTGCCTGGCCCATGCCCTGGTCCACGATCCCAAGGTCCTGCTCCTCGACGAACCGGCCTCGGGTCTCGATCCTCGGGCCCGGGTCGAGCTCCGGGAGCTCCTGCGGGAGCTGCGGACGCTCGGCAAGACGATCCTCATCAGCAGCCACATCCTGCCCGAGCTCGAGGAGCTCTGTACCTCGGTGGCCATCTTCCACCAGGGCAAGGTGCTCGCGTCGGGCAGGATCTCGGACATCGAACAGCGGCTCCGGGTCGGGTCCGTCCTGCGGGCCAGGGTCCTCGCCGATGGGGAAGGCCTGGAGGCTGCGCGGGCCTGGTTCGGCGCCCAGCCCGACGTTGCGTCGTCGGCCATCCTGTCCGACGACACGCTCGAGCTCGGCTTCCGGGGCAACGAGCTCGAAAGTGCGGGCCTCCTCCGGGCAGCCGTCGAGAGCGGCCTCGCGATCTCCAGCTTCTCCCGGGCCGCGAGCGATCTCGAGGAACTCTTCCTGCAGGTCACTGGCAAGGACGAACCAGCGCCCCAGGAGGTCCCGGCATGAACGTCGCCGCCGCGCGAGCCCGACTGCCGCGGATCGCAATGCCCGGCATCGCCGCCATCGGCGTCAAGGAGCTCCGGGGCCGGATGCGGGGACGCCGGGCGTTCGTCTCGGTCACGGTCTACGTCCTGATCGTGGCCGGCTTCGCCTGGATGGTCGGGCGGATCCTCGAGGACAGCGCCCGCCAGAACTTCGCCTTCGATCCGACCTACCAGTCGGCGTCCATCGGCCGCGGCATCTTTGCCGCCCTCATGATCCTGCAGACGCTGATGATTGCGATCCTGGCGCCTGCCTCGACCGCGGGAACGATCAGCGGCGAGCGTGAGCGCCAGACGCTCGACCTGCTGGCCGTGACCCCGATCTCGTCGGTCGCCATCGTCGTCGGCAAGCTCCTGAGCGCGCTGACCTGGGTCTTCGTCCTGATCACCGCCTCGATCCCCGTCGCTGCCCTCGTCTTCGTCTACGGCGGCGTGGCCCCCGACGACCTCCTCCGCGGCTACGTCATGCTCTTCGTGACGGCCATCGCCTTCGGCGCGCTGGGAGTGTTCTTCTCGGCGCTGGTCCGGCGAAGCGGAGCCGCCACGGGCCTGACCTTCGTGGGGGTCCTGATCGCCACGGTCGGCTTGACCTTCATCTGGGTCTTCTTCCGGGCGACCGAGGCGAACAACCTCGACGCCACGACACTGGCCGCGCATCGCCCGGCCGAGGCCCTCCTCTACCTCAACCCGTTCGTTGCCCAGGCCGACGTCGCCTGTGGCGCGGAGGGCGGCACGGGCAGCTGGTGCGCGATCATCGCCGAGGTGACCGGTGACAACTCGTTGCTCCAGCAGCAGGGCGGAGGTGCCGTGGCGGTCCCGATCCCCGCCGGCAAGGGCGGCGTGATCGTCAACGGCGGCGGAGGCGGCGTGATCAACCCCGGCGTCGGCGCCCTGGGCGCCCAGCGCGACCGCTACTGGCCGCGGTCCGCCCTGACGCTCCTCCTCCTGGCCCTCGGCTTCACCGCTGCGGCCGTGCAGCTCGTGACCCCGACCCGTCGCTGGCGACCGGGCCGACCGCGGTTCCTCGGCCGGCGCGAGCCCAAGGCGAGCGCCTGATGGCGCGCCGGCAACGACTTCTCCCGGCCCGCCCCGGCTTGGCGCTCCGGCGGACACGCGCGGCCGGGAATCCCGACGTCCACATTCCGCCCGATCCCCGGCTGGTCATCGGCACCGCCCTCGATCCCGAGCTCGAACGCCTCCGGGTGGGATTGCGAGGACATCGGCGGCGACTCTGGATCCGGCGGATCGTCCGCCGGGCGTGGATCGCGGCGGCCGTCCTCGTCTCGGCCGAGCTCGTCCTGACCGTCGCCGCCCGTCTCGCTCCGATCGAGAGCAGCCGGGCCATCGGGGCCGTGATCATGCTCATCGTCCTGTTCGGCCTCTTCGTGGCCGCCCTCCGAACCCGCCCGTCGCTCGGCGAGGCTGCGATCGCCGTCGACCGGGAAGGCCAGCTCGGCGATCGGGTCGCTTCGGCCCTCGCCCTCGCCGCTGCCATGCCGGCTGCCGCCGGACCGGCGACGGCCGAGGAACAGGCCCTCCTGGACGCGCCGGGTGCGGCCATCGATCGAGAAGCCGAGGAGCGCCGCTTCGTCCGCCGCCAGCGCCGGGACGCCCTGGCGTCCCTGCGCCTGATCCGGGTCGACCTCTTCCGGCCACGCCTCTCGCGCCGGCCCGCCCTCGCGAGCATGCTGCTGACGGTGGCCCTCGGCGCGGCCGTGTTCCTCCCGAATCCCCAGGATGCCGTGATCGCCCAGAACAGGGCAATCCGCCAGGAGGCTGTGGCCCAGGCCCAGAAGCTGGACAAGCTGGCCGATCAGCTGGCCGCCAAGGGCACGAACCCGGACGACCCGAGGACGCGCCTGGCCAAGGAGCTCCAGGACCTGGCGAAGCAGTTGCGGGCCAATCCCAATGACCTCGACACCAACCTCGCCAAGCTCGGTGCCGTGGAGGCTGCTTTGCGATCGCAGCTCAACCCGGCCAACGAGCAACGGGCCGCCTCACTGGCGTCGCTGAGCCGCGGCCTGTCGCGCGCCACGACGGGCAAGCAGAGCGCGAATCCGGAAGGTGATCCGAAGCAGGCGGCCCAGGACCTGAAGGAGGCGGCCAAGGAGCTCGGGACGAAGACCGACGCCCAGAAGGAGGAGCTCGGCCGGCAACTGTCGGAGCTCCAGGGCGCGGCCAGCCAAGCTGGTGGAGCAGCCGCCCAGGCCCTTCGGGATGCGGCCCAGAGCCTGGCCCAGGGAGATGACACCGCGGCCAAGTCGGCTCTCGAGCAGCTGGCCCAGTCGCTCACCGACGCCCAGAACAGCGTCGCCCAGAACCGCGACCTGACGAGCGCGGCCAACCAGCTCCAGGACAGCCGGCGCAACCTGGCCGACGCGGGTCAGAGCGGGCAGGGTGGCCAGCCCAGCCAGGGCGGCCAGACGGGCCAGCCCGGTTCATCCGGCCAGCCGGCTTCATCGGGTGGCGCCGGGTCCTCCGGCCAGCCTGGGTCGTCTGGCGGGGCGGGGTCGTCCGGGCAGCCGGGCTCTTCCGGTGGCCAGGGCCAAGGGCAGGGTCAGGGCCAAGGTCAGGGCCAAGGTCAGGGCCAAGGTCAGGGCCAAGGGCAGGGTCAGGGTCAGGGCCAGGGCCAAGGGCAGGGCCAGGGCCAAGGGCAGGGCCAGGGCCAGGGCGGCGGCTCCATCGGTGGCGGCGGTTCCAATGCCAACTACCTCGGTTCCGGGATGGGTGGCACGGCCAACGTCGGCGGCCCGGTGAACCCGAACCGGCCGTCGGTCCTGGGGTCAGACCTCAGCAGCATCTTCGCGCCGTTCAACCGCCTCGGACAGCCCGGCGATCCCTCGTACATCTCGGGGACCGGCGGCTCCGGCCAGACCTCGCAGGGAAACCAGCAGGGGCCGGGCACGGATCCGGGTTCCTACGTCCCGTACAACCAGGTCTACAGCCAGTTCCACCAGTACGCCCTCACGTCGCTCGACCGGGGCTACGTGCCGCTTTCGGTCAAGGATTACGTGCGCGACTACTTCAGCTCCCTCGACCCGACCAAGTAGGCGGCCGGCGGGCCATCGCCCGCATCGGCCCGGAGGATCCGATGGATACGACGCTCGAGGCCGGGTCCGCCCCGCGCCTGACTCCCGAGGCCTTCGCCGCCCAGGCGATCAACATCGAGCGAGAGGTCGGCCGCGTCATCGTCGGCCAGCGTGAGCTGGTCCGGCAGACAGTGACCGCGCTGCTGGCCAACAGCCATGTCCTCCTCGAGGGCGTGCCGGGGCTCGGCAAGACCATGCTCGTCCGGACGATCGCCGACGTCATCGACTGCAACTTCAACCGGATCCAGTTCACGCCCGACCTGATGCCTGCCGACATCACCGGCACGAACATCCTGGTCGAGGAAGAGGGCAAGCGGATCTTCCGCTTCCAGCCCGGCCCGATCTTCGCCAACCTGGTCCTCGCCGACGAGATCAACCGGGCCACGCCCAAGACCCAGTCGTCGCTCCTCGAGGCGATGCAGGAGCACCAGGTCACCGTTGCCCGGCAGCGCTATCCGCTCGATCCCCCGTTCTTCGTCCTGGCCACCCAGAACCCGCTCGAGATGGAGGGCACCTACCCCCTGCCCGAGGCCCAGCTGGACCGCTTCCTGTTCAAGGTCATGGTCCCCTTCCCGTCGGAGGAGGACCTCGTGACGATCATGGATCGGACGACCGGCGCGGACTCGGTGACAGCGGAGAAGGTCTGCACGGCCGCCGAGATCGTGGCCATGCAGCGCCTCGCCCGGGCGGTCCCCATCGCGCCTCATGTCACGGCTTACGCCGTCAGCCTGCTCGCGGCCACCCATCCCGACCAGCCCCGGGCCCCGCAGCTCGTCCGTGAGTACGTCCGCTATGGAGGCTCGCCCCGGGGGGCCCAGGCCCTCGTGACGGCCGGCAAGATCTATGCCCTCCTCGACGGCCGCTTCAACGTTGCCATCGATGACATCCGGGCGGTGGTCATGCCGGCCTTCCGGCACCGGATCATCCTCAACTTCGAGGGCGAGGCGGAGGGGATCACGACCGAGGCCATCGTCCGGACGATTCTCGACGCCATCCCCGCGCCGTCGGTCGAGTAGCGTCCAGACCCACAACCACCAACTCCACGAATCGAGACCATGGACGGACCCGCCGGGCTGCCGCCGCCGCCCGACGTGGCCGCGGGGCTGGCGCCGGCCGACAGCGCCGCGCGCGCCGCCGGGGGCCGAGGCGAGCGCCCGGTCTTCCTGCCCTCGTCCATCGACCCGACGGTCTTCGACGAGGGCTTCCTCCGCCAGCTCGAACGCCTGAAGGTCCTCATGCGGGCCCCGGTCCGGGGCGGCCTGAAGGGCGGGCGTCGCTCGGTCAAGCGGGGCCAGTCCGTCGAGTTCGCCGACTTCCGGGATTACGCCCTGGGCGACGACCTTCGGCAGCTCGACTGGAACGTCCTGGCCCGGCTCGAGAAGCTGTTCATCAAGCTCTACGTAGAGGAGGAGGACGTCACGATCCATTTCCTCATCGACGCCTCGGCTTCGATGGGCTCTGGGACGCCGTCCAAGCTCCTCTTCGCCCAGCGCGCCGCCGCGGCGCTGGGCTACATCGGGCTCGCCTCGGAGGATCGGGTTGCGATCACGTCCCTCGGCGGCCGGGCCGGCCGGCGCCAGGTCGCCCTGCGGGGTTCGGGGCGGGTCTTCCGGCTGCTCTCGGCCCTGTCGGGGATCGGGACGGCCGATGGCCCGACGGATCTCATGGCCGCGGCCCGCCACGCCGGCGCCCAGCTCTCCGGCCGGGGCGTCATCGTCCTCCTGTCCGACCTCCTCGACCCCAATGCGGACCGCGTCATCCGCGAGCTCGCCGCCACCGGCTCCGAGCTGATCATCCTCCACGTCCTCTCGCCCCAGGAGCTGGACCCGCCGATGGAGGGAGACCTCCGGCTCGTCGATGTCGAGACCGGCGATGGCATCGACGTGACCGTCGACCTCGCGACCCTCGACGGCTACAAGGCCCGGCTCGAGGCCTGGCGGCAGGCCTTTGCCGATCTCGCCGCCCGGCGCCGAGCGACGTACGTGCCGCTGTCCACCGATGTCCCCCTCAGCGACCTCATGTTCGCCGAGCTGCGTCGACGCCAGGTGGTCGGCTAGGCCGTGAGCTTCATCTCGCCGCTCGCCCTGCTCGGCCTCGTCTTCGTGCCGGCCGTTGTTGCGATGTACCTCCTGAAGCTCCGTCGGGACGAGGCGGTCGTGCCGTCAACGCTGCTCTGGCAGCGCCTCGTCGCGGATGTCGAGGCCAACGCACCGTGGCAGCGCCTCCGCCGGAGCTTTCTCCTGCTCCTCCAGCTCCTCCTCGTGCTGCTGCTCGCGGCCCTCGCGGCACGACCGTTCCTGGAGCGGCCGGCGGGCCTGGCCCAGGACCTCGTCCTGGTCATCGACACGTCGGCGAGCATGGCGGCCACGGATGTCGTGCCGGACCGGCTGACCGTCGCCAAGGCGGCCGCGCTCGATGTCCTCAGGGACCTCCCCGCCGGCGGGGTGGTCAGCGTCGTCGCCGCGGGGCGGACGGCGCGGGTCGTCGTCAACTCCACGGGCGACATGGGTCGCGTCCGAGCGGCGGTCCAGGGCCTGGCCGTCCAGGCAGTGAGCGGCGACCTTGGCGATGCCCTGAACCTCGCCGATGCGCTGGCGGCCCGGTCGGGCGATGCCGAGATCCTCGTCGCGACCGACGCGGCGCTGGCCGTGGCACCGACGTCGCGCCTCCAGCACAAGGTCAAGGTCCTGGCCGTGGGCAGGGACCGGCGCAACCAGGCCATCGTCGCCCTGGCCGTTCGCCAAGCGGCCTCGGGCGTCACCCGGTCGGTCTTCGTCAGCGTGGCCAACCTCGACATCCAGGCCGCCCAGCGCCGCCTCCAGGTCTACGGCGACGGCGTGCTCCTGGAGGCGCGGGACCTGACCCTCGATGCCCAGACTCGAGCCGACGCGATCATCGACGACATCCCGGCTGCGGTCCAGGTCGTGGAGGTGCGCCTGGACCGATCCGGCCCGGCCGCCGATAACCTGGCCCTCGACGATCGGGCCTGGGCGGTCGTTCCGCCCCAGCGCCTGCGACGGATCCTCCTCGTCGCAGAAGGGGATCCGTACCTGGAGACGGCACTCACCTATCTCCCGAACACGGAGCTCTATGGCGTCAAGCCGGCCGTCTATGGCCCGACTACCCACCCGGAGCTGTTCGACCTCGTGATCTTCGAGGGGACGCTGCCGGCGGTGCTCCCGGCGGGCCCGATCCTGGCGATCGCGCCCAAGGCGTCGAGCGTCCTGGGCGATGTCCTGGGGACCATCAAGGACCCCGCGATCGGATCCCTGGATCCCGAAGAGCCAGTCCTCCGCTATGTCGACCTCTCGACGACCCACGTCGGAACGGCCATCAAGATGGTCCTGCCGGCCTGGGCCCGGGCCATCATTCCCGGCCCGAGCGGGGCGCCGCTCCTGTACGCCGGCGATCTCGCCGGTCGGCGAGCGGGGGTCCTGGCCTTCGAGCCGCGCCTGTCTGACCTCCCCCTCCAGGTCGCCTTCCCGATCCTCGTCTCCAACTTGGCCGGCGAGCTCATGGGCGGGTCCGCCGCGCCGACGGCGGCGATTGAGCCGGGCAGCCCCGTCGCCCTGCCGCTGCCCTCGAACGCGACGAGCCTGACGGTGACCAAGCCCGATGGCGCCAACGTGCAGCTGGCACCCGGGACGCCTGGCAGCTCCAGCGTCAGCTTCAGCCAGACCGACCAGCTCGGCGTCTACACGGCAACGGCCACCTTCCCCGAGGCAACCCCCTCCCCGGTAGCGCTGCCGACCGGCACGACGAGGCCGACCGCCAGCCCGGCGGCTTCAGCGGCGCCGTCGCCCGCTGCCTCGTCGCCGCCCGTCCCGACGGCGCCGCCGGCCGACCCCAACGCCCCGGCGCGCTTCGCCGTGGACCTCTTCGATGCCGCCGAGTCGAACATCGCGCCAGGCTCGCCGGTGGCCATCGAGGCCCTCGGCGGCGGACCCGGAGCCGGCGCCGGGCCCGGCTCTCCTGGGCCATCGGCCGGCGCGGGATCCCCGGCCGTGGCGTCGCCCAGCCCAACGGCCGCCGCGGGCGCCGCGACGGCGGAGCGACCCAAGGCCCGCGACGAGCTCTGGATCCCGATCGTCCTCCTGGTCCTCCTCGTCCTCATGGCGGAATGGCTCGTCTACCAGCGCGACGCGGTCCTCCGCCTATGGCGTGCGTTCCGGGCCCGCCTGGCCGGGAGCCGGGGCGCCTAGATGGGCATCCGCTTCGAGAGCCCAGCCTGGCTCCTGCTCCTCGTGCCGGCCCTGCTCATCACGTTCGTGCCCTATCTCGCCGCCCGACGCCGGATCGGGACGGCCCGGCGGCGCATCGCGATCGCGGTCCGGACCGTCCTCCTCGCCTGCCTCGTGTTCGCCCTCGCCGGCTTCCAGCTGGTGCTGCCGGTCGACCGCCTGGCCACCGTCTTCGTCGTCGACCTGTCCGACTCGGTGGGCAACGACGGCCATGAATCGGCCCTGGCCTTCCTCCGCCAGAGCCTGGCCGCGATGCCCCAGGGCGATGCCGCGGGCGTCGTTGGCTTCGGCAAGGACGCCCTCGTCGAGCGGCTGCCGGAGGAGGTCCGGGCGATCGACCGGATCCGGTCCACGCCGGTCACCGCGGCGACCGACATCGGCGGCGCGCTGCGCCTGGCGTCGGCCCTCTTCCCCGACGAGATGCAGAAGCGGATCGTCCTCATCTCGGACGGCAACGACACCACCGGCCATGGCCAGCAGGAGGCGGCCCTTGCGGCCGCCCGGGGCATCCAGGTCGAGACGCGGGTGGTGGGGCTCGAGCGCCGCGACGAGGTCCTCGTGGAGCGACTCCAGACGCCGTCGACGGCACGGCTCGGGGAGACGATCCAGGCCGTCGCCTCGATCGCCTCGAGCGTCGCCCAGCCGGCCACGATTCGCCTCTACGCGGACGGCCAGCAGGTCGCCAGCAGGGGCGTGGACCTCGCGGTCGGGGAGAACCTGCTGACCTTCGACGTCAGGCTGGCCGAGCCCGGCTTCCACACCTTCCGGATCGTTGTCGAGGCAGCGAGGGACACCTTCAGCCAGAACAACCGGGCCGATTCGAACACGATCATCAAGGGCGAGCCCCGGATCCTCGTCCTGGCCGGCAACAAGGACGTCGCGGCCCAGCTGGTGACCGCCTTGACCACCGAGGGCCAGAAGGTGGACTCGGTCCTCCCGGAGGCGCTCCCCAGCGACTTCGCCGGGCTCGCGTCCTATGACAGCGTGGTCCTCGTCGACGTGCCCCGGATCCGCCTGAGCGACCGCCAGCTCGGGGCGCTCCAGGTCTACGTGCGCGACCTCGGGCGCGGCCTGGTGATGATCGGCGGGCCCGACAGCTACGGCGCCGGCGGCTATACCAAGACCCCCCTCGAAGAGACGCTGCCCGTCGACATGGGCGTCCGGAACCGGAAGCAGGAACCGGACATCGCCCTGGTCGTCGTCATCGACAAGTCGGGCTCCATGGATGCCTGCCATTGCAACTCGTTCCAGGGCGGACAGGGTGGCGGTCAGCTCCAGGGCGTCCGCAAGGTCGACATCGGCAAGGAGGCCATCCTGCGGGCCGCCGCGGCGATGACCGCCCGTGACGAGCTCGGCGTCGTGGCCTTCGATTCCGAGGCGCACTGGGTGGTCCAGACCAAGCCGGTCGGCCAGATCGCGGACCTCCAGGGCACGCTCGGCTCGATCAACCCAAGTGGAACCACGAACATCTATTCCGGTCTGGACCAAGCCGTGCAGTCCCTGGAGAAGACTACGGCCACCCGGCGCCACATCATCCTCCTGACCGACGGCTGGTCGCGCTCCGGCCAATACGACCAGATCCTGGCCCGGATGAAGGCCGACGGGATCACCCTCTCGACGGTCGGGGCAGGCGGCGGGGCGAATCCGTTCCTCCAGCAGCTCGCGACGCAGGGCGGGGGTCGCTTCTATGCCGCGGCCAACCCGGCCTCGATCCCCGACATCTTCCTCAAGGAGACCCAGCAGGTCGCCGGCCAGCAGATCGTCG
>JBEPVB010000055.1:0-15141 GCA_041691215.1 Chloroflexota bacterium
CGGCCAGGACGTCATCTACGCGGTCATGCCCTACAACGCCTACTCGACCTCGTGCGAGGCGCAGACGACGGGCCCGAACAATGACCCCGCCGATGCCGAGGTCAACACCCTGACCCATGAGATCGAGGAGGCCAACACGGACCCCGATCTCAACGCCTGGTACGACCGCCGCGGTTACGAGAACGCGGACAAGTGCGCCTGGACCTTCGGGACCACCCACACGGCCCCCAACGGCGCGCTCTATAACGTGACCTTCGGGGGCCACAACTGGCTCATCCAGCGGCAATGGAAGAACAGCGGTCGAGGGAGCTGCGCCCTCAGCTGACCTCGTCGACTCGCCACCCTCCGAGGCCCCCGGCAACCGCCGGGGGCCTCGCTGATTCCGGGGCCCCTTCGGACGTACCATCGGCTCGTGGACCGCTGGCAGACGATCATCGAGCCGTTCCGCATCCACTCGGTCGAACCGGTCCGGATGACGACGGTCGAGGAGCGCCGGCGGGCGCTCGAGGTCGCGGGCTACAACCTCTTCAACCTCCACGCCGACGACGTCCTCATCGATCTCCTCACCGATTCCGGCACCGGCGCGATGTCCCGCGATCAGTGGGCCGCCATCCAGCACGGCGACGAGAGCTATGCGGGCAGCCCGAGCTGGTTCGCCTTCCTCGACAGCGTCCAGGCCCTGTTTCCGTTCAAGCACGTGATCCCGACCCACCAGGGTCGAGCGGCCGAGAAGATCCTCTTCACGGTCATCGGCGGACCCGGCAAGGCCATCCCGAACAACACCCATTTCGATACCACCCGGGCGAACGTCGAGGCGACGGGCGCCGAGGCGGTGGACCTGGTGATCGCCGAGGGCCGCGACGCATCGGCAATCCACCCCTTCAAGGGCAATATGGACGTCGTCGCCCTCGACGAATTCCTGACCGATCATGCGGGTCGCGTGCCGGTGGTCTTCGTGACCATCACCAACAACTCCGGCGGCGGCCAGCCGGTTTCGCTCGAGAATCTCCGAACGGTCCGGGCGATCTGCGACCGCCACGGCGTGCCGCTCTTCCTGGACGGCTGCCGGTTCGCCGAGAACGCCTGGTTCATCAAGCTTCGCGAGCCGGGCCAGGCGGATCGCTCGATCCCCGACATCGTCCGCGACATCGCGGCCCTGGCTGACGGGATGACCATGTCGGCCAAGAAGGACGGCTTGGCCAACATCGGCGGCTGGCTGGCGATGAACGACGATGTCCTCGCCGAGCAGTGCCGGAACCTGTTGATTCTGACCGAGGGCTTCGTCACCTACGGCGGCCTCGCTGGCCGCGATCTGGAGGCCATCGCCCAGGGCCTCCGCGAGGTCGTCGACGAGGACTATCTCCGCTATCGGATCCAGTCGACCGCGTACCTGGGCGCAGCCCTCGATGCCTCTGGGGTCCCGCTGGTGAAGCCGTTCGGTGGCCATGCGATCTACCTCGATGCACGAGCCCTGCTGCCCCACGTCCCGCCGCTCGAGTACCCTGGCCAGGCGCTGGCGGTGGCCCTCTATCGCGAGGGCGGCATCCGTGGCTGCGAGATCGGGACGGTCATGTTCGGGCAGCATCCGGACGGCTCCGAGACGGCCGCGCCGATGGACCTGGTTCGACTGGCCATCCCGCGCCGGACCTATACCCAGAGCCACATCGACTACGTGATCGAGGTCGTTTGTTCCGTCGCAGCGCGAGCCGACGCGCTGCGTGGGATGCGAATCGTGGCCGCTCCGCCGGCGCTCCGCCACTTCACCGCCCGCTTCGAGCCGCTCGCCTGACCGGGTCCCGGCCGACCTAGCCGAACCGCCACAGGATCTCGCCGCTGTAGCAGTGCCCGAGGGCGATGCAAGCGGCTCCGCTGAGGTCCCACTGGCGGCCGGCGACGTACGGACCCCGATCGATGACCGGGACGGTGATCGTCCGGCCGTTGTCGGGATTGCGGAACGTGACCAGGGTGCCACAGGGCAGGGTCCGGTTGGCGACGCCGAGGATCGTCGTGGTGTAGGCCTGCCCGCAGGCGGTCCGGCCACCGTAGAAGCCCGGCCCGTACCAGGAAACGTCGATGTCATCGTGCCAGCGCTTCACCACGACCGGTCTCGTGGTTGGCGTGGAGGCCGTGATGGGGACTGTTTTGGGCGGTACCGGCGGCGCCGCCAGGGCAGCCAGGTTCGGCGCCTCGACCGCGAAGTCGCGGTACGAATCCAGCGGATAGGGCAGTGATCGGTTGAGCATCGTCGCCGCCGGTCCCGGTGCGCCATCGAAGTGAACCGGCGAGAGATCCGACGGGTCGATGATCGGTGAGCTGCTGGGCGGCTCCGAGAGAGCCAACCCCGGGACGGCGACCGCGGCGAGTGCGGCGATGAGCACCACACCCGCGACGACGCGGGGGTGTCGCACGTCACCGACGACGGTAGGTGGTGCGGCCTCGCACCGGCCTGAGCGGACCCGCGCATTTGGCTGTCAGGGAGATGACAATCGCTCCGTGCCACGCCGAACGCTGGAGCTGACCGGCCCGCTGGATCTGAGGGCAGTCCTGGGACTTCATATTCGCGGGTCGGGCGATCCGTCGGGTCGGCTCTCCGGGCGCGCGGCGACGAGGGCAACCCGGACGCCCGACGGCGCGGCGACGCTGCTGGTGGAGCTTCGCGGGACCCGGGCCGAGGCGGAGGCCTGGGGCCCGGGCGCCGAACGGGTCCTCGACGGCCTGCCCGCGCTGCTCGGTCAGCTCGACGACCTCGACGGGTTCGACCCGACGAGGCATCCGCTCGTCGCCGATCTCGCCCGGCGGCGGCCGGGCCTGCGGCTGGGCTGGACCGGGGCGGTCTTCGAGGCGCTCCTTCCCGCGATCCTGGAGCAGAAGGTCACCGGCATGGAGGCGGCCGGCGCGTTTCGCGGGCTCGTTCGGGAGCACGGTGAGCCAGCCCCGGGACCGATCGCGAATGCGCAACGCCTCCGGCTGCAGCCGGCGCCGGGACTCCTTGCCTCACTCCCCTACTACACCTTCCATCCCCACGGCCTGGAGCAGCGCCGCGCGGAGACCGTTCGTCGGGCCGCGGCGGCAGCCGAGCGGCTGGACGAGCTGGCGGCGCTGCCAGGCTCACGTCGCGAGGTCGGCGCGGCGGCCAGCGCCGTGCTGCGCCGAACCGCAGGGATCGGCGCCTGGACCGCCGCCGAAGTGACCCTCCGGGCGCTTGGCGACCCCGACGCCGTGAGCGTCGGCGACTTCCACCTCAAGAACATCGTCGTGTTCGCCCTGGCCGGCGAGCCGCGCGGGACGGACGACCGCATGCTCACCCTCCTGGAACCCTGGCGAGGCCATCGCGCCCGAGTGGTCCGCCTTCTTGAGCTGAGCGGCGTCGGCGCCCCGCGCTACGGCCCGCGCTTCGCCCCGATCGACCGCCGGGGCATGTGATGACTGGGCAGCGGGGAACCGGAGAGCCTCATCGTCGTCTTGGGGCCATGCGACACCACCTCGCCTTCGCCCTTGCGCTCCTGTCGACGGTCCTCCTCGCCTCCTGCGGCGGCGGGGCTTCGCCGTCGTCCAGCAGCCGCGCTCCGGGCGGTTCGGCCGGCGCCAGCGGCCTCGAGGGTCGGACGTTCTTCTCGACGGCGATCGACGGCCGGGTGCTCGTGACGGGATCGCGGATACGCCTCTCGTTCATTAATGGCGAGGTTGGCGCCATCGCGGGCTGCAACTCGATGGGCGGGCCATATCGCCTCGACGCCGGGCGGATCCTGGCTCCGCAGCTGGCCACCACGGACATGGGCTGCGCGCAGGCCCTCATGACGCAGGACCAGTGGGTGGCCGACCTGCTCAACGGGGCGGCGTTCGCGCTCGATGGGAATTCATTGACGCTCGCCAGGAACGGGGTTCGGGTGACCTTCCTCGACCGCGAGGTCGCCGATCCGGATCGGCCACTGCTCGGGACGCGCTGGGTCGTCGTTAGCGTGATCTCGGGCGATGCCGCCTCCAGCCTCCCGATCGGCGCCGTCGCGGCCCTGACCTTCTCCGCCGGGCGGGTCGACGTCGAGACCGGCTGCAACAGCGGCAGCGGGACGGCGACGACCACCGATCGGTCGATCACCTTCGCTGCGATCGGCCTGACCAAACGGGGCTGTCCGCCCGAGGTCATGAGACTCGAACAGGCGGTCTCCGCGGTCCTGAGCGGCGCCGCGACCTACGCGATCGAGGCCGACAGCCTGACCCTCATGGCCGGCCGGCGCGGCCTCACGCTCCGGGCAGCCGCCTGAGCCGAGGCCCGCGGGTGGTCAGCCCGCGGTCCGGAGGACCCTGGCCATCGCCGCAAGGTGGGCCGGGGTCGAGCCGCAGCAGGCACCGATGATCGAGGCGCCCGCGTCGCGGATGTCCTGGGCATAGGTCGCCATCATCTCGGGCGCCGCCCGGTAGACGGCCTTCATGTCGACGAGCTCCGGCATGCCTGCGTTCGACTTCCCGACGAGGACGACGTCCGGCTCCGCGGCACGCATCTTGGCAATGACCGGAATGAGCTCATCCGGACCGTTGCCGCAGTTGCCGCCGATGGCGTCGGCACCCCACTCGGCGAGGGCGTGGACCGCCCGCTCGGGCTTGACACCCATCATCGTGTGGCCGCGGGTGTCGAAGGTCATTGTCGTGATGAGGGGAATTGCCGGCGTGACCTGGCGCACCCCGGTGATGGCGGCGTGGATCTCCTCGAGATCGGACATCGTCTCGATCCAGATCAGGTCGACGCCGCCGGCCACCAGGGCCGAGGCCTGCTCGGCGAAGACGTCAACCGCTTCATCGAAATCGAGCGTCCCGATCGGCATCATGATCGAGCCCGACGGGCCGATGTCGCCGGCCACGAGCGCCTGGCCCTCGACCGCGTCGACCTCGGCCCGGAGCAGGAGGGCCGCCATCTGGTTGAGCTCGGCGACCCGCCGGTCGTTGCCGTGGAGGCTCAACCTGAGGCGGTTGCCGCCGAAGGTGTTGGTCAGGAGGATCCGGGAGCCGGCGTCGAGGTAGCCCCGATGGATGCGCCGGATGACGTCGGGCTGGGTCAGGTTCCAGATCTCGGGCGGATCGCCGAACTGGAGCCCGGACGCGAAGAGCATCGTGCCCATCGCCCCGTCGGCGAGGGTGGTCGTGCCGGCGTGGACGACCGCCTCCCAGCGCGCGCGCTGGACGGCCGGCGGCACCGGCCCGGGGGCACCGCCCTCGCCGATCGCCAGGTCGATCACCGTCGATCCCTGCGTTCCATGTTCGACAAAGGGTAGTGCGCCGGCTGGTTTCCGTCGTCGACGCCAGGGTCGGCTATGGTCCGGGCAACGGCCCACGCCAGGAGGGCGCCATGCTGCTGCGACTGGATCATCTCGTCATCGCGGTGCCGGATCCGGAGGCAGCCGTCGTCGAGCTGGAGCAAACGGTCGGCCTCGCCTGTACGGGTGGCGGCCGCCACCCGATGTGGGGCACCCATAACCGCCTGGCCTGGCTGGGCGACACCTACATCGAGCTGATCGGGGTCTTCGATCCAACGCTTGCGACGCTGGGCCCGGTGGCTCGGCCAGTGCTCGCGGCGCTCATGGTTTCCCAGTCCGGCCTCGTGAGCTTCGCCCTCGCCACGGACGATGCGGCGGCTGACGCTGCCCGGCTGCGCGCGACAGGCTCGCCCCTCGGTGAGCCGGAGACGCGCTCCCGGACCAGGCCGGATGGCGAGGTGGTGACCTGGCATGCGGCCCACGGAGAGCTGGGGCCCGCGCTTCCGCCGTTCATCCTGGAGCACGAGCTCAGCGGGGCCGAGTGGAGCGACGAGGCCCGCGCGGCTCGGGCGGCGTTCGAGCATCCGCTGGGAGGGCAGGTCCGCCTGGTCGGGCTCGAGATCCCGGTCCCCGACGTGGCCGCCGCGGCCGCCGCCTACGCTCGGACCGTCGGCCTCGAGGTCGACGCGTCATCATCGACGGCCCATGTCGGCGACCAATCCGTCCGCCTGGTCCCGGGACGGCCGCTCACGGATCCGGCCGTCGTCGAGCTGGAGCTCGTCGGGCCGGCGACGCTCGTCCGTCGCGACGTGGACGCCTGCGGCGTCCGCTGGCGGATCCGCAGCTAGCCCGAAGCTGGTCCTGGAACGGGCCGGAGCTGGCTTGGAGCTAGGCCGCTTCCTCTTCGTTGCCGTCGCGGCCATGGCCGGCATCGCCCCGGACCGTCAGGGCGCCGTGGACGTCCGACCAGGCACTGACCGCGTCGGCCAGGGCGACCGAGTCGGGGCGAACCGCTAGGCGGTCATCGGGGCCACGCAGGCCCGGGCCCAGCTCGGCGATGCGCCCGCGGTAGGCCGGCTTGTCGCCGTTCGATCGACCGGTCGGCGGGTAGACGTCGAAGTAGCCATCCGTGCTGACCACGACCGTGGCGCTCGGGGACGTGAAGGAAGTTCGGGACATGGTGGAGATCCGATCCGTCGCGCGCTTCGGACCGGCAAATGTAAGCCCGGCGATGGCGACTCAGGCCCACACGATCGGGGCACGAGCCGATTCCGTCAAACGACGCGTCCATCCATGCCGCCCCGAGGTAGCCTGTCCGCGGTGGCACCGCCAACCTAACCGACCCGTCACGGAGATCCTCGATGCCTCGCGAGATGCCGAAATTCACCAAGTCCTCGCCAGAGCTGGTCACCCGATTCCACTCGGTCATGGATCGCAACGCGGCCCCGGACGTCGTCCGCAAGCAGATGTTCGGCTATCCGGGAGCCTGGGTCGGCGGCAACATGCTGACCGGCCTGTTCGCCGAGGACTGGTGGGTCCGCGTCTCGGAGGGCGACCGCGAGGACCTCCTGGCCATGCCCGGCGCGCATCCGCTCGAGATCATGCCCGGCAAGGCGATGGGCAGCTCGGTCACGATGCCGGCTGAGGTAGTCGGCAGCGACGCCGCCATCGACATCTGGCTGCAACGGGCGATCGAGTACGCCAGGGCACTTCCGCCGAGGTCGAAGTAGGCGGTCAGCCCGCCGATGGGCGCGTCATGGCCGCCGGATCGATGGCGGCATCGAACTCGGCGGCCGTGAGGTAGCCGAGGGCCAACGCCGCTTCGCGCAGCGTCAAGCCCTCGTGGTGGGCCTTCTTGGCGATCTCGGCCGCCCGGTCGTAGCCGATAGAGGGCACGAGCGCTGTGACCAGCATCAGCGAGCTGTCGAGGTGCTCGCGGATCCGGACCGTGTCCGCCTCGAGGCCCTCGACGCAGAACTCGCGAAAGGATCGGCAACCGTCGGACAGGAGCTCGATCCCGTGGAGGAGGTCGTGGGCGATCACGGGCTTGAAGACGTTGAGCTCGAAGTTGCCCTGGGCGCCGGCGATCGTGATCGCCGTGTCGTAGCCGAAGACCTGGACGCAGACCATGGTCAGCATCTCGGCCTGGGTCGGGTTCACCTTGCCGGGCATGATCGAGGAGCCGGGCTCGTTCTCGGGCAGGCGCAGCTCGCCGAGCCCGGCTCGAGGGCCAGAGCCCAGCCAGCGGATGTCGTTGGCGATCTTCATGAGGCTGGTGGCGAGCGTCTTGAGGGCGCCCGAGGCGAAGACCGTGGCCTCCTGGCCGGCCAGCGCCTGGAACTTGTTCGGGGCGGTCACGAACGGCAGGCCGGTCAGGTCCGCGATGCGCCGGGCGACCCGGTCGGCGAACTCGGGGTGCGAGTTCAGGCCCGTACCCACCGCGGTCCCGCCCAGGGCGATCTCGAACAGGCCGGGGAGCACGGCCTCAAGCCGGGCGATCCCGCCGTCGAGCTGGGCGACGTAGCCGCTGAACTCCTGGCCCAGCGTCAGGGGGACGGCGTCCTGGAGGTGCGTCCGGCCGATCTTGACAATCCCGTCGAAGTCCCGGCGCTTGGCATCGAGGGCCTCGCGAAGCGCTCGGACGCTGGGGACGAGGTCCTCGACGATTGCTATGGCCGCGGCCATGTGCAGGGCGGTCGGGAAGGTGTCGTTGCTCGACTGGCTGCGGTTGACGTCGTCGTTGGGGTGAACCGGCTTCTTGCCACCCCGAACACCGGTCGCGATCTCGTTGGCCCGGCTGGCGAGGACCTCATTGACGTTCATGTTCGACTGCGTGCCCGAGCCCGTCTGCCAGACGCGGAGCGGGAACTCGCCGGCCAGCGCGCCGGCGGCGACCTCGTCGGCGGCCCGGACGATGAGCTCGCGCTTCTCGGTCGGGAGGAGGCCGAGCTCGCCATTCACCTCGGCCGCGGCTCGCTTGAGGATGCCGAAGGCCCGGATGATCCCGACCGGCATCGTGTCGTCGCTGATGTCGAAATGGTGAAGGCTGCGCTGGGTCTGGGCGCCCCAGTGATGGTCGGCCGGAACGTCGACGGGCCCCATGGAATCTGATTCGGTCCGGGT
Source organism: Chloroflexota bacterium (assembly GCA_041691215.1). Lineage (GTDB taxonomy): Bacteria > Chloroflexota > Limnocylindria > Limnocylindrales > CSP1-4 > UBA5189. Next base: position 8,373 of record JBEPVB010000055.1, read on the forward strand.
GGCGCCGCGCGCGGCGGCCTGGTCGTGCTCGGTCACAGCCGGAGTATGGCGCGCCGCTCCGGCGCCCGCGACTCAGACCACATGGGACTCCCCGATCAGCTCGCCGCGGGCGAAGCGCTCCAGGCGCAGCGAGGAGACATCGACCGTCGGTGGCGCGCCGACGATCAGCTCGGCGATGACCTTTCCCACGATCGGGGCGTGCTGGAAACCGTGGCCAGAGAAGCCGTTCGCCAGGAACAGGCCGTCGAGCGCTTCGACGGGCCCGAGGATCGCGTGATGATCGGGCGTCATCTCGTACAGCCCGCCCCAGGAGCTCGCCAGCCCGGCGTCGGCAAGGCCCGGCAGGACCGCGACGGCGTTCGGCAGGAGCTCCTCGGCGATCCAGCGATGGTCGACCGACGTGTCGAATGTCACCACCGGCGCCGCCTGCGGCGGCATGCCCATGAGCACGCCCGACCCCTCGCGATGGAAGAAGAACATCGTCGAGGTGTCGATCACGAGCGTCCGCCGCTCGGGCCGGCCATCGAAGTCGCTCGTGACCACGGTGTGCCGGAGCTGGGGCTCGACGGGGATCTCGATTCCGCACGTGGCACCCAGCACCGGCGCCCACACACCGGCCGCGTTGACCACGACCGGCGCGTCGATGTCGCCGTCGGGCGTCGGCACGCCGGTGACCCGGCCGCCGTCGGGCGTCGTCCGGATCGCTGTCGCGACAACGTTCGTCCGGATCTCAACGCCGGCCCGGCGGGCGAGCGTGGCATAGCCGTTCGTGAGGCCGCTCGGGTCGGCAAGCCCGTCGTCCGGTCCATAGGTGGCCCCCACGAGCCCGTCCGTGACGAGACCGGGGACCAGCTCGGATGCGGCTCGAGGATCAAGCTCCACCACCCGCGCACCGATGGCGCGCTGCATCGCCGCGGCGGCCTGGTAGCGGGCCCACGTCTCTGCGTCGCGGACGAGGAACAGGTAGCCATCCTGGTGGACGTCGAGCGGCAGCCGGTGGGTCGCGCCGAACTCGCGGATCATCTGCACGCTGGCGAGCGAGAGGCGGACGTTGATCTCGCTCGAGAACTGGATCCGAAAGCCGCCGGCGCAGCGGCCGGTGGATCCGGTCCCCAGGGCGGCCTCGCGCTCGAGCACGAGCACCCGGCCCGCCCCCGCGGCGGCCAGGTGGTAGGCGATGCTCAAGCCGATGGCGCCGCCCCCGACGACGACGACATCGGCGGTCTCGGTCACCTGGATCGTGGTTCCTGACGGCGGCCCGGAGCTTCCTGGCGCAGCGTCGTCGGCGCCCTCATGACCCGAGTCCTGCCCGAGCGAAGGCCGCGTAGCTCGGCTCGATGACCGCCGCCAGCCCACCGCCGTCCGCCGAGGGCGCCTGAGCCGCCGCTCGATCGACGCCGAACCACTTGGCATCGGGGGTCTTGACGCCGTTGCCGGTGATGAGGGCAACGACCTCGTCATCGGGCCCGATGAGGCCGCGCGCGACTGCCTGCTCGAGGGCAGCCACGGTCACGCCGCCGGCCGTCTCGGCGAAGACGCCCTCGCTGCGTCCCAGACGTCGGATTGCGGCAGCCGTTGCCGCATCCGGGATCGCTTCGATGGATCCGCCGGTGCGGCGGGCCAGGGCCAGGGCATACCGGCCGTCGGCCGGCGAGCCGATGGCCAGCGAGCGGACGATCGTGTCAGGCGTTCGGACCGGCCGGATCTCGTCGACCCCTTCGGCGAAGGCCGTGGCCACCGGGGAGCAGCCCGCCGGCTGGCCGCCGATGAACCGGACCGGCTTGTCCTCCACCAGCCCCGCGGCCACGAGGTCCTCGAAGCCCCGGGCGACCTTGGTGAAGAGGGAGCCCGAGGCGATGGGGCCCACGAGCACATCGGGCAGGCGCCAGCCCAGCTGCTCGGCAATCTCGAAGGCGAGGGTCTTGCTGCCTTCCGAATAGTACGGCCGGAGGTTCACGTTGACGAATGCCCAGCCCTCTTCGTCGGCGATCTCGAGGCTCAAGCGGTTGATGTCGTCGTAGGTGCCCGCCACGGGGACGACCGTCGCCCCGTAGCTGAGGGCATGGTCAATCTTGGCCGGCTCGAGATCGGCCGGCACGAAGACGACGGCTCGGAGGCCCGCCGCGGCGGCGGCCGCGGCAGTTGCACCGGCAAGGTTGCCGGTCGAGGCGCAGGCGAGGGTATCGAAACCGAACTCGACCGCTCGGGCGGCGGCCACCGCCACGACCCGGTCCTTGAAGGAGAGCGTCGGGTTGCGCGTGTCGTCCTTCAGCCGGAGCCCGCCCGGGGCGAGGCCCAGCTCGCTCCCGAGCTGGTAGGCCGGCAGGAGGGGCGTTGATCCGACAGCGAGGCCACGGGCCGGCGGCGTCGCAACCGGCAGGAGCTCCAGGTAGCGCCAGATCCCGGGCTCGCGGGCCTCGATCCGGGCCCGGCTGACCTGGGCCCGGATCGCCTCGCGGTCATAGGCCACCTCGAACGGCCCGAAGCAGGCCGGACAGACGAAGCTCGGGCCCGTTGCCTCCGCCCGGCCGCAGTTGCGACAGCGAAGGCCGACGACGCGCGGTCGCAGGGTCGGCTCGACCTCCGGGCCGCCGTCGACCGGCACGACCATGGTCGCGCCGGCCCGGGTCGGGCTCGCCGCGGTCGGGGTGGTCGTTTCGGTCGTCATGACTCGCTCCTCGATCGGTCGGGCGGCGCACTGCGCGCCGTTGTGTCGTCCGGGATCGAGAGCGGTCGGGAACGAGAAAACCCTTCCGCAAGAGGAAGGGTTCGGGGTAGATCCCTATCTTGCAGGCGGTTGTCCTGCCCGGAATTGGCACCTTGTCGACGTCACCGCCGCCAGGTTGTCGTGGCTTCAAAGGGCCGGTCCCTCCACCACTCTCGATAGGCTCTTCAATTGTCCGGGGATGGTATCCCGGCCATCGACGCCCCGTCAACGCGGGCTAGACTCAGGCCATGCCGCACTACCTGCCCGAAGATTCGCTGGCCAGTCCCCGCTTCACCGGCCCGACAACCTTCGCTCGTCTGCCCCACATCCGGACGCTCGAGGACGTCGACGTCGCGATCGTCGGCGTGCCCTTCGACACCGGGGTCACCTACCGGGTCGGTGGGCGCTTTGGCCCGAGCGCGGTCCGGACGGCAAGCGTCATGCTCCGGGGCTACAACCCAAATCTCGACGTCTCGCCGTTCGAGGTCCTGTCCTGCGTCGATTACGGCGATGTCTCGATCGTGCCCGGCAACACCGAGCGCAGCTATGCGGCCATCGAGGCGGCGATCAGCCCGATCGTGGAGGCCGGCGTGGTGCCCCTCCTCATCGGGGGCGACCACGCCTGCACCCTGCCCCATCTGCGTGCGACCCGGTCCCTGGGCCCCGTGGCGGTCATCGACTTCGATTCCCACACTGACGCCTGGGACGAATACTTCGGCGAGAAGCACAACCACGGGACCTGGATGCGGCGAGCGATCGAGGAAGGCCTCGTTGACACGGCCCACTCGATCGAGGTCGGCCTGCGCGGCTCGCTCTACGGACCCGAGGACTGGACCGGCCTCCGCTCGGAGCTGGGGCTCGACTACCTGACCACCGAGGACATCTTCGAGCTCGGGCCCGACGCGGTTGCCCGACGCATCCGCGAGCGGGTCGGCGATCGGCCCGCCTACATCAGCTTCGACATCGACGTCGTCGACCCCGGCTTCGCCCCGGGCACCGGCACGCCCGAGGCCGGTGGGCCGTCGGCCCACGACATGCTGTCGATCCTGCGCAACCTGACCGACGTCGAGTTTGTCGGCTTCGATGTCGTGGAAGTCATCCCTGCCTACGACCCCGCCGGCCAGACGGCGACGCTTGCTGCCAACCTCGCCTACGAGATGCTGTCGCTGGTCGCCCTGCGCCGCCGTTCGGGATGAGCCACCACGAGACCTGGCGCTCGCCGCTGCCCGCCGGGTTCGCGTGGCCTGCCGGCATCCGGGCTGCGGCCTGCTTCACCTTCGACGTCGACGCCGAGAGCGCGATCCTGTTCGACCATCCCAAGGCGGCCGGCTGGCTCGACGTCATGAGCCACCAGGCTTACGGCCCGCGGACGGGTGGCCCGCGGATCCTCCGACTCCTCGATCGGCAGGGCATCAAGGCGACATTCTTCATACCCGGCTATTCGGCGGAGCGCTGGCCCGCGATGGTTCGGTCGATTCGCGATGCCGGCCATGAGATCGGCCACCACGGCTACCTCCACGAAGGCGCCCACTCGGCCCTCGACGAGGCGACCGAAGAGCAGCGCCTCCTGCGCGGGCTCGAGGCACTCGACACCGTCGCGGGCGTCCGCCCGATCGGCTACCGAGCGCCGAACTGGGAGCTCTCGTACCGCCTACCGGCAGTCCTCGTCCGCCACGGGTTCAAGTACGACAGCGGCCTCATGGACGCGGACCACCCGTATCTGCTCGCCACGGGACCCGAGCAGGGCGCGCCGTCGATCGTGGAGCTGCCCGGCCACTGGAGCCTCGATGACTGGGAGCCCTATAACTACCTGCCGGGGATCACCGGGTCGGGGGTGATCGCGAGCCCGGCTGACGTGATTGCGCGCTGGACGCTCGAGCTCGAGGCGCTGGTCGACGAGGGCGGGCTCTTCATGCTGACGAACCACCCGTTCGTGTCCGGTCGGGCGTCGCGCGCCGCCGGCCTGGAGCGCCTGATCGCGCGAGCCCGCGAGATCGACGGTCTCTGGATCGCCACGGGCGCCGAGATCGCGGCCCACGTCCGAACCCTGGGCCTGGAGCCGGTCCTCCACGCACCGCCGGAGCTGCCGCCGGCCGCATGACGAGAAGGACCCCGGCGATCGCTCGCCGGGGTCCCTTTACGTGGGCGCCGGATCTCAGCTGGCGCGCACCGCCGATCGGGCGCCGAACCAGTAGATCAGGAAGGCCACCGCCCCGCCGACGTAGTAGGCGAGGTCCGCACCGTGGAGGTACGTCGCGGTGATGTAGTTGAAGGGTCCGCCGAAGTCGTAGCCCAGGGCCGAGTTCTGGAACGGGATGCCCACGAGGAAGCCGACGACAAGGGCCGCCAGGGCCACGGTCCCCGAAGGCAGGGCCGAGAAGTCGACGATGGAGTGCGCATCCGCCTTGCGACCGCGAAGCCACCAGTCGGCCAGGACGACGCCGACGAACGGTGTGATCCAGTAGCTGATGAACAGGATGAAGTTGATGAAGTTGCCGGCGAAGTCGCCGTTGTACTGGAGGTAGAGGGTAAACAGGAAGCCGAGGACCGCCACGGCGGCGGCCGAGTAGACCCTTGGAATCCGGAGGCCGGCCGCCTGGAGCGACAGGGATCCCGTGTAGTCGTTCATTGCGTTGACCGCGATGGTCCCGATCGCAATGGCGACCATCGCCAGCGCCGCAACCAGCGAGCCGCTCCCCCCGAGGATGCTGTAGATGGTGTCGCTCGACTCACCGCCGCTGGCGGCCCCCGCCACGAGGAGGCCGAGGATCTCGAGCCAGGCCGACGCGATGGCCATGCCACCGAGCGTGTACCAGAAGACCTTCCGGGTGTCGGTGGTCGGCGGCAGGTAGCGGCTGTAGTCGGAGGCGTAGAGGCTCCAGGCCAGGACGAAGCTGGCCACGATCGCAACGTAGCCGATGAACGCCCCGATCTGGTCGGCGCCGGAGAAGCCATCGGTGAGGGCCGTGCTGCCCTTCCCGGCGACGGCGATGGTCAGGACCACGAACATCGCCCCGAGGACGATGGCCATCCACTTCTCGAATTGGTGGATGGCCTCATAGCCGATGATCCCAAGCGCCGCCTGGACGGCGATGATGATCAGCAGGGCGCCCCAGAACGGCAGGGCGGGGATGAGGATCGTGATCGCGATCGCCCCGAAGATGCTGTTGATGCCGTCCCAGCCGATGGTGCTGAGCCAGTTCAGGAGGCCGGGAAGGACGATCGACTTTCCGAACGGCAGGCGTGCTGCCGGCATTTGGGCGAGGCCGAGCTTCGGTCCCATCGTGCTCAGCAGGGCGACGAAGTACGAGCCGACGAGGTTGCCGACGACGATCGCCAGCAGTGACGTGACGAAGCCAAGCTTCAGAAAGTCGAGCGTGACCAGCGTCCCGATGAAGAACGCGGCGGGCACGAGATTCGGCGTGAACCAGACGGTGAACACCCGGCCCACGGAGCCGTACCGTCCCGATTCCGGGATCGGATCCATGCCATGAGCCTCGACCGACATATCGCCTTCGTGGGTGGGCATCCCACCGAGGCGCACGGATTCGGTTGCCATTCGGGTTATCGAACTCCCTTCCATCCGCCGCGCCGGGCGCGGCACCTCCTCACCTACGACGCGGATTCGGCAATGGCCCTGGCTCAGCTGCCGGCCGCCGCCGGCTTGGTGAACGTGACCGCCGCGCTGGACCCTGCGTGGTGGACCACGCTGCGGGCCGGCTCGGTCTCGGCCACGATCCTGCCGAGCCGGACGACCCACCGGGCCGCCGGCCGGAGGCGGATCGCCTCTGCCTCATCCGCACAGTCGAAGACCACGAAGTTCGCGGGCAGACCCTCCTCCACTCCCCAGGCAACCTCGGCGGCCTTCGCCGGGTTCGTCGTGACCATCTCGTAGGCCCGATAGAGCTCGGTCCGGCCGGTCATCTGGCCGACGTGGACGAGCATCGATAGTGCGTCCAGCATGGACCCCCGGCCGAGCGGATACCAGGGATCCATGATCGAGTCGTGGCCGCAGGCGACGTTCACCCCGGCCGCATCCAGCTCCTTGACCCGGGTCATCCC
>JBEPVB010000056.1:0-14873 GCA_041691215.1 Chloroflexota bacterium
GGCAGCGACCGGCACCTCCTGATGATCGATACCAATGCCTGCACGCTCTACGAGCTCTACGCGGCGGCCAACGGGTCCTCCGGCTGGCAGGCCGGCTCGGGCGCGATCTGGAACCTCGGCTCGAACAAGCTTCGACCGCCCGGCTGGACGAGCGCCGACGCCGCCGGCCTGCCGATCTTCCCGGGCCTGGTGCGGTACTCCGAGGTCGCCGCCGGGGCGATCCGGCACGCCATCCGCTTCACCGCCCCGCAGACCTGCGCCGGCTACATCTACCCGGCGCGCCACGAGGCCGGCAGTGGGGCCTGCACGGGCTCCGGCGCCAGCCCGCCCATGGGCCTCCGGGTCCGCCTCAAGGCCTCGGTCAACATCAGCGCCTTCGGACCGCAGTCGCGGATCATCCTGACCGCTCTCCAGCGGTACGGGATGCTCCTCGCCGACAACGGGTCGCCGTGGTACATCACGGGCGCCCCGGACAGTCGCTGGAACGACGATGAGCTCCACCACCTGGGTGGCCTCAGCGGCGCCGACTTCGAGGTCGTCGACACCACCGGACTCGTGAACGGCTAGCGGCCGATCGCTCAGGCCGTATCGCGACGCATCAGCCGGCGGGCAGGTTAAGGCGCATCAGCCAGCGCGGCAGGCCGGCGCTGTGGGCATCCGTGAGGACGACGCGCCGGAAGCCGGCGGCCTCGAAGGTCGAGGTGAAGCCGACGAAGGCAAAGGATGTCGAGATGCGGCGGCCTGCCGGATCGACGGGATAGCCCTCCACCGCGGGCGCACCGTTCGCCTGGGCGTAGGCGACGGCGCCATCGAGGAGCGCCCGGGCGACGCCCCGCCGGCGATAGCCGGTCCGGACCACGAAGCAGCCGATGGACCAGGTCGCCACGTCGTCGACCGTCGGGATCGTCCGGGACCGCATCAGGCGCGGCATGGCCGCTCGCGGTCCGAGCCCGCACCAGCCGACCGGGATGCCCTGGAGATAGGCGACCAAGCCCGGGGCGAAGTCGCCCGTCCGGACCTGGGCCTCGAGGGCGATCCGGTTGGCACCCGGCGCCGACCGCCCGAAGGCGGCCCCATCGGCCGACTCGGAGCCGCGCCAGGACTGGCACCAGCAGCCGCGTTCGCCGCTGCCGCCGAGGAGCTCGACGACGTCGTCCCACCGCTCCGGAGTCGCCGGCACGACCTCGAGATCGTCGGGCGCGATGGGCTCCGCCGGCCCGGCCATCGTCAGGTCCCGGCTGCCCGGGTGGCCATCTGGATCCACGGCCCGAGGAGCGACTCGCGCTCGTTCGGCTCGATCTCATCCCATAGGATGACCGCCACCACGGCAAGTTCGAGCGACGCCAGGAACCGGACGCGATCCTCGGCCGACGAGGCATTCGGTCGCGTCAGCAGGGCGGCCTGGTAGCCGCTGAGGGCGTTGGTCGCAGCCCAGACGGCGTACTCCCGGAACTCTTTCAGCGCGGCGAGGACGCCTTCCCGTCGAGGGCCACGGCCGATGAGCTCCTGGGCTCGATCGAGGGCGTCACGACGCTCCTCGACATCCTGGGAGGCCGCCGCGAAGGCGGGATAGACGTCGGTCCCGAGCTGCTGGAAGGCGGACGCAAAGCGGTCGAGGCGGCGCCGCGACTCCAGGGGCAGGAGGTCGATCGGGTTGTCGTCGGCGGGCGTCACGACCCGGCCGCCCGCTTGGGGGCCGTGATGAGGGCGAGCATGCCGCCAGTCTGCACGAGGCGGCGATCGCGCGCCCTCGGGGACCGTCAGCCGCCGGCGGCGATGACGCTCGCTTCCAGGGTCGAGAGCGCCTCGTCCACCTCGGCGGCCGTGGTGACCAGGGGCGGAATGATCCGGGTCACGTTGGCGTAGGAGCCCGCCGACAGGACGATGAGCTTGCGCTCGAGGGCCTCGGCGATGACCCGCCTGGAGAGGTCCGGATCGGGCGTCCGCCCGTCGCCGGAACCAGGCTTAACGAACTCCATGGCGACCATGCAGCCGAGGCCGCGAACGTCGCCGATCGCCGGATGATCGGCCTGGAGTTCCCGAAGCCCCCCGGCCAGCTGGGCCCCCCGGGCCCGGGCGTTGGCGATGAGATCCTCGTCCCGGATGACCGCCAGGGTGGCCAGGGCCGCCGCACAGGACACGACGTTGCCGCCGTACGTTCCGCCGTGGGTCCCGGGCGGGAGGCGATCGAGGAGCTCCTTGCGGGCCAGGATTCCCGACAGGGGCATGCCCGAAGCGATGCCCTTGGCCATCGCCAGGATGTCCGGCTCCACGTCCCAGTGGCGAACGGCGAACATCTCGCCCGTCCGCCCGAAGCCGGTCTGGACCTCGTCGACGATGAGGAGGATGCCGTGCTCGCGGGTGATCTCGCGGAGGCGGGGCAGGAACGTGGGCGCGGGCACGATGTAGCCGCCTTCTCCCAGGACCGGCTCCACGATGATCGCAGCCACCCGGTTCGGGTAGATGACCTGGTGGAAGAGGAGATCGAGCTCCGCCTCCCAGTCGCAGGTGCAGCTGGCGTCGGGCGGATGGGGCCCGCCGGCCGCCCGGTAGCAGTACGGGAACTTGGTGTGGTGGACCGAGCCGGGGAGGGGCTCGAAGGCAGCGCGGTAGACGTCCTTGGCCGTCGTCAGGGCCATCGTCTGGGCGGTCCGGCCGTGGAAGCCCCCCCGGAAGCTGATGATGACCGGCCGGCCGGTGGCGACGCGGGCGAGCTTGACCGCTGCCTCGACGGCCTCGGCCCCCGAGTTCGACAGGAAGGCGCTCCAGGGGCCGCCGGGCAGGAGGCCCGCCAGCTGCTCGTAGAGGCGCAGCCCGGGCTCGTGATAGACGATGTTCTGCTGCCCATGGAGGAGCTTGGCCGCCTGGGCCTGGATCGCCGCCACGACCCGCGGATGCGCATGGCCGGTGTTGGTGACCCCGATCCCCGACGAGTAGTCGAGGTAGCGCTGGCCGTCCGTCGTGATGAGCCACGAGCCCTCGCCACGATCGACATCGAGGTTCGTGATCCGGCTCCAGACGGCCGGCACGACGTCGTGGCGCGGCATCGCCGCGGGCGCCGCTCCGGCGCGGGCGGGTGTGGGGCCGCTCACGCGGCGGCTGCCTCATCGGCGGTGAGGCGCCTCGCGACCCGCTGGTCGCGCTGGGCCTGGGCGCGCGACACGAGCGTCGACATCGCGACCAGGCCGACGGCCGTCACAAAGATGATCGTGCCGATGACGTTGACCTGGGGTGGGACGCCGATCCGGGTCTTAGCGTAGATCAGCATCGGGAAGGTCTGTGAGATCGTGCCGCCCGTGAAATTGGTGATGACGAAGTCATCAATCGAGAGGCTAAAGGCGAGCAGCGCGGCGGCCATGACACCGGGCAGGATGAGGGGGAACGTGACCTTCCAGAAGGTGACCCATTCGTTGGCCCCGAGGTCCATGGCCGCCTCCTCGAGGTGGATCGGGAAACCGGCGAGCCTGGCCCGGACGGTGACGACCACGTAGCTGATGTTGAACATGATGTGGGCGATGAGGATGGTCAGGAAGTTGAGCGGGAAGAAGGGCGGCACCCCGATGGCTACGTAGAGGGTCAGCAGCGAGGCCCCGAGGACGATCTCGGGCGTCGCCATCGGCAGGAAGATGAAGAGGTTCGTAACCGCCCGGCCGCGGAAGCCGTGACGGGCGAGCGCCAGGGCGATCATCGTCCCGAGAGCTGTCGCGATGATCGTGGACAGGAAGGCGATTCCGAGGCTCGTCGTGACGGCCTTCTGGAGGCCGTTGACCTCGAACGGGTGAAGCCACGCATTCAGGCTGAAGCCCTGCCAGACGACGTTGCTCTTGCCCGACGGGTCGTTGAAGCTGAACATCGACATGACCAGGACGGGAAGCATCAGGTAGAACACCGCGGCCAGGGTGTAGATGACGAGCAGGTAGCGATCCAGGAACCGGAAGATCCGGTTCCCGATCGTGGGACCCGGCCGATCGATCACGGCACCCGCGGCGCTCATTCAGGCGCCGCCGGCCGTGAGCTCTTCAGTGCCCAGCAGGCGGGCATAGACGACGACGGCGATGAGGATGCCGGCCATCAGCAGGAAGCTCAGGGCCGACGCCGTCGGGTAGTTGTTCTGGGTCAGGAACTGGTTCTGGATAACGTTACCGATCATCGTCGTGTCGGGGTTGCCGAGCAGCTCGGCGTTGACGTAGTCGCCGACGGCCGGGATGAAGGTCAGCAGCGACCCGGCGAAGACGCCGGGCAGGGACAGCGGAAACGTCACCCGCTGGAACGCCCCGAATCGATTGGCGTACAGGTCCTGGGCCGCCTCGATCAGCCGGAAGTCGATCTTCTCGAGCGAGACGTAGATCGGCAGGGTCATGAAGGGCAGGAAGTTGTAGGTGATACCCGAGACCACCGCGATCGGCGTCGCGAGGAGCCGGAAGTCGTCCGGCAGGAGGTGGATCGCCTTGAGCGGGCCGAGGAACGGCCCGACATCGCCGAGGATGATCTTCCAGCTAAGCGTCCGGAGCAGGAAGCTCGTGAAGAATGGAGCGATGACGAGGAACAGCAACAGGTTTCGGAACCGTCCCCCACGGAAGGCGATGGCGTAGGCCAGGGGATAGGCGATCAGGAACGTCAGGATCGTGGCCGCGCCGCCGTAGAGGATGGACCGCAGGAACTGGGGCTCGAATCGCGTCAGAGCCTTGGTGTAGTTGGTGACGTTGGCGAAGCTGAATACGTAACCCTTCTCGAGCGACCCGCTCCAGAACGAGCTGACCGCCATCTGGACACTCGGCCCGAGGTAGAACACGGCGAGCCACAGGAGGCCCGGGGCAAGCAGGAGATACGGCGTCAGGCCGCGATGCCGTCGCAGGAATGCGCCCATGTCTCAGTCGATTTGGAGCGGGATCAGGCTAGTCGCTGCCACCTCACCCGAGGCCACTGACCGTCGCGAACTGGTCGTTGAAGTACTTCTCATCGTCCTCGCTGAGCCCGACGAAGATGTGGAGCCGGGCGAGGATGTCCGCCGGCGGGAAGATCAGCGGGTTGTTGGCGGCATCGGGATTATTCGCCTTGAGGACGTCGGCAGCCCCCTTGTTCGGGCAGATGTAGTTGACCCCGGCCTCGATCTGGGCCGCAATCTTCGGGTCGTAGCAGAAGTCGATCATCACCTCGGCGGTGTACTTGTTCTTGGCGCCCTTGGGGATCATGCAGTTGTCGGTCCATAGCATTCCGCCCTCGGAGCCGACGGTGAAGGCAAGCGACGGCTTGTCGATCAGGGCCTGAACCATGTCGCCCGACCAGGCCATCGAGAGGACGATCGTCCCGGTCCGCAGGTCATCGGCGTAGGCGTTGCCCTTGAACGCTCGGATGATCCCGGCGTCCTTAGCCTTCTTGATCTCGGCGATCGCCTTGTCGCAGTCCGCACGAGTCGCCTTGCTCGGATCGAGGCCGAGCTTGAGCATGGTCAGGCCGATCGTGTCGCGCATCTCGGTGAGGTAATCGACCTTGCCCTTGTACTTGGGGTCGTAGAACTCGGCGAGGCTGGTGAGCGCGCCGGTCTTGGCCTTGTCGTAGCCGAGGCCGGTCATGCCCGACTGCCACGGGACGTGGTGGTCGTTGGTCGCATCCCAGGTGACGTCCTTGTAAACGTCCTGGAGATTGGCGGTGACATTGGGCATGTTGCCCAGGTCCATCTTCTCCGCCCAGCCGAGACGGATGATCCGGGCAGCCATCCAGTCGGTCATGACGATGATGTCCCAACCGGTGTCCTGGGAGTGCTGGAGCTGCGGCTGAATGGTCCCGAGGAAGCTGTCGTTGTCGTCGATCACTTCCTGGTAGTTGACGGTCGTCCCGTACTTCGTCTTGAACTGTTCGAGGGTTGGGAACTTCGTCGCGTCGTTCGGGTCGGTGTCCATGTAGTACGTCCAGTTCGCCCAGTTCAGCTCGGCGGACGTCGTTGGCTTTGGCGTGGGCGCAGCCGTCGCCGCAGGGCTTGCCCCGGCGGTCGCTGCGGGCGTGCCGGTCGGCGTTTGGGTGTTGGCCGTGCCCGACGTGCCGCAGGCGGCGATGAAGGCGGCGACGCCGGTCAGGGATCCGGCGACCAGGAAGCTCCGGCGAGTGATGTTGGGCGCGGAAAATGGATCTCGGGGGCTCATCTGGTCTCCTCTCACTGGAGTCACGCTGGTATGGCCTGCAGGACGTTCACCGTCCCGACGGAAGGGCCGCCGTGCGGCTCGTCCTCGACAACGAAGCAATGCTCTGGTGCCCAGGCGACGACGACCTCCTCGCCAACGGCCCAGAGCTCGGATTTGGTGGCGCGCTCGACGTTCTGCTCGTAGATCGTCACCCGCTGGTCGTCGCGCAGGCGAACGATGTACTGGGTGCTGACGCCGAGATACGAGGCGTCGACAACGACGCCCTCGAAGCGATTGAGGCCCCCGGGAATCTCCTTGCTCGGTTCGAACATACGGAACTTCTCGGGCCGGACGCCGATCGCCAGCGTGCCCGTCTGTTCGTCAACCAGGGCGGTCGGAACGCGGACCGCGATGCCGTTCCCGAGGCGGAACATCGCATAGCTGCCATCGACGCCGTCGCGCCTGGCCGGCAGCAGGTTGCTGACCCCGAGGAAGCCGGCCACGAAGCGCGTTCGGGGGCGCTCGTAGAGGACCTCCGGGTCGCCAAGCTGCTCGTACTTGCCGCGGTTCATGACGGCGATCCGATCGGACATCGTCATCGCCTCTTCCTGGTCGTGGGTCACGTAGATGAAGGTGATCCCGACCTCCTGCTGGATTCGCTTGAGCTCGACCTGCATCTGCTTCCGGAGCTTGAGATCGAGGGCTCCCAGCGGCTCATCGAGGAGGAGCACCGATGGCTTGTTCACGAGCGCCCGCGCCAGGGCGACGCGCTGCGCCTGGCCGCCCGAGATCTGGGACGGCTTGCGGCCCTCGTAGCCGGGCAGCTCCACGAGGGCCAGCATCTCGTTGACCCGCCGCTTCACTTCGGCATCGGTGACCTTTTTGCGGCGCAGCCCGAAGGCAACGTTCTCGTAGATTGTCAGGTGCGGAAAGAGGGCGTAGTTCTGGAAGACCGTGTTGACGTTGCGTTGATAGGGCGGCAGCCAGGTCACGTCCTGGCCATGGAGCTCGATCAAGCCCGACGTTGGCTGCTCGAAGCCGCCGATCATCCGGAGGGTGGTGGTCTTGCCGCATCCGGACGGCCCGAGGAGGCTGAAGAACTCGCCGTCGTTGACCTCGAGATCGATGTGGTCGACGGCCACGATCAGTCCGCTGCCCGAGGGCTCGATGACCTGGGCGACCCGCCGGCCGGCTGCGTCGTTGCCGAAGGCCTTGTAGACCTGGGTCAGGCGAACCTCAACCTCGGGCACCGGCGTTCTGTTCCTCCGAAAGCCAACGGCAAGGGGCAGCGCGCACGCCCGACGGCGATCGGGTGGGTGTCGGCGTGGCCGGAGGATAGGCGCGCGCGATCTGGCGTGTCAAACGGCGGAAGTCTCACCGCGGGCGCCGGCCCCGCTGCGAATTTCGCAGGGAAAGCCCTGCCGATCCACGAACTTCGCCGACGCGGGGACCCGGAGGCCCAGGCCAGATGCAACGATCCGGTGGGTGCGGCGGCACGTTGGCGGGACCCGGGCTAGGATATCGACGCCCAGGCCACGTAAATCCCGGCGAGCGCGAGGGAGCCATGCTGCAGGTCACGGAATCCGCCGTCATGAGCGCGCTCGGGACCGTCCAGGAACCTGAGCTCGGGGGCGACCTCGTGACCCGGAACATGGTCCGGGATCTCAAGATCGACGGCGGCGCAGTGGCCTTCACGATCGAGCTCACGACCCCGGCCTGTCCCCTCAAGGACGAGATCGAATCGCGCGTCCATGCGGCCCTCGATCCGATCGGCGTGGAGTCGATCGAGCTGACCTGGGGAGCGACCGTCCGGCGGGCCGCGCCGCGGACCGCGGAGCAGCTCCTGCCGGGCGTCAAGAACGTCATCGCCGTGGCGTCGGGCAAGGGCGGAGTCGGCAAGAGCACGGTGGCCGTCAACCTGGCGGTGGCCCTCGCTCGCGACGGGGCCGCGGTCGGCCTCCTCGACGCCGATATCACCGGGCCCAACGTGCCCCTGATGCTGGGCCTGGACGGCCAGCCCGGCAAGAGCGCCGACGAGAAGATCATCCCCCTCGAGCGCCATGGCGTGAAGGCGATCTCGATCCAGTTCTTCGTCCCGGCCGGCCAGCCGATCATCTGGCGCGGTCCCCTCGTCGGCGGGGCCATCCAGCAGTTCCTGCGCGACGTCGACTGGGGCGAGCTCGACTACCTCGTCATCGACCTCCCGCCGGGCACCTCCGATGCCCAGCTGACGCTGGCCCAGGCCGTGCCGATCTCGGGCTCCGTCCTCGTGACCACACCCCAGGAGGTCGCCCTCCTCGACGTCGAGAAGGCCCTCGCGATGTTCAAGCGGATGAGCGTCCCCGTCATCGGCATCGTCGAGAACATGAGCGGTTTTGCCTGCCCGCATTGCGGCGAGATGATCGACATCTTTGGGCGTGGCGGCGGCGAGCGCTTCGCCCGCGAGCACGGCATCGAATTCCTGGGCGGCATTCCCCTCGACATCACCGTCCGGCAGGGCGGCGACGTGGGCGTTCCCGCGGTCGCCCAGCGAGAGCCCGGCGCAGCCGCGACGGCCCTTACCAACCTCGCCCGGACTGTTGCCGCGCGGATGAGCGTCCGGGCCGCGAGCGGCGCCGGCCAGCCCCTCCTGACCGTCTCGTAGGGCCGTTCCCTAGGACCGGCCGGTGAGGGTCGTTCCAGGCGGCAGCTTGACCACCGGAGCGACGCCGGCGATCACCTCGATCAGCGTGTCGGGGAGGGCCGGCACGACGAGGCCGTCGTGGGCCGCGCAGAGCTTCAGGATCCGATCCCGCCCTTCGATCGGGTAGTGGACGAGGATCCCTCGTGGCACCTCCGCCCGTATGACGTGATCGATGGCCTCCTCGGCCGTCAGGTGGCCCCGGCGCAGGTCGTCGTACTGGCTCGTCTCGAGGGTCGCCTCGAGGATCAGGAGGTCGGCCCCCCGGGCCAGGGCAACGACATCGTCCGAGGGTCCCATGTCGCCCGCATAGACCACCCGCTCGCCGTCCGGCCCCACGATCGACATCGACCAGGCCGGGACGTAATGACCTCGGGGATCGGGCGAGATCGTGAGGTCGCCGAGCCGGATCGTATCGCCGGTGGCGTACTCATGGACGTCGTAGGCCACCTCGAAGAACCCGGGCCGCTCGCTCATGACGAGGGCGAGGTGGTCGAGCTTCTCGCGCCCACCCGGGGGCAGGTAGACGGTCAACGGCCGCGGCGCGGCCTCGCCCCACGGGAAGCGGTAGCGAAGCGGGGCGATGTCGATCCAGTGGTCGGCGTGCATGTGGCCGATCACGAGCCCATCGAGGTTGGCCGCCCCGATATAGGCCTCGAGGCGCGAGGCGATCCCGCTGCCGAGGTCGAAGAGGACGGCCGTCGTCGAGCTCTGGACCAGGATGCCGGAAGCGCCTGTGCCCTCGACGGGCTTGGCGGTGCCCGTCCCCAGGACGGTCAGGCGCATGCGGATCCTCCCTCGGTCGCGCCGGGGAGGCGCGTCGCGGGGATGGTGGCACGCGGGAGGCCTCCTTGGTAGCCCAAAAGCGCAGCCAGGCTCCGGGTCAACCCGGAACCGCGCCCTGGATCACGGAGGATCGGCGGTCGGCTCATCGCAGCCGGCCATGGAGGATGGCCGCCGCGAGAAGGGCGGCTCGGGTCCGTCCCATCGAGCCGCCGAGGAAGGCGATTCGCCGCTCTTCGTGCGAGACGCCCGGCTCGACGACCGCCACCGAGACCGCCATGTCGTTGCCCCGCGTCCTGGCCCGGACGGCGAGCACGACGTCCGCACCCGACTCGGCGCGAATACCGGCCCCGAAGGCCCGGAGGTTGAATCGGGCGCCCGCCCCGATCCGTGGTGGCTCGGCCAGGACCGACGCCCGGACGAGGAGATCGCCGAGGCCCTCGGCGAGCAGCGCCGCCACCGAGCCGCGTGTCCCGATCTCGACGATCGCCAGGTGCCAGCCATGGCGCTGGAGGGCCCGCTGGATGGCCGCCGGCCAGCTGACGTCGCCACGACCCCAGACGTGGTCGCCGATCCGGGCCAGCACTTCGGCCTCGGCCGCGGCCACGAGCGCCTCGGCCGCCGAGTCGGCCGTCGGCACGGCCGAGATCCGGACGTCGACGGCGTCGGCTCGGGCATAGGTCGCCACGGTGGGATTGGCCCCGCGATCGAGGAGGGTGCCCAGACGCTCGGCGATCATGGACTCCCCCAGGCCGCTGGTCCGGAGGGTGAGCGACGCCGTCCGGCGACCGAGGCCTCGCGCGGCCAGCCGGGGGGCGACCCAGTCCCGCCACATCGGCCGCATCTCCCGGGGCGGCCCGGGCAGGGCCACGACGACCCGCCCATCGGGCCGATCGACCCACCAGCCCGGCGCGGTGCCGTTTTCATTGGGGATGGGCGTCGTCGACGGGGTCAGCCAGGCCTGCTTCAGGTTCGTCGCCGGGAAGGCGAGGCCGCGGCGGTCGAAAAGGCCGCGGAGCCACGCCTCGAGATCGGGATCGACCGCCGGCGTCTCGCCGATGGCGGCCGCGATCGACTCCCGGGTCAGGTCGTCGGGGGTGGGGCCGAGGCCACCGGTCGAGACCACGAGGTCGGCGGTCGCGAGGGCGGCCGCGAAGGCGTCCCGCACCGCGGGCAGGTCGTCGGGCAGGGCGGTCATGCGCTGGACCTCGACGCCGGCAGCGGTCAGCCCGGCGGCCAGCTCGCCGGCGTTCGTATCCCGGGTTTCGCCAACCGTCAGCTCGCTGCCGATCGACAGGAGCTCGGCTCGCTCGATGGGCCGCACTCAGCGATGGTATGCGAGGGCCGGGGATCGGTCGGGACCAGGCTGCAGTTCGCAGCCGCTGCGGTCCACGATACGGGTGTTTGCCCGCGCCGCCGGTCCTTCCGGCCCCGTTGCTATCATCGACGCGCGCCGAACCGGCGCCGCACGCCGTGGAGACCCGTTGGACGACGCCCAGGACCCGGGTTCCGCCGGAGCCGACCCCTCGACCGCCGACCGTGAGCCGGCGGGCCTCCGGGCCCAGCTCAACGCGGTGATCGGCGCCGCCCGGCGGCTGGTTGGCGCGCATGTCGACCTGGCCAAGGCCGAGGCCGGCGAGATCGGCGCCGAGATCGGCAGGGTGGCCCTCCTCGTTGGCATCGCCCTCGGCGCGATCTTCGCCCTGGCCCTGCTCCTGCCGATCGGACTGCTCCTGTTCCTGGGGGACCTGATCTTCGGGTCAATCGGCTGGGGCGTCCTCCTTGGTTCGATCGTTCTCGTCGATGTCGCCCTCTTGGCCGCCCTCGTGGCGCTGGGCGTGAAGGGCTCCCAGATCTGGCGATCCCTGCTCATCGCCCTGATCGTCGGAATCGCCCTCGGGGGCGGTGGCATCGCGCTCCATCTGCAGCTTCGGCCATGGAGCGCCATGAGCGTCTTCATTGCCCTCCTCGTCTGGCCCATCGTCGCCGGCTACAGGGTGTCGCGCGACGGCATCGACACCGGTGCCCTCAAGGCCCGCTTCTACCCGACCCAGACCATCGAGACCACCAAGGAGACCATCGAGTGGGTGCGCGCACGGACGCCGCTCGGGCGGAAGTCCTAGCCGCTCGCCAGGGCCTCGAGGACGAGGTCGTCGGGCTGGAGGCCGCGGCCCGCGCCGCCGTCGACATCCCGGCCCGTCTTCGGCGCGAGCCGGCCAAGGTCGGCGGGGCCGCCGTCGGCGCGGCGTTCCTCCTCCTCGGCGGTCCCAAGCGTCTTTTCCACGGTGTCCGGCGGGCGATTCGGGGAAAGGAGGCCGACCTCCCGAAGTCGATGCTTCCCGACGAGATCGAGAAAACGCTGCGGAAGCTCGGTCCCGATGGGGATCGGGTCCGGGCGACGCTCGAGCGCGAGTTCGCCAAGTTCCTCGACCAGCGTGCCGCCGAGCGCAAGAACAGCGACGTCCTGGCCCTGGCGGGCGGATTGCTTGGCAACGCCCTCCGTCCGGCATCGGTCCGGGCCGGCCGCGAGTTCGCCGAGCGCCTCTTCGCGCCCGACGGCCCGTCCTTCGCCGAAGGCCTCCGCAAGGCCCGGGCACGGATGGGCGACACCTTGTCTGACATCCCGAGGCCCAGCGCGCCGACGAAGTGATCGTCGCCAGGCGGGCGGGCATCAATTAGGGTATGCCCGGGCGAGTGGCGGAATGGCAGACGCGCCGGCCTTAGGAGCCGGTGCCGCGTGAGCGGCGTGGAGGTTCGACCCCTCTCTCGCCTACCAAGCCCGTTCGCCCCGAAGACGTCGACCTGGGATCGAACACGGGGTTACGACACTCCGTGATAGCAAGGGATCGCGCCCTTCGGGCCCCGGGACGCCTCGCCCGTATACTTCTCGGCGATGAACAGCACGATTTCTCCCGCTCCGCGGAGCTCCGTGAAGGTCCGCGTGGAGCTTCCACCGGAGCAGCTCAACGCTGCCCTCGACGAGGCCGTCCGGCATCTTTCACGGCGGACGCGGATCGCCGGCTTCCGCCCTGGCAAGGCCCCGCGGGCGGTGGTTGAGCGGGCGGTTGGACCGGCGGCGATCCTCGACGAGGCGATGGACCATCTCGTCCAACGGGCCTACCGCGACGCCCTCATCGAGCACGACGTCACGCCCCTGACCAACGCCGACGTCGACATCGAGCAGGCCGAGGAGGGCAAGTCGGTCATCTTCACGGCCACCGTCCAGGTTCGCCCCGACGTGACCCTCGGCGACTATCGCAACTTCAACTTCAGGCCCGAGATCGAGCCGATCGACGAGCCCAAGATCGACACCGTCGTCGAGGAGCTGGCCGATCAGAACGGCACGCTCGCGCCGGTCGAGGATCGGGGGGCCAAGAACGGCGACTACGCGGTCATCGGTTACACCGGCACGCGCGAGGGCGTTCCCTTCGAGGGCGGCTCGACCGAGCGGATGCCCCTCATCCTCGGCCAGGAGCGCCTGGTCCCGGGATTCGAGGATCACCTCCTTGGCCTGAAGCCCGGCGAGACCACCACCTTCGACATCACCTTCCCGATCGATTACGTCGAGGCCACACTGGCCGGCCAGGTCGCCCAGTTCACGGCCGAGCTCAAGGAGCTCCGGGAGAAGGTCCTGCCGAACGTCGACGACGAGTTCGCCCGCTCGATGGGCGACTATGCCGACCTGGCCGCGCTCCGAGCGGAGATCAAGACCCGCCTGGAGCGGAATGCGCTCGACCGGGCCCGCCACGAGTTCTCGGATCGGATCATCGAGTACGCCGTCGCCAACGCGACGCTCGAGCTGCCCGACATCCTGGTCGACCAGGAGGTCGAGGTGATGCACGACGAGTTCCGGGCGTCGCTGGTCCGCCAGGGCATCACCGAGGAGGCCTATCTCAAGGTCGTCGAGAAGACCGATGCGGACCTCCACACCGAGTTCCGGCCCAATGCCGAGAAGCGGGTCAAGGTCCTCCTCGTCCTGTCCAAGGTTGCCGAGGTCGAAGGCCTCGAGATCGCCGACGCCGACGTCGACGCAGAAGTCGCCCGGGCCCGGGAGCGGTACGCCCGTGAGAAGAAGACCGTGGCCTACTTCGAATCGACGCGCGGCCGAAGCTTCGTCAAGAGCACCCTCCGCCGGAGCCGCGTCGTCGAGCAGCTCGTCGACGGCTGGCTCGCCGCCCACCCCGACCATCCGCCGATTCCGCACCTCGAGGACGACGCGCCCGCCGGGGTGACGTCCAGCGACGCCGCGGCCAATGCCGCCATCGACGCGACCGACCCAGGCTCCGTGCTCTCGGTGGAGCCCGAAGCCGAAGCCGAAACCGAGACCGAAGCCACCCCGGCCAGCGCCGGATGACCGGTCGCCGCTACCACCAGCCAAATCACATGAACCGCTTCAGGAGCGCCTAGCCATGCTCGTCCCGATGGTCATCGAGTCCTCCAGCCGGGGGGAACGCGCCTACGACATCTACTCGCGCCTGCTCAAGGAGCGGATCATCTTCATCGGCGACGTGATCGAGGATCACCTCGCCAACCTCGTGATCGCCCAGCTCCTGTTCCTCGAATCGGAGGATCCCGAGAAGGACATCAGCCTGTACGTGAACTCGCCCGGCGGCGTGGTCACGGCCGGCCTCGCGATCTACGACACGATGCAGTACCTGCGGGCGCCGGTCAGCACCATCTGCCTGGGCCAGGCCGCCTCGATGGCGGCGGTCCTCCTCGCGGCCGGGGCGAAGGGCAAGCGCTACGCGCTGCCCCACAGCCGGATCATGATCCACCAGGGCTCCGGCGGGTTCCGGGGCAACGCTCCGGACGCCGTCATCCAGATGCGCGAATGGGAGCACCTGGTGCAGTTGAACAACGAAATCCTTGCCCGCCACACCGGCCAGCCGATCGATCGGATCGCGAAGGACACCGACCGCGACCGATTCATGTCGCCCGATGAGGCGAAGGACTATGGCATCATCGACGCCGTCTACAACGTCCAGGGTGACTCGCTGATCTCCCAGGCCCATGACGCCGGTCTTGCCGGCGGCGAGGGCAGCAAGGTGGCGAGCATCCCGGAACCGGAGACGAAGAAGTCGAAGGGATGAGCTCGACGCCGGGCCGGGTCACCCTTCGAAGGTTTCGCGAGGCAGCCGCGTGAGCACGACCAGCACCAGCACGAAGGGGCCCAAGGTTCCCTATCGCTGCTCGTTCTGCGGCAAGAGCCAGGAGCAGGTCCGCAAGCTCATCGCCGGCCAGGGCGTCTACATCTGCGACGAGTGCATCAACCTCTGCCAGGAGATCATCGA
>JBEPVB010000057.1:0-14711 GCA_041691215.1 Chloroflexota bacterium
ACCATTGCGCCATAGAGGGTCGGTCGTCGGGCAGGCACGGTTGGGTCGCACGAGCGCCGACGTCGACCGGGTCGCCCCGGACTGCCCGTTACAAGCCCCGTCCTCCATCCGCCGACCGGGGTCGATTCGACTTCCGTACCAGGTGCTCCATCATGACGACTCCAACTCTCCCGGCGACAGTTCGCCCCATCCGTCCTACGCGGACCCTCCCGCTTGGGCCTGCGGCGGAGCTCGACCGGATCCTGGAACACCGGCTGATCCATGCCGTGTATCAACCGCTTGTCGATCTGGATGCGGGAGGGGTCGTCGGCTACGAAGCCCTGGCACGTGGCCCCGCAGGATCTATTCTCGAATCCCCAGTCGCCCTGTTCGAAACCGCCCTCGCGACCGGCCGAGAGGTGGCGCTGGACTGGGCCTGCCGTCTGGCGGCTGTCGAAGGCGCGGGCAAGGCGGGTCTTCCGCCGTCGATCGCCCTGTTCATCAATGTCGAGCCTGCGTCACTCGGCCGACCGATCCCGGCCGATATCCAGACCGAATTCGAGCGAGCCCATCATCAGCTGCGGATCGTCCTGGAGATCACGGAACGTGCGCTTGCCTCGCGGCCCGCAGAGCTCCTTGCCACGGTCGAGCGCGTCCGGGCCATGGGCTGGGCCATCGCCCTCGACGACGTCGGCGCCGAGGATGTGTCGGCGGCATTCATGCCATTGCTTCGGCCGGACATCATCAAGCTGGATCTCGGTCTGATCCAGGGTCGGTCCACGGCGCGCGTCGCCGCACAGCTGAGCGCTGTCATGGCTGAAGCGGAAAGGACCGGCGCGCTCGTGCTGGCCGAGGGAGTCGAGACGCTGCAGCACGAGCAGACCGCTCGAGCGCTTGGCGCCACGATCGGTCAGGGTTGGCGCTTCGGACGGCCCGGCGCCCTGCCGGACCGATTCGACGAGCCCGTCGAGCCGCTGCGGTCCCTGCGTCTCCCCGAGGTGACACCGGCTCTGACGCCCATCGAGGCGGTATTCCCCACCCGTCGGCCACGTGTGGCAGCGAAGGGCGAGTTGCTGCGGTTCTCTCGACACCTGGAGCGCTGGGCGGAGGCCGTGCCCGATGGCGCGGTGGTGCTCGCTTGCCTGCAGGACGCCCGCTATCTCACCGATGCCACGGCCCGCCGGTATGCTCAGCTCGCCGTCGGCTGCCCGCTGGTCGCGATGTTCGGTGCCGGCCTCGTGTCGGAACCCGTGCCGGGAGTGCGAGGCGCAAGTCTGGCTGAGGACGACCCGCTGCTCGGACACTGGCACGTGGTCGTCCTGGGGCCGCACTTCGCCGGTGCACTCGTCGCGCGTGACCTTGGCGACGTTGGGCCCGATATGGATCGTCGATTCGAGTACGTGATCACCTTCGATCGCGAAGCGGTGATCGGGGCGGCGCGCGCGTTGATGGTCCGGATCGTCCCCCTCGACTGACCACTCGCCGGCAGCGCTCACAACGATGCGGACGGCGCAAAGTCGAAGACTCGTGCCAGAACGACTGGACACCTGCCGCCGAAACCGGCAGGGATCGCCCGCATGCTGTGGTGGAGACTCACCGGCCGAGGACGGAAGTCCGGCGCCGACCCAATCGACCTGGCGACAACGCAGCGGCGACGATGCGACTCCGCATCGGGAGTGATTCGGATGGCACCGCGATCGGCCAGATCGAGGGAACGCGTGAGCTGAGGTTTGCCGATCCGAAGCACAAATTGAGGCTCGGCCTCAGCTCAGCTTGTGGTCGGCCGCCCAGCGGCGGCCCACGGGGCCCAGAACGGGAGTTGGTGGAGATGGGGGAGAGTCGAACTCCCCGTCCAGAGCCCTTCGGCAGCAACCACTACGAGCGTGTCCGATCGTTTTCGTCAACCGTCCGGGCGGGGATCGGCACTCTCCCGGTCGGTCCAGTCACGTGCCTCTAGATCGAGCTTGATTCCGGACTACGCGACGCTTGTCCGGACCGCAGCCCCGCTGAATGACGCTTCCACCACCCGCGGGACTGGGGTGGCTTCCACGCTCACCTTACCGCCTAAGCGGCGAGGGCGAGAGTCGACTGCTTGTTGGCAGTTACTTCGTTTTGCCGCCTGTTTAACGAGGCCTGACGGCACCTCGGCTCGCGTTCACTGTCTTCCAGACCCTGTCGAAACCACGCATCCCCACAGGACCGAGACGCACTCAGAGCGTCCGGCCCCGAGTCTAACCGAGGACGACCGATCGGCCAACGGCGCCCCGGGGGGTGTGTCGGGCTGCTCTGTTCGGAGCGCCGGGACCTACCAGATATCCCCGACGGTGAAGCCCTCGGGGAACGGATCCGTTGGATCAAGGACGTAGCTCGAGAACCCGGTGATCCAGGCGCTGCCGGTGATCGTCGGGACGATGGCGCGGTAGGAACCGACGGTCGCCTCCTCGACGACGCGACCAGTGAAGACGGTCCCGAGGATCCCCTCGTGGCGGAAGTCGTCGCCCACCGCCAGCTGCCCCTTCGCGTGGAGGACGGCCATGGCGGCCGAGGTCCCCGTCCCGCACGGCGATCGATCGATCGCGCCGGTCCAGGTCGACGGCCTGGCGAAGTCGAGGACCCCGGTCGAGACCGTGACCACGTTCCGCCGCGAGTTCGCCGGATCGTGGGCGGGCCCCGAGAGCTGGCCGATGGTGATCCCGGCGAAGCCGGGCTGGTCCGGATGGACGACCGGCAGCTGCTCAGCGGCGGCTGCCTTGATGAGCTCGGTGATCCGGGTGATGTCGCGGCCCTCGTCGGGCGTCAGGCGCAGCCCGAACGGCTCGGCCGGGGCGATCACGTAGAACATGCCGCCGTAGGCGACGTCAACCGTCACCGTACCGAGGGTCGGGACCTCGATCGGCGTATCGAGGTGGGTCGCAAAGGCTGGAACGTTCCGGAAGGTGACAGTCTCGACCTTGCCGTCGCGACACGCGCACCGCAGCTCGATGAGGCCGGCCGGCGATTCCAGGGTCAGCTCGGTGATCGGCTCGGTCATCGGGACCATGCCCGTCTCGAGCATGACGGTGGCGACGCAGATCGTGTTCGTGCCCGACATGCCCGGGTATTCGACCTGTTCCATGATCACGTAGCCGGCCGCCGCGGCCGGGTTCGATGACGGCAGGACCAGGTTGCAATTGGCGGCCGGGTAGCCGCGCGGTTCCCGGACCATCCGCAGGCGGAGTTCGTCGCCGTTCGCCCGGAGCCAGGTCATCTTGTCGAACATCGTTGTCCCGGGCACGTCGAGGACGCCGCCGACGATGACCCGGCCTGGCTCGCCGGCTGCATGGGCGTCGACCGCCTGGATCACCCCTGACAGGCGACTCGGGATCCGCTCTCCATGCATCAGCGGCGCCGGGACTCGGCGACGTCGCGCTCCATCTGGCGCCTGGCGTCCCGTTCGGCGATGTCGCGGCGCTTGTCGTACAGCTGCTTGCCACGACCAAGGCCGAGCTCGAGCTTTGCCTTCCCCCGGCCGGTTATGTAGAGGCGGAGCGGGATCAAGGTCAGGCCCTTGGCCTTCGTCTTGCCGAGGAGCTGGTCGATCTGGGCTCGATGGAGGAGGAGCTTCCGCTCACGCTTCGGCTCGTGATTGGACCGGACGCTGCTGGTCCCCCACGGCGCAATGTGGGCGCCGATGAGCCAGGCTTCGTCGCGGTCGATCCGGGCGAACGCGTCGGACAGGCTGACCTGGCCGGCGCGGACGCTCTTGATCTCGGTTCCGCGCAGGACGATCCCGGCCTCGACCGTATCCTCGATCGAGAATTCGTGCCGGGCCCGGCGGTTCTGGGCGATGGTCTTCTCTTCGCCCACGGTTTCCTGCGTCGCTCCTGACATCGTGCGTGGCCGCGCGGCCGGCGGCTGTGAAGGGAATGGTCGCAGACGCACGAACGCCGGCCCTTGCGGACCGGCGCTCGTCTGCGGCTTCCACCCGCTCGGAAGACCGGCTAGACGGTCCTCTCCGGCGAGGTGGTGCAGCTACTGTGTTCTATCACTGCACATCACCTCCTTTCGTTCCCAAATACCGTAGCCGATGCGATCGACGATGGCAACTGGTCGTGGTGCCGCCGGGCGCCGGTCAGGCGGCGCGCTCCAAAATCGTCGGGAGCGCGCCCGTCGCCGATCCGGTCAGGAACTGGACGGCCTTGTCGAGGACGGGATCCTGGCCGGCCGGCGTAGTGGTCGGGACCGTGACCGGCACGTCAGGGATGATGCCGATCTTGTGGATCCAGCGCTTGTCCGGGGTCAGCCACTTGGCGACCGTCAGCTTCACGCCCCCGCTGTTGTTGTCGAGCTCGATCCAGGTCTGGACGGTGCCCTTGCCGTACGAGGTCTCGCCGAAGAGCGTCGCCCGCTTGGTGTCCTGGAGGGCACCGGCCACGATCTCGCTGGCCGAGGCGCTGCCCTTGTCGATGAGGACGGCCACCTTGATCTTGGCATCCGTCGCGATGCCCTTGCCGAGCGAGCCGTCCGGCTTCGGGACGCCGGCCTGGGTCGCGGTCTGCTTGCCCTGCGCGTCCTGCTCCCAGAACACGGGCCCGTCGGCGATGAACGTGCTGGCGACCGTCCGGGCGGCCGTGATGAAGCCCCCAGGGTTGCCCCGCAGGTCCACGACGATCCTGGTCTCGCCCCGGTCCAGGGCTGTCTGGACGGCCTTGACCAAGTCGGCCGCCCCGTTGTCCGAGAAACCCGTCAGGCGGATGTAGGCGACCGTCCCGTTGGCGAGGTCCTTGGTGACGACCTCCTTCTGGCGGACGACGTCACGGGTGATTGTCACGTCGAAAGGTGTCGCGCTGCCGCGGATGATCGTCAGGACGACGGTCGTCCCCTTCTTGCCCCGGACCTTGTTGCGCGCCTGGTCAGGCGTCAGGCCCGCGACGGACGCGCCGTCGACCTTGGCGATGATGTCGCCCGGCTTGAGGCCCGCCTTCTCGGCGGGCGAGCCCTCCAGCGGGGCGACGACGTCGAGCTGGCAGTCCGGCCCGAAGGTCGTGCAGTCCGAAGTCACGCCTTTGGCGTCGACGGACCCGATCTCGGCGCCGATACCTTCGAACTCGCCGGAGATGTCCTGGAGCGTGGAGCGGAACTCGTCCGACGTGAGATAGGTCGAGTAGGGGTCACCGACCGCGGTGACCATGCCCTTGATGGCGCCCTCGATGAGGGTCTTCTGGTCAACCGGCCCGAGGGCGTAGCGATCCTTGATCGCGGCGTAGACATCCCAGAACGGCTGGAAGGCGGCTTCCTGGTTGGCCGGCGTCCCGGGCTGGGTCGCCTGGCGCTGGCCGAGGAGGTAGCCGGAGGCGAAGAGGCCGGCCCCGCTGAGGACCGCCACCAGGCCGATCGCGACGCCGAGGAGGAGCGTTCCCCGCGACCCCCGGCCGGTGGCACGTGGTGCCGGGCCCGGGACCGTCCCGGTCACGATGGGGCTCGTGTCGACGATCTCGGCGGATTCGGCCGTTTCGGCGGAGGTGTAGCCGCCGTCGGTGGCGGACCCGGCAGTGCTGGCTGGATCGGTCCGGTCGTCGCCGGCAGGCGGGGGAGCGTCGGGAAGCATCGGCTGGAGGGTCCTCTTCGCGGCTGATCGCGGGCCGTCACGGCGCGCCAGCGTGAGCGCGCTCGATCGCGGCGTCCGGGAAGCCTACACGCCGCTCGCCGATCCTACGCCCGGTCCACCGGGAGCGGATCAAACGTGGCGGAAACCGCACGGACCCTTTGCCGCGCCTTCACCGGATCAGGTAGGTCCGCACCGACACGAACGCGCCGAGGACCCCGAGGCCGACCCCCGAGCCGATGACGAGGATCGCCACGTCTCGGGCGATGGCGCCAACCCGGATGGGCAGGATCCGGAAGAAGTCGTACATGAAGCTGCTGAGCGGGTCGGCCACGGCCGCGATCACGCCCAGGGCGATGGCCGCCCCGAGGAGGCCCACCAGGGCACCCTCGAACACGAACGGCCAGCGGATGAAGGCATCGGACGCGCCGACGAGGCGCATCACCTCGATCTCCTCGGCGCGGGCCACGACCGCCAGCCGGATGGCGTTGATGATGATGAACAGGACGATCGCGCCGATGATCGCCAGGATCACGACCCCGGCGGTCCGCAGGAAGTCGGTCACGGTCAGGACCCGGTTCACGAGGTCGGTGATGTTCTTGACCCGCTCGACCGAGGGGTCGCCGGCCAGGGCGGCATTGATCGCCCCGAAGTCGGTCGGGTTCCGAAGCTTCACCTCCAGGCTCGCGTGGAGGGGGTTCGCGTCGAGGTAGGCGGTGAGGTCCTCCTCGCCCTGGGCGGCCCGGGCATCACGGAAGCGCTTGAGCGCCTCGTCCTTCGAGACGTAGGCGACGTCGCTGACCTCGGGCAGGGCAGCGACGCGCTGCTCGAGGGCCTGGATATCGGCCGGAGCCGCGCTGTCCTTGAGGTCGGCCACGACCTCGACCTTCTGCTCGACGAACTGGAGCCCGGCCAGCAGCCCGTTCTGGACGATGAAAAAGCCGGCCAGGAGCAGGAGCATCAGGGTCATCGTCGCCGTCGCCGCCAGGCTCATCGCGCCGTTGCGCCAGAAGCCCTGCCAGGCGCGGCTGATGCTGAAGGCAAGGAACCGGATCATTCGTGCTCAGACCCGGCGGTGATAGCCGCCGCCGATCTCGTCGCGGATGATCCGGCCGTCCTCGAGGGCCACTACACGCTTGCGGAGGGCCGTGACGATGTCGGCGTCGTGGGTGGCCATGAGGACCGTCACCCCCAGCTCGTTGATCCGGAGGAGGAGCTGGAGGATCTCCCAGCTGATCAGCGGATCCAGGTTGCCCGTCGGTTCGTCGGCGATGACGAGCCGGGGGTCGTGCACGAGAGCCCTGGCGATGGCCGTCCGCTGCTGCTCCCCGCCGGACAGCTGGCGTGGGAACTGGTCGGCCTGGCCGACGAGCCCCACGAGGCGGAGGGCCCGCTCGACCGCGGGCGAGATGCGGCCGCGGGGCGTGCCCGTGACCTCGAGGGCGAAGGCGATGTTCTCGCGGACGGTCTTGGTCGGCAGGAGCTTGAAATCCTGGAAGACGGCCCCGATCTTGCGCCGCACCCGGGGAACCTTGCGACGAGGGATCCTGGCCAGGTCGTCGCCGTCGAGGATGACCTCGCCTTCGGTGGCCAGCTCGTCCCGGATGATCAGCTTCATGAGCGTGGACTTGCCGGCCCCGCTGGGTCCAACGAGGAAGACGAAGTCGCCCTCCGGGACCTCGAGATCGACATCGCGGAGCGCCTCCCGGCCGTTGGGATAGCGCTTGGTCACGTCGTTCAGGATGAGGACCGGCCGGCGGACCGCGGAGCTGCCCGGGCTCGCCCCCGGATCGCGATCAAGGCGCGTGCCTGGCCGCGGCGCGATGCCATCGCTGGGGCCCTGGGCGCCCGAGGTGGTCGTCGTCAAGATTGGCTCCGCGGTACAGCGCGCCGATGCGGCACTCGGCGCCTTCTCGCGCGACTCCGGGCCCCGGGCACATCGGAGAGAGCCACGTACAGGGAGGCTACCACCGGTTCGCGGGGCCGGGCAACCAACCCGGCCAATGACCTAGAGCAGGCCTGGCCCGATCGGCAGGTAGCGGGCGAAGTCGGCGAACGGCCTCGACCAGCACAGCAGCACTGGAAAGCCCTCGATCCGGTAGCCGGCCCGGACGAGCATCTCCATGGTCGGCCCGGCGGCGCCCGGAACCCACATCGCCGAAGCGCCCCGCGGCGGGACGGCGGCGAGGAGGTCCGCCACGACCTGTGCCAGGAGGGCTTGATCGCGGACGGCCACCGGGCCCAGCCGGCCGAGCTCGGAGGTGTAGCCGTAGCCCACGAGGCGGCCGCCGGCGTCCTGGTAATCGAAGCGGATTCGGCCCTGGCGGCGGAGGAACGCGTGGTCCTCGGGATGGGCGAAGCCGAGGGTTTCGCGATCCAGGGCGGCCACCTCGGCGTCCCCGTCCCGTTCGGCCGGGCCGGCTGGCGCCGACGCTTCCCGGCGGGTCGCCTGGATCCCGGCGAGCAGCCCAACCAGCGCCTCGGGGCGGGTCGCCCGGCCGACGATGTTGAAGAGTGGCAGGCGAGGGACCATGCCGAACGACGCATAGAGGCCGTTCGAGATGGGTTGGGCCGTGTCCGTTGCCACCGCCCGCGTGATCGCCGCGTCCGTATCCGGCGGCACGATCCGCCCGAGGAGCGCCCGGCCCAGCCCACCGAGTTGGCGGCCCGGCCGGACGAAGAGCATCGACAGGAACCAGACCGTCTCGCGTCGGACGGCCGAGGCGAAGGCGACAATCTCCTCCTGGCCGCCGGTGTCCTCGGTCGCGACCCAGAAGAGCTCCGGATCCGTGGCCCGGGCGTGGTCGTGGAGGAGGCGCAGCGAGGCGTTGTCGGGCGGGATCTCCATCTGCCCGAGGGGCAGCAGGTAATCGTTGAGCCCGTCCCGCCAGATCTCCTCACAGGCGGGCAGGTCGGCCGGCCCGGCCGGCCGGAAGAGGACTTCTGGCCGCAATGTCACGAGGCGACGTCGTCCTCGTCGGCCACCGACGACGGGGGCCGGCCGGTGGCGAGCCGCTCGAGCTCGGCCTGCATGAAGGCATCCAGGTCGCCGTCCAGGACGGCCCCCGTGTTCGACGTCTCGTACGCGGTCCGGAGGTCCTTGACCATCTGGTAGGGATGGAGGACGTAGCTCCGGATCTGGTTGCCCCAGCCGGCCGTCACGTGCTCGCCGCGGAGCTTGCGAAGCTCCGTCTCGCGCTTCTCGAGCTCCAGCTCCAGGAGCCGTGACTTGAGGACCCGGGTGGCCAGCTCCCGGTTCTGGGTCGCCGAGCGCTCGTTCTGGCAGGTGACGACGATGCCCGTCGGGAGGTGCGTCAGGCGGATCGCCGATTCGGTCTTCTGGACGTGCTGGCCACCGGCCCCCGATGAGCGGAACGTGTCGACCCGGATCTCGTCCCAGTTGAGCTCGATCTCGACGTCATCGTCGGCCTCGGGCATGACCTCGACGAGGGCGAACGTCGTCTGGCGCCGTTTCTGTGAGTCGTAGGGGCTGATCCGGACGAGCCGGTGGACGCCCCGCTCGGCTCGCAGCCAGCCGAAGGCGAAGCGGCCCGTCACCGTCAGGGTGGCGCTCTTGATCCCGGCCTGCTCGCCCTCGGTGGAGTCGATGACGTCGGTCTTGAAGCGATGGCGCTCGGCCCACCGGAGGTACATTCGGAGGAGCATCTCGGCCCAGTCGGTGGCCTCGGTGCCGCCGGCGCCGGCCGAGATCGTCAGGACCGCGTTCTTGGCGTCGTATTCGCCGGAGAAGAGCAGGAGGGTCCGTTCGCGGCCGAATGTCCTGCCGAGCTCGTCGGCCTCCTTCTCGAGATCGGCCTCCGTCTCCGCGTCGGGCGAATCGGCGAGCAGCCCGAGGAGCTCGAGGAGGTCGTTGGCCCGCTTCTCCAGGCCTCGCCACAGGGCTACCTCGTCGCGGAGACCCTCGGCTTCGCGAAGGACGGCCTGGGCCGCTCGCTGGTCCTCCCAGAACGCGGGATCCGCAGCCCTGGCGTCGAGGGCGGAAAGGCGCTCTTCCTTTGCCCCGAGGTCAAAGCCTCCCCGAGGTCGACCGGATCCGCTCCGCGAGGTCCTTGATGGACGCGCCGTCCATCAGTTCCGGACCTGGAGATCCTGGAGCAGGATCGGGCGGAGCTCGATGAGTCGGAGGGCCGACTTGCTCCGGGCGACGACGGGGTTCACGCAGGGACAATAGCCGTTGTGGGGGCAGACGCCGCAGTTCCCGTCGCAGTCAAGGGCGGCGGCGTAGCTGCAGGTCCGGCAATCTCGCTCGCAGGCGATCAGGTCAACGAAACTCGCTTCCTCAGCCTGCTTCACAAATCCCTCTCTCACAACACCTTGGGCACGGGCGGGTGGCGCGGGGCGGTGCCGGGACGCGAGGCCCCCGGTCTTCGGGAAGTCCTGCCGAGTATAGGTGCGGGCCGCCGTTCCGCCAAGGGGTCAGCTGGCGTTTTCCGCACGATTTCCGGCGTTTTCGGCCGGAAAATCGCCCGTCACGGCGCTCCGGTCGTCGATTCCTCGGCGATTGCGTGCCCGGCACCCACGAAATAGAGGGCCAGGGCGCCGAGCTCGTGGAGCGTTGCCGCCGTCCGCCTGCCCGCCTCCGCGTCGGTCGGGCTGGTCGTCGTCGGCGAACCCCAGGCCACGATCCCCTGGTCGGTCGCGATCCGGAGGACCCGGAGCATGTGGGTCCGGTCGCTGACGAAGACCGCCGACGAGAGGTTGTGGCGGCCCATGATGACGGCCACTGCCTCGAGCGATTCGAGGGTCGTCCGGCCATGATCCTCGGCCAGGATCGCCGCGGCCGGGACGCCGTTGGCCTCGGCCCAGGTTCTGGCGGCCGCGGCCTCGGTGGTCCGGTCGCCGCTGCCCTTGCCCCCGGTGACGATGAGGATCGGCGCGATGCCGGCCCGAAAGAGGTCGACACCGTGACGGATCCGGGCCTCGAGGACCGGCGAGGGCCGGCCGTTGTACTGGGCCGCGCCGAGGACGACGATGGCGTCGGTGGGGCGCTGCTCGTCGACCGCGCCCTGGGCCTGGATGCGATAGGCGGTCCAGCCCGTCACGGCCACGACTGCGATCAGGAGGCTGAGTCCCAGGCGGGCGAGGTGTGACATCGACGGCCTGGGGCCGCCGTCAGGCGCCCAGCCGCCTCAGCGGCCGTGGCACTTCTTGTACTTGAGGCCGGATCCGCACCAGCACTGGTCGTTGCGCCCGATCTTGTCGCCCGTCGGGGTGTGCCCGGGTCGGGCCTGCGCGCCGACGCCCGGGATCGAGGGCCGCGCCCCCTGGACCCCGGAAAAGGCGCTCGAACCCGAGGCCGTGGCAGCCGCCCCGGCCGCTCCTGCAGCTCCTGCCGACCCGGACGTCGTGCCGGCGTTCCTGGCGCCGGCCGTGATGGCCCCGGCCACGCCGGTGCCCACGCCGGCCGGCCTTGCGGCCTGGCCGGGCCCCGTCATCGGGAAGACGCCCGCCGGGGGGGCCGGCTGGCGGGTGATCGTGACCCGGAAGATGGTGCTCGCGACCTGGTGGCGAATGAAGCCGCCGAGCTCGTCGTAGAGCTGGAAGGCCTCCTTGCGGAACTCGTTGAGGGGATCCTGCTGGGCGTAGCCGCGGAGGCCGATGCCCCGGCGCATGTCGTCGAGCTCGGTCAGGTGCTCGACCCACAGGGAATCGATGGTCCGGAGGAGCACGAAGCGCTCGACCATCGACCATTCCTCGCCGACCTCGGCCTCCTTGGCCTCGAGCTTGTCGGCGACGACCTCGCGGAGGTGCTGGGCGATCGTTTCGCTGGAATGGAGGTCCAGGAGCTCTTCCTCGGTGACCTCCTCGGGACCGACGCCCATCCGCTTGAGCGCCTCCATGAGGCCGTCCATGCCCCACTGCTCGACCGGGCCGGAGAGGTGCGAGTCGACGAGGGCGTCGATGTCCTCGTCGAGGAAGGCCCGGACGGTGTCGGTCAGGTCCTCGTTGCGGAGGACCTTGTCGCGCTCGGCGTAGATCGTCTCGCGCTGCTTGTTGATGACGTCGTCGAACTCGACCACGCGCTTCCGGATGTCGAAGTTGAAGCCTTCGACCCGGGACTGGGCGCTCTCGATGGTCTTGCCCACGATGCCCGACTCGATGTAGGTGTCGTCGTCGAGGCCCAGGCGCTCCATGATGGAGGTGACCCGGTCCGAGGCGAAGCGCTTCATGAGGTCGTCGTCGAGGGACAGGTAGAAGCGCGACGAGCCCGGGTCGCCCTGGCGGCCGGCCCGGCCGCGGAGCTGGTTGTCGATCCGGCGGCTCTCGTGGCGCTCGGTGCCGATGATGTGGAGGCCACCGGCCGCGACGACGCGCTCGTGGTCCGCGTCGCAGATGGCCTTCGCCTCGGCGAAGGCCTCGTCGTAGGTGGCCTTGTCGACCTCGGCCGGGTTCAGGCCCCGCTTGTGGAGGATCTCCGAGGCCAGGCCGGCGATGTTGCCGCCGAGCTGGATGTCGGTGCCGCGGCCGGCCATGTTGGTGGCGATCGTGACCGCGCCCGTCCGGCCGGCCTGGGCGATGACCAGTGACTCGCGCTCGTGGAACTTTGCGTTGAGGACCTCGTGCTTGATCCCGCGTCGCCGGAGCATCTCCCCGAGGCGCTCGGACTTCTCGACCGAGACGGTGCCGACGAGGACGGGCCGGCCGAGCTCCTGCATCTCGGCGATCTCGTCGATGACGGCCCGGAACTTGCCGTCCTCGCTGCGGTAGACGAGATCCGTCCCGTCCTCCCGGATCATCGGGCGGTGGGTCGGGATCGCCACCACCTCGAGCTTGTAGATCTTGTGGAGCTCCTCGGCCTCGGTCATCGCCGTGCCGGTCATGCCGGCCAGCTTGTCGTAGATCCGGAAGTAGTTCTGGAAGGTGATCGTGGCCAGGGTCACCGACTCGCGCTGGACGCGGAGGCCTTCCTTGGCCTCGATCGCCTGGTGGAGGCCCTCGCTCCAGCGCCGGCCCGGCATCTGGCGACCGGTGAACTCGTCGACGATGATGATCTCGCCGTCCTTGACGATGTAGTCGCGATCGCGCTTGTAGAGGGCGTGGGCCCGGAGAGCCTGCTCGAAGTGGCGGGCCAGGCGTGGATCGGCGTCGTAGAGGTTCTCGACCCCAAGCAGCTTCTCCATCTTGTCGACGCCCTCTTCGGTCGGCGAGACGGCCCGGTCCTTGAGGTCGATGAAGTAGTCGCCGCCCTCCTCGTCCTCGCCCTCGGGGCGGGGCTCGAGGCGGGGCACGAGGCGGGCGAACTGGTAGTAGAGGTCGCCCGATTCCTCGGCCTGGCCGCTGATGATGAGCGGCGTCCGGGCCTCGTCGATGAGGATGTTGTCGACCTCGTCGACGATGGCGAAGGAGCGCTCCCGCTGGACCCGTTCGGACAGCTCGGTGACCATGTTGTCGCGGAGGTAGTCGAAGCCGAACTCGTTGTTGGTGCCGTAGGTGATGTCGGCGGCGTAGGCCTCGCGGCGACTGACAGGGCGGAGGTTGATCAGCCGCTCGTCGTTGGTCGGATGGCCGGGCTCGAACACGAACGAGGCGTCGTGGGTGATCATCCCCACGCTCAGGCCCAGGAAGTGGAAGACCGGGCCCATCCACTGCGGGTCGCGCCGGGCGAGGTAGTCATTGACGGTGACGAGGTGGACGCCCCGGCCGGCCATGGCGTTGAGCGCGGCGGTGAGGGTCGGGACGAAGGTCTTGCCCTCGCCCGTCTTCATCTCCGCGATCTTGCCCTGGTGGAGGACGACGCCGCCCAGGAGCTGCTCGTCGTACTGGCGCATCCCGAGCGTCCGGAGCATCGCCTCCCGGCCCATGGCGAAGACGTCCGGGAGGATGTCGTCCAGGGCCGCCTGGATGCGCTCGTTCTCGGCTTCGCGGCGGGCCTTGGCGAGCTCCCGGCGGCGCTCGAGGTCGGGATGATGCAGCTCGTCCTCGGACGGCTCGTCGGGGATAGCGACCTCGACGATCTCGGCCCGGAGCCCGCCGAAGCGGGCGCGGATCTCCTCGTCGGAGAGCGCCTGGATCTCGGGCTCGAGCGCGTTGGCCGCGTCGACGAAGGGCTGGATCCGCTTCAGCTCTCGATCGTTCGAGTCGACGAAGCGGGACAGGAAACCAAGCATGGCCGTTCAGTCTAGCCGAGGAAACCCGGAATCGAGGTCGGAAGCGGGTCGCGGCTCAGCGGGCGAGCTGCCAGAACCCGGTCCCGTAGCCGACCACCAGGATGCCGAAGGTCAGGACCGCGAGGCCGAGCCAGAGCATCAGGGAGCGACCCACCGAGGTCGGGTTCATCTCCGGGTTGCTGAGCTCCGGGAGACGGCCCCGGTGGAGCGCCGCGCCCCAGCGTGGCGATTTGAGCTGGCGGCGCCAGTCGTGCTCGACCACGGGCCGCGCCTCGAGCCCGCCCTTGCCGTCGGGGCGGTGGAGCTGGAGGCTCATCGATCGCCCGCCTGCGTGCCGGCTGCCAGGACGGCAGCCTCGATGTCCTCGTCGACCGCGTGGCCGGGCTCGTTGCGGGTGTCGAGCTTGCGGGCCACGCCGTCCTCCCAGAGGAGCATCTCCTGGGTGAAGTCGACCTCGCTGCTGAAGAGGGCCCCGACCGAC
Organism: Chloroflexota bacterium; assembly: GCA_041691215.1. Taxonomy (GTDB): domain Bacteria; phylum Chloroflexota; class Limnocylindria; order Limnocylindrales; family CSP1-4; genus UBA5189. Next base: position 14,174 of record JBEPVB010000057.1, read on the forward strand.
TCGCCGCGATGGATGCGCTTGATGGCCTCGCCGATGAGCGGCGCGATCGAGAGCGTCGTGATCTTGGGTATCCGCTTGGCCGGCGGGAGCGGCACCGTGTCGGTGAGGACCACCTCCCGGAGGCCCGACTCGGCGATCCGCTCGATGGACGGTTCGGACAGGATGCCGTGGGTGGCGCAGGCGTAGATCTCCTCGACACCCTCCCGCTCGAGGGCCCGGACGGTCTCCTGGAGCGTGCCCGCCGTGTCGATCTCGTCATCGACGATCACCGCCCGGCGGCCCCGGACGTCGCCGATCACGTTCATCAGCTCGGCCCGGTCGAGGTTCCCGACCCGGCGCTTCTCGATGATCGCAAGGGGCGCGTCGAGGAGCTCGGCGAAGGTCCGGGCCCGCTTGGCGAAGCCGAGATCGGTCACGACCACGAGGTCCTCGAGGTGCTTGTGCTTGAAGTAGTTGGACAGGATGTGGACCGCGGTCAGCTCATCGACCGGGATGTTGAAGAAGCCCTGGATCTGGCCCTGGTGGAGGTCCATCGTGA
>JBEPVB010000058.1:0-14602 GCA_041691215.1 Chloroflexota bacterium
GGCGTCCGGAGGCCCCATGGGCTACGCTTCAGTCCGATGTACATCGACGAGTTCAAGCACCAGCTCCCCGACATTGACCAGGGCGAAACCACCGAGTGGATGGATTCCCTCGACCAGGTCGTCGAGGGCGAAGGCGAGACGCGGGCCCGATTCCTGCTCTTCAAGCTCCTCAAGCGCGCCCGCCAGCTCCAGGTCGGCCTCCCGCCGCTGACGAACACCCGCTACATCAACACCATCAGCCCCGAGCAGGAGCCCTTTTTCCCGGGCGACGAGGAGCTCGAGCGACGTATCCGGCGCCTCGTCCGCTGGAACGCCGTGGCCATGGTCCTGCGGGCCAACAGCCGCTACACGGGTATCGGCGGGCACCTCGCCACCTACGCCTCGGCGGCGACCCTCTATGAGGTCGGGTTCAACCACTTCTTCCGGGGCAAGGACGGCGACGGGCCCGGCGACCAGATCTTCTACCAGGGCCATGCCGCGCCCGGGATCTACGCCCGGGCGTTCCTCGAGGGCCGGATCAGCGAGGACCAGCTCGACCACTTCCGCCGCGAGACGCCGCCCCAGGACGGGCTCTCGTCCTACCCGCATCCGCGGCTCATGCCGGACTTCTGGGAGTTCCCGACGGTCTCGATGGGCCTCGGGCCCATCAGCGCCATCTACCAGGCCCGCTTCAATCGCTACCTCCAGAACCGGGGCCTGCTGGACACCTCGAAGTCGCGGGTCTGGGCCTTCCTGGGCGACGGCGAGACGGACGAGCCCGAAGCCCTCGGCGCGCTCCACGTGGCGGCACGCGAGGGTCTGGACAACCTGACCTTCGTCGTGAACTGCAACCTCCAGCGCCTCGACGGGCCCGTCCGCGGCAACGGCAAGATCATCCAGGAGCTCGAGGCGGTCTTCCGCGGCTCCGGCTGGAACGTCATCAAGGTCGTCTGGGGCCGCGAGTGGGACGAGCTCCTGGCCCGCGACGTCGACGGCCTCCTGGTCGAGAAGATGAACACGACGGTCGACGGTGAGTTCCAGAAGTTCTCGGTCGCCGGCGGGGCCTACATCCGGGAGCATTTCTTCGGGCCCGACCCGCGCCTCCGGAAGCTCGTCGAGCACCTGACCGACGACGAGCTGGCCAAGCTCCGCCGCGGCGGCCATGACTATCGGAAGGTCTATGCGGCCTACAAGGCGGCGACCGAGCATGGTGGTGGGGTGCCCACGGTCATCCTGGCCAAGACGGTCAAAGGCTGGACGCTGGGTCCCGGGGTCGAGGCCCGGAACATCACCCACCAGGCCAAGAAGCTGACAGAGAGTGAGCTCAGGATCTTCCGCGACCGCCTGGAGCTGCCGATCCCCGACAGCGCCCTCAAGGACGCGCCCTACTATCACCCCGGTCCGAAGTCCGAAGAGGTCGAGTACCTCAACGAACGGCGACGCGCCCTTGGCGGGGAGCTCCCCAAGCGGGTCGTCCGGTCAGCGCCACTGGCGGCGCCCAAGCCGACCTTCGATGCCGAGTTCGCGGCCGGCAGCCCGACGCCGGTCTCGACGACGATGGCCTTCACCCGGCTCCTGCGGAACCTTGTTCGCGATCCGGACCTCGGGCCCCGGATCGTCCCGATCATCCCCGATGAGGCCCGCACCTTCGGCATGGACCCCCTCTTCAACGAGGTCGGCATCTATGCCTCGGGTGGCCAGCGCTACGACCCGGTCGACTCTGAGCTCGTCCTCAAGTACCGCGAGGCGAAGGACGGGATGGTCCTCGAGGAGGGGATCACAGAGGCCGGCTCGATGGCCAGCTTCACGGCCGCGGCCACGTCGTACGCGACGCTCGCCCACCCGATGATCCCGTTCTACATCTTCTACTCGATGTTCGGCTTCCAGCGAACCGGCGACCAGATCTGGGCCGCCGGCGACGCCCGGGCTCGCGGTTTCCTGCTCGGAGCCACGGCCGGCCGGACGACCCTCGCCGGGGAGGGCCTCCAGCACGACGACGGCCACAGCCAGGTCCTGGCTTCGACCCTGCCCAACGTCCGCCAGTACGATCCCGCCTTCGCCTATGAGCTGGCGGCGGTCGTCCGCGACGGCATCGAGCGGATGTACGTCAAGGGCGAGGACGTCTTCTACTACGTGACCCTCTACAACGAGAACTACGCCCAGGCACCCAAGCCCGAGGGCGTCGACGCGGCGCTTCTCCGGGGCATCTACCGCTTCGCGGAGGCGCCGGCGATCAAGGCCGGCGGGAAGGGCGCCAAGCTCCGTCGGGTCCGGCTCGTCGGGTCCGGTGCCATCCTCCAGCAGGCGATCGCGGCCCAGACCCTGCTGGCCGAGAAGTTCGCCGTCGCCGCCGAGGTCTACTCGGCCCCATCGTTCGCCCTCCTTCGCCGCGAGGGGTTGCAGGTCGACCGGTGGAATCGCCTCCACCCCGCCGAGCGGGCCCGCGTCCCGTACGTCGCCGAGATCCTCGGCGCCACGGGCGGGCCCGTCGTCGCCGCCTCGGACTGGATGACGGCCGTGCCCCAGGGGATCGCGCCGTGGGTGCCGGCCAGGTTCGTGGCCCTGGGCACCGACGGCTTCGGCCGGAGTGACACCCGCGAATCGTTGCGGGCCTACTTCGAGATCGATGCCGCGAGCATCGCCGCGGCCGCCATGAGCGCGCTGGCGAGCGAGGGCTCGATCACCGCCGCCGCGGCGGCCGCGGCCATCACCGAGCTCGGCGTCGACCCGGAGAAGGCCAACCCGCAGTACGAGTAAGGGTCCCTGTCGATCGTCGACAAGGGCGCTTGCACGTTCCCGAACCCGCTACTAGGATTGGCCTCGCGCCGAGCCGGATCGGCCCCGATGACCGGTGGCGCAACCAGCGTGGAGCCCCCAGCCCGTGGATTTCGGCGCGTTCACCAGCGGCGCCCTCATCGGCCTTCGAGAGGGGGTCGAGGCCGCCCTGATCGTGGCCATCGTCCTCGCCTACCTCGCCAGGACGGGCAACGGCCGGCACGCGACCAAGATCTGGCTGGGGACCCTCGCCGCCGTCGCGCTGAGCGCTGTCCTGGGCATCGGCCTGTTCATCTCGGTCGGGTCGTTCCAGGCGCCGTACGAGCAGTTCTTCGAGGGCACCACCCTCCTGGCTGCAGCCGGCGTGGTGACCTGGATGCTGTTCTGGATGCGCCGCCAGTCGGCCGGCCTGAAGGGTGGCCTCCAGGCCGCGATCGACCGGGCGCTGGGAGAGGGGACTGCCTGGGGGCTGGCCGCCCTGGCCTTTGCCTCCGTGATCCGGGAGGGCGTCGAGACCGCCCTCTTCCTTGCCGCCCAGGCGACGGCCGTTGTCCGGCCGGGTTCGAGCGTCGGTGGCGGACTCGGAGGGCCGCTCAACCAGGCCGGGGCGGCGAGCGTCGGGGTCGGAGCCCTGGCGGGCCTGGCCGTGGCCATCGTCATCGGCTGGGGCTTCTACCGGGGCAGCCGCGTCGTCGATCTCCGGAAGTTCTTCCGCTGGACCGGCATCGTCCTGATCTTCATCGCCGCCGGCCTGCTGTCGAAGGCCCTCCACGAGTACCTGGAGCTGGCGGGGATCTATGGGCTGGCGGTCATCGGAAGCCAGCATGCCTACGACATCAGCGCCGTTCTGTCCGAAGACGCCGGCGTCGGCCAGTTCCTGCGGGCCATCCTGGGCTACAGCTCCTCGCCCGAGGTCCTCACGTTGGTGGTCCACGTGGCCTACGTCGTCGGCGTCCTGTGGCTGTACCTGCGTCCGATGCGGCCGGTCAACGCGACGCCTCGCCGGACCGTCGCTGGGGCCTGACCGGCGCGTCCCGCGCTCGCCGGCGCCTGACCGCGCCGCCGGCCCCCTCAGCGGACAGTGGCAACCAGCCTGAAGATCGTGCCGTCCAGGTTGGCGACGTACATCTCGCCCGCGGTGTCCTGGCCGAAGGCGGCGATGCCCGAGGCGGTCGTTCCGACCTGGACCGGCTTGGCCGATCCGTCGGTCGTGGCGGGGATCGCCCAGAGCGCGCCCGAGCAGTAGTCGGCGAAGAGATAGCCGCCGGCGAGGAGGGCCTGGGCCGTCCCGCGATAGACCCCGCCCCCGATGATCGTGCAGCCCGCGTCGTGACCGTATTCGGCGACCGGCTGGTTGAGGCCCGTCGTGGAGCAGCCTTCCTTCGGCGAGAAGCAGTGGCGGCCCTCCATCGTGTTCCAGCCGAAGTTGAAGCCACCCGTGCCGATCCGCGCGACGTCGACCTCCTCCCAGGAACCTTGGCCAACGTCCCCGATCCAGAGGTCGCCGGTCGGCGGGTCGAAGGAGAACCGCCACGGGTTCCGGAGCCCGTACGCCCAGATCTCCGGGCGGGCGCCGGTCACACCCACGAATGGGTTGTCGGGTGGGATCACGTATGGTGCCGAGGCGTCGGATCGCTCTCGGACGTCGAGACGGAGGAGCTTGCCGAGGAGGGTATCGGTCCGCTGGCCATTGCCGAGTGGGTCGCCCTCGCTGCCGCCGTCACCCAAAGCGACGTAGAGCATCCCGTCAGGCCCGAAGGCCAGCGCCCCGCCATTGTGGTTCGCGTACGGCTGGTCGACGGCCAGGATCCACACGGCGCTCGCTGGATCGAGCCGGTCCGGGTCGCCGCCGGCGAGCGCGTAGGAAGCGACGACCGTGTTGCCATCGAGGTCCGTGTAGTCGACGAAGACGCGGCGATCGGTCGGGAAGCTCGGCGGCAGGGCGATCCCGAGCAGCCCCTGCTCCGAGCCTCCGGATACGAGCTTGCGAATGTCGAGCATGGGAACCGGATCCGGCGTCCCGCCGTGGAGGACCCAGACGCGGCCATCCTTGGCAGCCACGAACATCCGGTCCGTGCCATCCGGCGGCGCCGCAAACCCCAGTGGCGCTCCGGCAACCGAGGCGACCTTCTCGAGACGGACCGAGACGGCGGTTGGATCGAACGGCGCCGCGGCGGAGGCGTCCGGCGTGGCCAGGGACGCGCTGCTCGGGCTCGTCGCCGGCAGGAGGCTCGACGGTGCCGTCTCGGCCCGGCAGGCGACCAGGGTCAAGGCGAGGGCCGCGCCCGCCGTCAGCTGGCGGAGCGAGCGGCGGGCGCGGATCGCTCGTCGAGCCACCTCGAGACTCTACGATGGAAGGGTCGAAGCAGATGCCGGCTTGATCGGAGAACGCATGGATACTTTCGAGCTGGACGACGTCCGGGCAGCGCGGGCCGCGGCCGGCCGTCTCTACCACGAGTTCATCCGGACCCACGATCTCTCGGCCGGCCTCTACGAGCTGCCGGCCGGCGGCGTCGATCCCCAGGGGCCGCACACCGAGGACGAGGTCTATTACGTGATCGCCGGCCGTGGCCAGATGACCATCGGCGACGAGGAGAGGTTGGTCCAGGCCGGGTCGGTGGTCTTCGTCGCGGCTGACATCGGCCATCGCTTCCACGACATCACCGAGGACCTCTCGATCCTCGTCTTCTTCGGTCCCGCCGAGTACACCCATCGGGTCGACCATGAGCTGCATCGTCCCCACGGCGCCGCGGAGTCCTGACAGACCGTCAGCCCCTGGCGACGGCCTCGCTGAGCGCGGCCGCCAGCTCCGTCGCCCGGCCCGTGTCGTCGTGGCGGAAAACGACCATCGCGGGATGGTTGCTCTCAAGGAACGGTCGGAGTCGGGCGGCCCATGCGTCGAGTTCGGTCGGGTCGTAGTCGTGGCGCCGGAGCCGGAGGTAGAGGCCCGTCCCGGTGACCCGGATGTTGGGCGGCGTCGTGTCCTCGGGCAGCTCCGTCGTGCACAGGATCGCGCCCGCGGAACGGAGCGACTCGAACGTCTCGTCGACATGCCAGGAGGAATGCTGGAACTCCATGACGAGCGGCAGGCTCCGCGGCCAGGCGCCGAACAGCCGGGCGAGCGCCTCGTCCGAGGTCCCGTCCGCCTTGCGGTGGATGTTCTCGGGGACGCGATAGAGGACCGCGCCGAGGCGCTCACCGAAGCCATCGAGCCGCTCGGTCAGCCACGTGACGCTCTGCCCGGCGTCGATTCCGAGGGCCCGAATCGACGCACCGCGCTGGGCCTTGACGACGAACCGGAAGCCGGCCGGCACGGCCGCCACCCAGGCAGCGATCCGCTCGGCCGTCGGTCGCTGGTAGAACGTGTTGTTGAGCTCGACCGACCCAAGGCGCGACCCGTAGTAGGCGAGTCGATCGCCGTCGGCAAGGCCGGCCGGATAGAAGCGCGGGGCCCAGCCCGGGTAGGCGAAGCCTGAAGTTCCGGTGACGAGCGTCCCAGCTGGGGCGCCGAGGCCGCGGATCAGGCCCGTGCGGGCGCCTCACGCTCGCCGGCCTTGGCTGGGTGGGCGACGGCTGGGCCAACGCCGCTGGCGGCGTCGAGGGTGGTGTCGTCGAGCGCGTGATCGCAGGCGCCGGCGCACGAGCCGATCCGCTCGGAGATGGCGTCCATCGCCCGCTCGACGACGGGCACGTCAGGGCCCGCGATCGCGGCGTAGAAGTGATCCCGGATGCCGGCCAGGTGCGTCGGCGCCGCGGCCCGCAGGCGAGCCAGCCCGGTTCCGGTCAGGGAGGCCTCGGCGCCGCGCGCGTCGCTCGAGCAGCTCGTCCGTTCCACGAGACCGTCCTCCACGAGGCGATCGACGAGGCGGGTCACCCCGCTCTTGGAGAGGAGGAGGGAATCGGCGAGGCGACCCATGCGCAGCCGGCGCTCCGGCGCCTCGGCCAGGTGGAGGAGCGTCTCGTACTCCTGGAGCGACAGCGCGTGCCGGCTTCGAAGGTCATCGTCGAGGCGGCGAGCGACGCGGGCATGGGCACGCAGGAAGGCGCGCCAGGGCCCAAGGTCCAGGTCGCGAGGTCGCGGGGTCAGGCTTTTGGCGTCGGTCATCGGCCACATCCTACCTGACGCTGGTTGCAGGGCCAACTATCGCCTTGCGCAAGGAGCGCCATGGGCCGCTAGCATCGAGGCCATGAACACCCTTGACGTCGACGCCCTCCGGACGCGCTTCCCGGCCCTCGCCCTGACCCAGGATGGGGCTCCATTCGTCTACTTCGATGGCCCTGGCGGGACCCAGGTCCCGGCGACCGTGATCGACGCCGTTGCGGGCTATTACCGGACCACGAACGCGAATCACGAGGGCACGTTCGCCACGTCCCGGGCGTCGGACGCGATCAGCGAGGCCGCCCACGAGGCCCTCGCCGACCTCCTCGGCGTGGATCGTGACGAGGTCGTGGTCGGAGCGAACATGACGACCCTGACGTTCCACGTCAGCCGCTCCATCACGGCCACCTTCGCCCCGGGTGACGAGATCGTGGTGACCGGTCTCGATCACGCCGCCAACGTCGATCCCTGGCTTGCGGCGGCGAAGGATCGCGGCCTCGTGGTCCGCTGGTGGGAGCCGCATCTCGAGGACTGCACCCTCCATCTCGAGGACCTCCAGGCCCTGCTCTCGGCGCGGACAAAGCTCGTCGCGGCGGGCTGGGCGTCGAACGCAGTCGGCACGATCAATCCCGTCGCCGAGATCGTGGGCCTCGCCCATTCCGTCGGCGCATGGGCCTACATCGACGCCGTCCATGCCGCCCCTCACCTCAGCATCGACGCGAAGGCCGTCGACGCCGACTTCGTCGCCTGCTCGGTCTACAAGTTCTTCGGGCCGCACCTCGGCGTCCTCTACGGTCGGCGGGCGATCCTCACCGCGCTGCCCGCCTACAAGGTGCGGCCAGCCGAGTCGGCGTTCGAGACTGGAACCGGCAACTTCGAGGGCCAGGCCGGGGCGCTCGCCGCGATCGGCTACCTCGAGGACGTCGGGATCATGGCCGGGGCCGAGCCGGGGGCAAGCCGGCGGGCAAAGCTGGTCCTGGCGATGACCGCGATCCGGGACATCGAGATGGCCCTCTACCGGCGCCTCCACGACGGACTTGCCGCGATCGGCGGTGTCCGTCTCCTGGGGATCACCGACCCGGCGTCCTTCGGGCGACGGACGCCCACGGCTGCCTTCACGGTCGATGGCCTCGGATCACGAGCGATCGCCACGGCCCTCGGAGACCAGGGTATCGCCGTCTGGGATGGGGATTTCTACGCGACGGGCCTGATCGAACGCCTCGGGTTTGCCGATTCGGGCGGCGTCGTCCGGATCGGCCTGACCCACTACAACACGACCGCCGAGGTCGACCGCCTCCTGGCGGCGATGGCCGGCATCGCGGCGAGCAGGCGGCTTCCTGCAAGCATCGCCGCCGGCTGATCCCCGGCCGTTTCGGCGGCAACGCCACTGGGGTCAGCGGATCGTGGAGGTCCAGGTCGCGAGGGTCCCGAGGGCCTGGTCATGGTCGATGAGCCGGGGCGACGGGCGCGCCCAGGGCCGTCAGCTCAGGATCCGCGGGAGCATGGCAGGAGGGCCACGCCATCGCGCTGGCGGTGGAACGCGGACTGGCTCCCCGTGTGACGACCTCGGGCCGCGTCTATCCTGCTGCCATGGCCGACGCAGCCGAGCGAGCCTACGGCGCCCAGAGCATGACCGCACCCCTCCGCGAGGTCCTCGTCAAACGCCCGAGCTGGGCCTTTGGGAAGGCTTTCGGCCTGCCCGCCCACGGGTTCCTCCATCCCGTGGACCTGGCCCTCGCCCAGCGAGAGCACGATCGCTTCGTCGAGATTCTCGAATCTCTCGGGACCCGCGTCCACCTCCTCGAAGCCGAGATCGAGAGCCCGGATCTCGTCTACACCTTCGATCCGCTCCTCGTCTCTGACGCCGGGGCGATTCCGCTTCGACCGGGCAAGCCGAACCGCCTTCCCGAGCCGGCGATCCTCGAGGCCTGGACGAAGTCGGCCGGTATCCCGACGGCGGGTCGCATCCGGGGACCGGCAACGATCGAGGGCGGCGATACGTTCTGGCTGCGACCCGACCTCTTGTGTATCGGCCAGACGCTTCGGACGAATGCGGCCGGAATCCGGCAGCTCAGCAAGATCGTCGGCGGCGAGGTCGTGGTCTTTGACCTGCCCTACTGGCGCGGACCCACGGAGCTGATTCACCTGCTGTCGGTGATCTCGCCGATCGCCGACGATCTCGCGGTCGTGTTCCTGCCGCTCCTGCCGGTGGGGCTCTGGGAGCTCCTGGCCGATCTCGGGATCCGGACGATCAAGGTCCCAGAGGAGGAGTTCGGCACGCTGGGCTGCAACGTCCTCGCCGTTCGCCCGGGGGTCGTCGTGGTGGCCGAGGGAAATCCGGCGACCGCGGCCGCCCTTGCCGCGGCGGGCTGCGAGGTCCACCGCTATCCGGCCACCGAGATCGGGATCAACGGCTCCGGTGGGCCGACCTGCATGACCAGGCCGATCCTGCGTGCCTGAGGTCGGGTCCCGTGGCCTGTCTGTGGCGGCGCGCGGCGCGGCCGACGCCGTCGACGCGGGGCGGGCCGTCGAGGACCTGGTCCGTCTCGTCCGGACCCCGAGCGTGACGGGCGACGAGCGCGCTGTCCAGGACCTCGTCGCCGGGATGCTCTCGGGCATCGGCTGTCGGGTCGAGCGCATCGAGACGGATCCGGCGTTCTTCGCGGAGACCGATCCGGACTGGCCGGGCGCCGAGATGCCGCGGACCGACCTGCCGGTAGTCATCGGGCGCCTCGGGCGGCCGGATGGCCGGCGCCTCCTGCTCGTTGGCCATACCGACGTGGTCCCCGTCGGCGACCCGGCGACCTGGACGGTCGATCCCTGGGGAGCGGCGATCGCCGACGGCAGCCTGTCCGGCCGGGGAGCGGTGGACATGAAGGGCGGCTGCGCGTCGATCCTTGCGGCGGCGCGGGCGATCGTCGAGACCGGCGCGGCAGCGAGGCTCGAAGGCGAGCTCGTCCTCGCGTTCGTTCCGTCCGAGGAGGATGGCGGCCAGGGCATGCTCGCCGCAATCCGGGCCGGCGTGACCGGCGACATGGCGATCATCACCGAGCCGACCGACCTCGACATCGTGATCGCCCATGCCGGCGCCCTCACCTTTCGCCTGACGGTCCCGGGCAGGGCCGCCCACGCCTCGATGCGTCGCGAGGGCGTCTCCGCCCTCGAGAATCTCATGACCCTCGTCCGGGCTCTCGAAGCTGACGAGGCCGAGCGCAATGCGGCCGAGACCGATCCGCTGATGACGGCCCTGGGCCTGCCCTATCCGACGATGGTCGGCATGGTGCGAGGCGGCGACTGGGCCTCGACGGTCATGGACCGGATCGTGGCCGATGGCCGCTACGGGGTCGCGCTCGGAGAGACCTGGCGAGAAGCAGAAGTGCGGCTGCGGCGGGTGATCGCGACCGCAGTGGCGGCCGATCCGTTCATGCGCGACCATCCCCCGGCCATCGAGTTCGTCGGCGGCAAGTTCTCGTCGGCCCGCGTGCCGGCGGACCACCCGCTGCCGATCTCGCTGCGAGCCGTGGCGGAGGCCTCCCTTGGACGCCGGCCCGAGCTGCTGGGCGAGCCCTACGGCGCCGACATGCGCCTCCTCGTCAATGAGGGCCGAACCCCGACGGTCATCTTCGGACCGGGCCACGTGACCCGGGCCCACATCGCCGACGAGGCGGTGCCCCTCGACGACGTCGTCGCCTGCGCCCGTGTCCTCGCTGCCTGGGTCGTCACGGAGCTGGTCCCCGACCGCTGAGATCAGCGCCTACCGCAGGGGTCACAGCCCGAGCTCCAGGAGCTCGACGAGCTCGCGGCTGCCGCCCTCGGCCCTCTCCGGTCCGGCGCGACCGGCCGCCGGCCGGTCGGTCGCCACCGGCTCGGCGATCTCGACGAAGCGGCAGAGGGCGTTCAGGAGGCGCATCTGCTCCGGCGTCCGGCAGGCGACCCGCAGCAGGGCCGGGTTTGCCACGAGGACGGCCAGCCCACGGGCGCGCGAGATCGCCACGTTGAGGCGGTGGCCCGAGTAGAGGAACTCGAGGTCCCGCGGCGCGTCTTCCGGCGTCGACGTGGTCATCGAGTAGACGGCGACGGGAGCCTCACGCCCCTGGAAGCGGTCAACGGTCCCAACGTTGGGCTTCTCGCCCAGCCGCTCCTCCCCGAGCCGGGCGATCTCGGCGACCTGGGCGTTGTAGGGCGCCACGACCAGGACGTCCTGGACGCCGAGCGGTCGGACGACGCCCTGGCGATCCGTCCAGGGCCGCCCGACGAGACCGGCGATCGCGGCGACGATCCAATCGGCCTCATCCGGCGACCGATTCGACGCCCCGGAGTGGTTGAGTCGCATGAGCCGGACGCCGGTTCCGCCGACCGGCTCGCCGGCCGCCAGGTCCTGCCTCGCGTCGGCGGCGTCGGTCACCAGGCGACCGTCGTAGAAGGCCGGCGAGATGAAGTCGTTGATCGACGGATGAAGTCGATAGGTGGTGTCCAGGAGGAGGCCGCGATCCGGCGCGATCGTCCTGGCCTCGCCGACGAGGTGCTCGAGGGCCGACGCCTCGGCACCTTCGGGGTGCGTCCCGTTCGAGACCTGGGGCAGCTGGTTCGGGTCGCCCAGGAGGACGAGCGATCCCGCCGAGCCGGCGACGGCCAGCGTGTTGGCGAGGGAGAACTGCCCGGCCTCGTCGATGAACAGGACGTCGATGGCGGCCGCCATGTCCTCCCGGGCCCAGAGCCAGGCGGTTCCGCCGACCACCTCCCAGGTGCCGATGTTGAGGCCCCGCGGCACCGCGTCACTGGTCGCGATCCGCTCGATCCCGGCGCCGGTGGGGCCAAGGTCGTCATCGGTCCGCTGGCCGATCCGGACCTGGCGTCCCTCGATCCTGGCCGCCTCGACGATGGCTTCGAGGGCATTCCTGATCACCCGATGCGACTGGGCCGTCACGCCGACCCGCTTGCCCGCCGCGACGAGGTCGAGGATCATCCGGGCCGCGGTGTAGGTCTTGCCGGTTCCGGGCGGGCCCTGGATGGCGAGGACCGAGTCTTCGAGCGAGATCCCGAGTTGGCGGGCGGTCGGGGTCGGCGCCGCGGCGGGTGCCATCAGCGGGGCCCCGGGCTCGCTGCCGGCGATCCGCGGTGGGTGGCGCCGGATCAGGTCGCGGGCTGCCTGGAAGGGCCCGCTTGCGTCGATCCCCCGGGCGATCACATCGTCGGCGAGGCGACCGAGCGCTCCGCGCATCGGCTCGGTCCCGTAGGGCGCGCCGGGGATGAGGGCCCGCGGATTCGGTGCACTCGGATTGAACTTGAGATCGATGGTCCCGCCGATCGGGTCCAGGTCGATCACGGTGACGCTCGTGCCGGCTTGGGGGTCGAGGACGCCCCTGCCCTCGGCAATCCTGGTCTCCTGGCCGGGATCGAAGCGGAACCGCCGGAGGACCGACTTGGCGATCCGTCCGAGGTCCTGGTGGAGGACCAGCTCCCCAAGCGCGGACGTGTCCGCCACGAGATCCTCCATTGACGCGTCCCGGAGCCTGAAGTGGTCCCACCACTGGGGCTTGGCCTCCCGGCGATGCCAGTCCAGGAGGCCCGCCAGGAGCCATGTCGCCTGCTGGTCGTCGCTTCGGGCGGCGCGATCGACCGGGAGGAGCGCGCGCAGCCGGTCCTCGCGCCCGCGCGTCTCGGCCTGGGTGGCGGCGAGCTCACGGGGGGGCTCGCCCTCGACATCCGAGGGCCGCGGAACGAACCCTTCCGGATACCAGTCCGGATGATCGCGCAAGGCCTCGACGCGCCGCTCCTCCAGCCAGTCCCTCAGGCGGAGGTTGGAGAGGCAGTCGTCGCGGTTGTAGGCCGCGATGGCCTCGAGGATCTCGGGGGCGCCCGTCTCGAGCCACCGCTCGTACTCCACGATCGAGAAGCCGGCGTTGGTGATGCCGCCTTCCCGGTGGGGCATGTAGAAGACCTCGAGGCGCTTGATCGAATAGCTCTCGACGCTCGCCCGGATGCCCTGGCGAATGACGTGGTCATAGAGATTGACGAGGACGCGGCCGCGGAGGAGGACGTCGATCTCGTCCTCGCGCGTGGCGTGGCGCTGCATGAGCCGCTTGAGGGCGCCCGATTCGTAGCCCCCGTAGTGATACACGTGCATCCCCGGGTCGCGTTCCCGGCGCTCCATGACCAGGTCGACGAAGGCCTCGAGGGCGGCCTTCTCGGCAACCCGGTCGTGTGCCCAGATGACGCGGTATTCGGGCTCCCCGTCGGGCTCCAACGCGGCCCAGCCGAAGAGGTATTCCAGGCCACCGTCCATCGCCAGTGGATCCGCCTCGAGGTCGAAGAAGACGTCGAGTGCCGATGGCTCGGGCAGTCCAGCCAGGCCCTTCCCGGGATCGTCCGGGCTCGGCCTGATGAGCTCGTAGCTCGGGACGTGCGTCCGGCGCTCGGCCAGCTGGAGGGCGGCCTGGCGGTGGAGACGCTCGAGGATCCGCGGCGCCACCTGGGGCACCGTCGCCGCGGGCGGCAGCTCCGCGAGGGCCGCCAGCGTGGAGATGCCCGCGTCAACGAGGCGCCGCCGCTGCGATCTGGCCGCCCCGGCGACGATCGAGAGGTGATCGTCGGCGCGCCGCCTGTCCATGCACATCGTCCACCACGGGCAGATGTCGCAGTGGGCGACCGGCTCGGGGTAGGTAGGTGGCGCGTCGCCGGCCTGATCGCCGAAGATCCGGTTCTCGAAGCGGGCCTTGGAGAAGCGGTAGTAGGCGGCGTAGCCGTCGAAGCGGTAGGCATGGCTGGCGGCGTCGCCGGTCACGACCGAGAGGAGCTCGGGGGCAAGACCCTGGAGGCGGGTGACGAGATCGGCGTAGACGCACATCTGGAGGATGGCCGCGGCCTTCACGTGGCTCGCCAGCTTGGTGTCGGCGACGTCGTAGCTCCAGGTTCCGAGGTCCGACGGGCGGTCATCGCGCCGGATCAGAAAGTCGGGATGGCCCCGCCAGCGACCGTCGAAGACCGTTGCCTGGAAGATCACGTCCGTGCCGACCCGCATCGCGGCCAGCGTCTCCGCCTCGGCGGCTCGGAGCTCGACGGGGGTCTTGGGGTCCCGGAGCTGCATCTCCACGACCGACCGCCCGGCCGCCGACAGGCGCGCGATCTCCGCCTGCTCGTGGGCGTAGCCCCGCTTCCGAAGGAGCTCGAGCTGGGGATCGAAGTGGAAGGGCTTCTCGATCTCGCCGCGGGCACGCGCCTGCTCGAGGGTGACCAGGTGGTCGCACTCGAGGAAGCCGACGAGATCCGTGGCGGAGACGACGAGCGTCCCGTCCTCATGACGCTGCACTGCCTGGAACTCTAGCCGGGGGGCGTGCCATCTCGCCTGGCACGGTCACGCGTGGCGCGCCGGCGGCGACCGGCCCGCCCGCGGCGACCGGCCCGCGGCGACCGTGGGGGCCTTGAACCGCTTAGGGGCCGAGCCAGGCCTTGAGGGCGACCTTCACGGCCTCGCTGATGACCCCGCTGCCGCCGAGGACCACGATCCGCTTGGGTTTGAGCCGGACGAGCTCGGTGCTCGTGGCGATGTCGAGCGGGAGGCCCGAGGCGGCGAGCAGGACGGGCCCCCGGATCGTGCCTGCGGCGGCGGCCCCGGCGAGGGCATCGGGATAGTTGAAGGCATAGGCGATGTAGGCGACATCGACCCCGGGGGCAAAGGTCGCGGCGCTGATGGCGGCGGCGGTGGCGAAGCGGCTGGCCCCGGCCAGGCGAATCACGCTGCCGGCGGTG
>JBEPVB010000059.1:0-14297 GCA_041691215.1 Chloroflexota bacterium
GGTCGCGAGAACGGCGTCGCCACGGACGAGGTCGCCGCTGACGGCGTCCCGGTCGGGGACGTCGACGAGGACCAAGACCAGGATCAAGATGAGGCCCCTGAGGTTGCCCCTCGGCCGGCCCGCCTGCCCGCGCTGGCGAAGCGGGTCGCCCAGACCTTCGGATCGGTCTGGGATTCCCAGATCGGGGTGCCCGCAGCTTCGACCGCGTCCACGCCATCCGGCCCAGGACCGGCCCTCGACGACGAGGACCTCGATGAGCCGCCGATCCCCGAGTACCTCATCGCCGAACGCCGCCAGCAGAGCAACCGCGGCGGCGGATCCGGGCTGCGCGGTGGCGGTGGCCGGGGGGTCCGGAGCTCGTATTCGGCCGCGGTCGACAGGGAGCGCTATGGCGGCGCCGGTCGGTCGAGCGCCGGAGCATCGTCCGGCGCCCAGGGCCGTCCGTCCCGCTATGCCGAGCCCGCGCCGCGCGGCAACCGGGAACCAGATCGCTTCCGCCAGGACCGCCAGGACCGCCAGGACCGATCGGCGCCGCGCCCGGCGCCGCGAGGTGGTTCGCCCGAGGAGCCCTGGAGCGAGGTTCCGCCCGAGATCGAGGCGATGCTGCGAGCCCAGCTCGGCAGCCGGGCCACGGCTCCGCGGCGCGACGCCCAGCCAACCACCCCACCCGAGGCGGCGCAGACATCGAGCGCCTCCGCGGCGGTGGCTGAAGCGGTGGCTGGAGCGTCGGCTGTCGCCGATGCGGCGCCGAAGCGTCGAGCCGTCCGGAGGACCGGGACCGCCCCGGCCACCGCGACGAGCCCCGAGGCCACGTCGCCCCCGGAAGCCGCTGAAGGCCCGAAGCGCCGCTCGACGCGCAAACCGTCGGTCGCGTCCGGAGAACCGGCTGCGGAGCCAGCGACGGCCACCTCGGCCAGCGAATCGGCGCCGAAGCGGCGGGCCACCCGAAAGCCGGCCAGCGCCTCGGCCGGCGAAGCGGCACCCGCCGCCGCGGAGGCCGCGCCGAAGCGCCGGACCACCCGGAAGGCCGCCGAGCCCACCGGGTAGGGCAAGGCCCGGTCGCGGCGCACGCCGCTCAGGGCTGCACCGTGGACGGCATCCGGACCCGCGGCCAGCCGGTTGCGGTCGCCGCCATCCGGGCCATGCTCGGATCCGGCTTCCCGCACGCGCTCCTGCTCGCCGGGCCTGGCGGCGTCGGCAAGACGACGCTCGCCCTGGACATCGCCGCCGCCCTCCTGTGCGAGGCCGTCGATCCGTCGAGCCGGCCCTGTCGGACCTGCCGGGGCTGCCGGATGGTCGAGCACGGCAATCACCCCGACGTCCACCGGCTGGCACCGCTCGGCGCGGGCGCCCTGATCCCGATCGGCGGTCGCGAGGACCGCGGCGTCCGCGACCTCGTGGGCGAGCTGTCGCTGATGCCCGTCGAGGGCGGCGCAAGGGTCGCGATAGTCGAGCGTGCCGAGCGCATGACCGAGGATGCCCAGTCGGCCCTCCTCAAGACCCTCGAGGAGCCGCCTGCCCGGACCACCATCATCCTCTGCACCGACGACGAGCAGCGCGTCCTGCCCACGATTCGGTCGCGGAGCGCCAAGGTCCGTCTCGGGCCGGTCGGCCCCCGGGAGGTCGAGGCGGTCCTGGTCGCCCAGGGCGTCGCCGATGCCCCCACGGCGGCCCGCCTGGCCCGGATCACGGATGGGCGCCCCGGCCACGCCATCGCCTACGCCCGCGCCCCGGAGGCCGTGGTCGTCCGCGGTGAGATTGCCCGGACGCTCCTGGATCTCCATCGGGCAGGGCTCGCCGCCCGCCTCATCGGGCTTCGAGAGCTCGCCGTCCGAGCAGGCGACATGGTTCGGGCGCTCGAGGCCGGGACCGCGCGCGCCGCCCTCGATGGCGGGGCTCCCCCGGCCGGCGCGGTTCCCGGCTCCCGGGGACGTGGCCGGTCGAGGCCCGCGGCCGGCGTCCTGGCTGCCACGTCCGCCCTCGTCGGCGCGTCCGCATCGAACGCCGGCTCGGCTCCCCACGTCGTGCCCACCGAGACATCCGGCGACGACACGGAGCCAGTGGACGACCGGACGGCGCGCGTCCCCGCCGCCGAGCGCCGCCGCGGAGCGCTGGCGCTCCTCGAGATCTGGCGGGGGCTGGTCCGGGACCTGGGGCTCGTGGCTGTGGGCGAGCCCCGTGCCGTCCGCGATCAGGACCTCCTGGACGAGCTCGTCGCGGCGGCCGAAGCCATGACCATGGCGGCCATCGGGGCGACGCTGGGAAGGCTGGACGTGGCCGCCGAGCGCCTGGAGGGCAATGTCAGCCCGGAGCTCGTCCTCGACGTCCTGGCGATCCACTGGGCGCCGTCGGGAGCCGGATGAGCGACGTCCGCCTCGATGCCTCGGTTCACGGCGTCGTCCAGGGGGTCGGCTTTCGCATCTTCGTCTTCGCCGCCGCGCGCGCCCTGGGAATCGGCGGCTGGGTCGCCAATGCCTCGGGCGGCACCGTCCGGGTCGTTGCGGAAGGCGATCGCCCGTCCCTGGAACGGTTGCTGGCGGACCTCGAGCGAGGTCCGGCCGGGGCGGTCGTCGAGCGGGTGGGCATTGCCTGGATGCCGGCCACCGGCGAGTTCAGCGCCTTCTCGATCCGGT
This sequence comes from Chloroflexota bacterium, assembly GCA_041691215.1. Lineage (GTDB taxonomy): Bacteria > Chloroflexota > Limnocylindria > Limnocylindrales > CSP1-4 > UBA5189. The sequence goes on from JBEPVB010000059.1 coordinate 2,634, forward strand.
CCGGCTCGCACGGCGGGGATTGAGCCTCGACCGGGTACGGCGGGCGGCCCATGACCGGCCGAACCCGGGCCACGGTTACGGGAAGCCGGCGACGATGCCGCCATCGATCAGGGTGAACGTGCCCGTCTGGTAGGCGGCCGGCTCCGAGCAGAGATAAGCGACGTAGCTGGCGAACTCGTCCGGATCGCCGTAGCGCCGGGCCGGGATCGCGGCCTCGTGCTCGGCCCGGATCTCTTCGACCGGCCGGCCCCGGCGCTCGGCCGTGATCCGATCGAGCTGCTCGATCCGGGCCGTCGAGTGCCGCCCCGGGAGGGCCCCGTTGACGGTGACCCCGTCCGCGGCGACGGTCCGGGAGGCGGTCTTGAGCCAGGCCATCAGGGCGCTCCGGCCGGCATTGGAATAGGACAGGTCGTCGATCGGCTGGCGGGTGGCATAGGAGCCGACGGCGACGATCCGTCCCCAGCCCCGCTCCCGCATCCCCGGCAGGATGCGTGTTGCAAGGTCGATCGGGCTGACCACCAGGAGCTGGAGGGCGCGCCGCCAGCCGTCAGGCTCGGTGGCGGTCACCTCGACGGGTGGCGGGCCGCCGGCGTTGAGGATCAGGATGTCGATGCCGCCGAGCGCCTCGAGCGCGCCATCGGCGATGGCGCCGGCCGCGGCCGGGTCGGCGAAATCGGCCGGGAGCGGCACGACCTTGACCCCATAGCGGGTCGCGATGGCGGGTGCCAACGTGCCCAGGATGTCGGCTCGCCGAGCGGAGATGGCGAGGTCGCAGCCTTCGGCGGCGAGCCGTTCGGCGATCGCCCGCCCGAGGCCGCTGGACGCCCCGCCCACGAGGGCCCGCCGCCCGCGAATGCCCAGATCCATGCCCGCCCCGACCTCCTGCAGCGATCGCCCGCCGAGGCCGGAGCGTACCCCACCCACCGAATGCCGGACCCGGATTGGGACCTGCGGGCTATTCCCGCTCGAGTACCGAAGGGTGATGCTGGCGAGCGTGGAAGGCACGTCGATCGCCCAGAGCCTGCCGGAGCTCTATCGAGCCGTCCTCGAGCGGGTTGTCTCCCTCGAGCACACCGGCCGCCGTGACGAGGCCCTGATCATCCGCCGGGCCGCGGTCGCGGCCTACTCGCGCGCCTGGGACGACCGGGCCCACAAGCGGCTCGCATCCCTCCGGGATCGCGCCGAGCGCGTCCTCGATGGCATCGATCGACCGCGCCTGGCTCGGCCGGTCCGCCCCGCCCTTCGCTGGTCGCGCTCCGCCTGACCGGCCGCCCGGTCCGGGCCGGGTACGCTGTCCGTCGTGACCCCGATCCCCGCTGCCGTCGAGCGCGTCATCACAGCCATGGCCGCCCTCGTCGCCCTCGGCGAGGCGATCGAGGAGGAGTGGACCTACGTCCACGACCTCGAGCTCGTCTGGACGGCCCGGCTCCGCGCGGTGGCTACCGAACGATCCGCCGCCGGGGCTCCGGGCGCGACGCCTGGCCTCGAGGCGGCGATCGAGCAGCTGTGCGCCGAGACGGCCCGCATCACCGATCCCCATCGGGCCATCGACTGGCTCTCGACGCTTCCCCAGGCCACGCTGGTCGCCGTTGGCGAGGTCGCCTGGTGAGGTTCCAGGACGCCGCCAGGGACGCCCGGGCCGTCGTCTATGCGGGCATCCAGGCCGATCCGCTCGTGGCCCGCGCGGCCGAGCTCCTGGCCGATGCCAGCCCCGCCCAGCGCGTCCTCGCCCGGGCGGTCATGAATGGCGAGACCGACGATGCAGCCGGCTGGCGGATCGCCTTCCCGACCCTCTTTGCGCAAGGCGCCGCACACGACCGCACACCAGAACGGCCCGTCGACGAGGCTCGATCCGAGGCCATCCTCGAGATGTCGCTGGCCGTGGCCGGGCGCGGCGAGCAGGTCCGGAGCCAGGTCCGGGGCGCGATCGTCGAGGCCGTGACGGAGCGGCTCCTGGCGCGGCGTGCTCCGGTCGGCACGCTCCGGCGCGAGCGACGGATCCTCTTCGACGGCGTGACGGCCGAGATCCATCCCTACGACGTCACGGTCGAGGCGCCTGGAGCTGCCGAGGCCTACGACTGCAAGTGGGGCGCGCGGGGCATCTCGGCCGACGTCCTCCACCAGCTCGACGACGCACGGACCCATGCAGCGACCGAAGGCGAACGCCTCCTGCCGGTTCTCGTCGTCTTCGACGCCCGTCGTTCCTGCGAGGTCCGCCTGGCGCGCCAGACGGCGCCCCGGACCGGGACACGCCTCGTCTCGATCGAGAGCCTGGATCGCCTGGCCGGCCGTCGCGCAGAGGCGACGCCATGACCCGCCCGGAACGACGAGTCGCCGGCGTGACCCGCCCGACGCGCCTCGGCGAAGGCCTCGCGCCGGAGGCGGTCGGCAGCGCTCCTTGGGACCCCGATCCAGGCACGGAACTCCTCGATCCGGGGCTCGCCGGACGCCAGGACCGGCCCGTCCCGGGCATCGACAACGGCTACCTCGCCGGCTACCGCGTTCGCTTCGATGAGGCCGGGACCGATGGCCGCGTCCGGACCAGCTCGCTGCTTCGGTATGCCCAGGACATCGCCTGGCGCCACTCGGAGGCCCTCGGCTTCGACCGTCGCTGGTACACCGACCAGGGGCGCTGGTGGGTGGTCCGGTCAGTCGAGCTCGCGGTGCTCGCCTCCATCCCGATGGGCAGCCTCCTCCGCCTCTCGACCGCGGTCGTCGGGCACCGCCGGATCTGGGCCCGCCGCCGAGGCGAGTTCCGCCTGGCGGACGGCAACCTGGTGGCGACGGCGATGGTCGACTGGGTGCTCCTCGACGAACGGGGCCGGATCCTCCGAATCCCGCCCGACTTCGGGATCGTGTTTCCGAACGTGGAGCTCACCGGCGAGATCCTGCGGCTGCCCCTTGCTCGCACGCCGCCCGGGGCTGTTCGGACCGACCTTCGCGTCCGGCCCCAGGACCTCGACCCGATGGGCCACGTCAACAACGCGGCGTACCTCGATTGGATCGAAGAGGCCGTCGCCGAGGCCGGCCACCCCGAGGCGACGGCCAGGCTGCCCCGCACGGTCTGGATCGAGTACGCCGCCTCGGCCGAACCGGGCGACGCCCTCACCGCCGGGGCCTGGCGGGACGGTGATGCCTGGGCCGTCCGGCTGGCGCGCGATAGCGGCGGGATCGACATCGTCCGCGCCCGCCTCGCCTGACGTCGGGCCGGCAGCGGAAGCTCAGCCGCAGTGACCGGTCGCCGGCGCGGCCGAGCCGGATGGCCCGGCTGACGGCGGCGGCGTGTCGAAGGCGAAGCGGACCGCGTGCTGGATCCGCTTCAGGCCCGCATCGGTCAGGGATTCCGGCACGCCTGGCGGGATGAACCGGATGTTCTGGACGGAATGGCGGTCGACGCGGCTGGCAAGCGCGGCCAGGTCGGCCGCGTCGCCGGCGGCGAAGGTGGTCCAGAGATCATCCTTGGCGATCGAAAGCAGGTCCGGGACCTTCGGCAGCAGACCGATCGGATCGACCTGATGGGCAAGGGCGTTCAGGACGAGCTGCTGGCGGCCCATCCGGTTGTAGTCGGAGTCCTGGTGGCGTGTCCGGGCATAGGCCAGGGCGAAGTGGCCGTTGAGGTGCTGGCAGCCGGGTTTGAGGGAGAGGGAGACGTCACCGCTGCCGTTCTCGAGCGGATAGGCGTCGTCGTGGACGGCGTTCGGGATGTCGATCCAGAGCCCGCCGATGGCGTTGACCAGCCGGACGAACCCGTTGAGGTCGACGACCGCGACCCCGTCGAGGGGCATCCCGATCATCTGCTGGATCGCGCCCGAGACCGCCCGGAAGCCCCGGGCATCGCCCCCGGGGAACTGCTTCTCGTGCTGCTGGGCATAGACATAGAGCGAGTTCAGGAGGCCCGGATAGCGACCGCGGGGAAACGCCCCGGCGCTCTCGGGCGGGAGGGGCACGTTGAGCTCGTTGCGGGGGAAGCCAAAGAGGGCCGTCCGGCCGCTGGCGACCTCGATGCTCAGGACCTCCATCGAATCTGTCCGCAGGCTCCGCCTGCCGGGACCCGCGTCGGCCCCGATGAGAAGGACGTTCAGGCGGCCATCCGCCGCCCACGTCGGACCGCGTGTCGGCGACGGGGTGGACACGGCCGGCGGCCTCGTGGTGCCGGGGATCACGGTCGGCTCCGCCGTCGGCCCGAAGCTCGGCACGGGAATGGCGAACTCACCGTTATTGCCGCCGGGCAGGAAGACTGCCGCGACTGTGCCGTAGGCCTGGTAACCGAGGCCCTCGAGGGCCCCATGGAGCGCGACCGTCGCCAGGAGCAGGGCGGTCAGCACGAACGCGGAGGCCTTCGTCCACGAGCCCCCGCGGCGACGGCGAGCGAGCCGATGGGCGTCGACGACGGCAACGAGGTGGAAGGCGGCCAGGGCGACGTTGATCGCCAAGAGGGTCTCGAGCACGCCCGGCTCGAGCAGGAAGCCGAGCATTGCCACCCGATCGCGCAGCAGGAGGGCCAGCCCCAGTGCCGGCACGGCCAAGGTCGGGATGGCGAAGAACAGGCCCCGCCAGATCCGGCCCGTCGACGACTGGCCGAGGCCGGGCACGACGAACGAGAGGAATGCCGCCAGCCCCGGCGAGACGGTTCGGTGCCGGGGGCTTTGCGGTTCGTCGGTCATGGCGGCCATTCGACGCGGCAGGGTGCCACAAGGTAGCGGTCCGGTCGAGTGCCGATTTCCTAACCTCCCGGCGCCTCCGACGAGTGAACGATTCCGGCGCTCGTTGCGCCGCTCTCAGCCGGCGCGTGGGCTCAGGGGCTCAGGGCACCCCTTCCGCAGTCGTGTCGTCGACGACCGGCAGGGGGTCCCGGTCGCCCACGATCGGGTCCGACGGTGCCCGCTCGCGCCGGGCGAGAACGGCGAAGGGGATCGCGGCCGCCTGGATGAAGGCCGACACGACGAAGGACGGCCCGTAGCCCGAGACATCGGCCACCCGGCCGAGCACCGGCTGGGCGACGACGCCGCCGGCCGATCCCATCAGGTTGTCGAACGACAGGACGGTCGCCCGCTGGGCCGACGGGATCAGCCCGTTCACGAAGGCCTGCCGGAAGGGGCTCTGGATGGCGAACGTGAGGCACCAGATCGCCAGCAGGAGGAGAGCCACGGCGAAGCTGGTCGTCCGCCCGATGAGGACCATCAGGACGACGTTGATCACCGTGCCCAGGATCAGGGCGTCGGTGCGGCGCCGGAAAAGGCGTCGGAGCCGTGAGCTCAGCAGCCCGCCCGCGATCTGCGCCCCGGCCACCATGGCCGCCGCGAGGCCGGCGATGCCGTAGGCGGTCTTGTCGCCGTAGAGCTGCAGGAGGTAGGGCTGCATGGCGTAGAAGGCGTAGAAGCCGACGCCCGCACTGAACGGCGCGGCCAGCATCAGCCAGCGCACCGGCGGGTTCCGGAAGCCGCCGTCGATCGAACCGCGGAGGACGTTCCGGACGGCTTTGATCGGGCCGGCGCCACGCTGGGGCGTGAAGCCGAGGTCGTGCATGAACCACCAGGCGACCACGAGGGTGACCCCCAGCATCCCGGCCCGGAACAGGAACGGCACGCCGAGGTTCGTCGCCTGGGCGATGAACCCGCCAGCGACCGAGCCGCCCAGCATGGCCACGCCACCAACGCTCTGGGCCCGGCCGAAGACTGATTCGAGGCTGCCGGTGTAGCCGGTTGCATGGAGGGCATCGACGAGCCAGGCCTCGGTGGCCCCGGAGAAGAAGGTGAAGCCCAGCCCGAGCAGGGCCGAGGCCAGGGCCCAGCCGACGAATGGCGCATGGACCTGCCACATCACGAGGTAGAGGAGGGTGGACACGAGCAAAGTCGCGGCCCCGAGGAGGAACGAGAACCGCCGGCCGCGGGTGTCGGCCACGACGCCAGTCGGGACCTCAAAGATCACCTGGCCAAGGGCGAAGAAGGCGTTGGCACTGAAGGCCTCCGTGTTGCTGAGGCCGGCATCGAGCAGGAAGAGGGTGTTGATGCCCCAGATGAAGGACGCCGCCAGCGTCGTCAACAGGGTCAGGGTGAGGTAGGTGCGCTGGACGCGGCGGGCCTCTGGTGTCATTCGACGATGGAGTCTAGCGACTCGATCGACTCGATCGCTGTCGCTCGGCGATGATGGCGCCAGCGATGGACCCGAAGAGCCGAAACGACCCAGTGGGGGCTCGACCGCAGCCCGAAGCTCCGTTTGCCGTCGACGTCGAAGCCGAGCGTCGGGGTTGGTACTTGGTCGCCCACCTCGTCCGCTCCCTCACGCCCGAGGAGTGCATGCTGCCCGGCTACTACCGGGATCCGGACTGGTCCGTTCGCGACGTCGTCGCCCATCTCGGTACCTGGCTGGCCGAAGCCCAGGCCCAGTTCGAGCGGATCAGCGCCGGGACGTACGAGGGTCACGAGGTGGACGTGGACGCCATGAATGTCGTCTTCCTGGCTGCCATGGCGGGCCAGCCGTGGGGCGTCGCCTGGGTTCAGGCGACAGCCGGTCGAACACGCATGCGCGATGAGTGGACCCGCCTGCCGGCATCGTGGGACGAGGCGGCCTGGTGGATCCGCAAATCTGGCAGCGATCACTACACCGAGCACCTCGAGCGCCTGCGCGTCTGGACCGCCGAGCTCATCGGGCGAAGAGTTCCCGATTCCGCCTGACCACGGGTCGCTCGGTTTCTATCGGCGATCCGGCCGGCTGTCCGGATCCGTCTGCGTGTCAAGGTAGCTGACACGTAGTTGCCAGTACCATCGACGGGTGAGTCGTCGCGCCGATCCAGCCCGCATCCACCTTGCCCGACGGGCGGCCATCCGCAACGTGATCATGCAGAGCCGGGGCCTGGACCGGGTCGTCGCGGAACAGTGGTGCGATGCATGGGAGGCGGAGGCCGCCCTGGAGGGCATCGAACCTGGCAGCGCCTACTGGGACGCAGGCAAGGCCTGGATCGACGCCCAGTGCGCGGCCCGAAAACGCCCACCGAACTGAGCCTTTGACGCCGACACGTCGCGTCCGATCGAGCGTGGCGGCCTGAGGTGATCGGGTCTCGCGTGCTGCACCGGGTCGCCCCGTTCGTGGTCGTCTGCGTCCTCGTCGCCGGGGGCTGTATCACGGCGCCAACGCCCGGTCCGTCCATCGAGCGCCAGTCGGGTGCTCCCTCTGCGTCGGCGGCCGTGCGCTCCCCCAGCGCGCGGCCGGCGACCAGCCTCGCCAGCGTTTACCTTCACTACTACCTGTGGTGGACGAGCATGCACTGGCGCGACAAGCTCGGGCCGTCGTATCCGCTCGGAGCCGAGCCGCCCCCGCTGCCCGGCACCATCGACGCCACCGGCTGCGACCCAGCCGTGGTCTTTCCCGGGGCGACGATCGTCGACCTGCCCTCCGAGGGCCTCTATGACCAGGAGCTGGCGGCGACCTTCGATCGTCACATCCAGACAGCGGCCGCGGCCGGGATCAGCGGCTTCCTCGTCAGCTGGCAGGGCACCGGTGCGGTCCGGCAGGATCCGACCACTTCAGGCTACGACCGCCGGCTCGACCTCCTCGTCCAGCGGGTCGACGCATTCAACGAGAACCGGGCCCTGAAGTTCCGGCTCGGACTCGCCTTCGCCTCCTTCGGCGACTACTCCCGGCCCGCGAATGAGGTCATCAACGACCTCCAGTACTTCGCCCAGGCGTACGGTGCCGACCCCGCCTTCGCCAACGATTTCAGCCCCAAGCCGATCGTCATGTGGCTCGACAGCCGCAACTACGCCCTCGCCACCGTGACCGCCGTCAGCACCGCCGTCGAGCCGGTCCTGTATCTCCTCGGTGACGAGACGAACGGATCTTGGGCTCGCGACGCGCCGTACCTGGATGGGACGAGCTACTACTGGTCGTCGGAGAATCCGATCACGAATCCCTCGGCGGACAACCAGCTCGTCGCGCTGGCGGACCAGCTCCGAGCCCAGGGCAAGCGCTGGTTCGCGCCATTCATCGCCGGCTTCAACAAGCAACTCGTGGGCGGCGGCTGCGTGCCCCGGAACGGCACGGCCATGCTCGACCAGGTCTGGTCAGGGAACGCCGCGAGCCGCCCTGATGGCTGGTTCGGCATCAGCTGGAACGAGTTCGTCGAGAACACGTACCTGCAGCCGAGCGTCCGGTATGGGACGACATACCTGGACGAGATCCGTCGGCTGGCGGGGGGCTGACCAGCACCACTCGTCGGCGACCTTGCTGTCGCGTGGACGTCAGTCGGGACGCGCGGGTTCAGCGACCGGTTGGGGGCGCGCGTTGACGGACCGGAACAGGAACCAGGCAATCAGCGCGGCGGCCCCGACGATCGACCCGCTCACGAGGAAGACCGCCCGGATGCCGAACGCGTCGCTCAGGACCCCCGCGGCCGCCATCGACAGGATCATCGCGGTCTGCGTCGATGAGCCAATCGCCCCTGCGACGCGCCCGCGCATGTCGTCGGTCGTCGACATCTGCACGATCGTCATCGTCGTGGCCTGAACAGGCAGGAAGAACCAGCCCTGCGCGAACAACACGACCATGACCATCCAGGGCGCCGTGGCCGCGGATAGCGAGGCGATGCAGAGCGCGATCCCCGCGAGCCCGAACACGAAGACAGACGAAGCGCCGACGCGCGAGCCGAAGGCCCCCAGGACGATGCTGGCGAGGATCATTGATGCCGATTGGGAGGCCTCGATCGGGCCGATCCAGATCGGGTTTGCGGACAGGTCGCGGACGACGAACGGCACGAACAGCACGTAGATCGCCCCGGACCCGAGCATCGTGACCGTGATGCCACTCAGGACGGCGACCAGCGATCGCGATCGGACGATCGTGCGCAGGCCGTCGGCGACGGACCCGGTGATCCCCCGGGCGTGTGCTGTCGCGGTCACGCTCGAGTCGATCCGGCCGACATCTCGGCCGACCCGGGACACGATCGCAACCGATGCCGCAAACGTCAGCGCATCGAGCGCGAAGGCCGGCCAGATCAGACCGGTGGTACCGGCGATCGCCCCGGTGACGGCCAGCCCGACGACGCTACCGACGACCCGACTCATCTGGCCGAGCGAATTTGCCGCCAGCAGGCCGCGCGACGGGACCACGCGCGGGACGAGCGCCGCGCGAGCCGGCGAGAAGAACGTCCCGATGGCGGCCTGCAGGCAGGCCAGGGCGAGCACCAAGGGGATCGTCGACTTGCCTGGCAAGAGCACGAGCGATAGCACGACGATCGCCCGAAGGGAGTCGGAGACGATGAGGATCCGGCGCCGGTCCAGACGGTCCGCATAGGCCCCCGCAACGAGGCCGATCGTAACCGGCGGGAGGGCGATCAGGATCGCCATGGCCGCGACGACCAGGGTCGAACCCGTCGCGCCGAGGACCAGGAGATAGAGGCCGAGATAGGTCATCCCGTCGCCCACATCCGAGATGGCCTGTGCGGCGAACAGCCTGCGGAACTCCGGGATCCTGAGGACCTCAAGCGCCCTCACCGGGCGATCGGTCGCCGTCTCAGCCACGGCCTTGCTCGCGCTCGGCGGACGCCGGCGATTGGGCGGCGATCGGATAGAGCGCAAGGAACATGCCAGTGGGTGTGCCATCTGACGTCTGGTCGTCACCGAACTCGTTGGCCAGCGCGAAGAGTCGTTCGTGGAGCTCCGCAGCGCGCTTCGCGCTCAGTCGCATCGAGACCCGGTCGAGGACGAGCCGACGCTCCGACGGAGCGTCCTCCGCGAGCAGGACGACGCCCGTCCGGAGCGCGGTCTCGACGTCGCGACGCGCTCCATCGAACGCGGCTGCGATCGTTGCTTCCGACCCAGAAGCTGTGTCGGTGCCTGGCTCTCGCGGCGCCGAGAACATCGACGGGTCGAGCTGGATCGAGCGGGCGGCGATCCGGTAGCGGGTCTCGACGATCCGGGAGACGATCCGTCGCTCGACCGGCCGGATGAGGTGGTGCCGGACGAGGAGATCGACATGGTGGTAGAGCCGGGTCTGGGGGACGTCGATCGCCTCTGCGAGCTCGCGGACGGACCACGATCCGCTCGCGCGCGCGGCCATCGTCTCGAGGATTCGTGCTCGCAGCCCATCGGCGACGACGCGCATCGTGTCGACATCGAAGATGAGCCGGATCGCTGCCGGCTCGACGTCGGCGAGGGCCCCGATTTCGAGCTCTGCCTCGGAGACCACGATTCTCTCCTACGATTCAGGAAAAGTTGAACCACATGATGAAACTTGAATCGCCAGGTGTCAACCGTAGCGACCTCGTACCTCCAGGAGGGTCGCGTGGGTGGATACGGTCGCCAGGGCTGCGCGGTCCTCGGCCAAGCCCGCCGACCGAAATGAAGCTGCAACCCGCGTTCGGTGATCTCGCTGGAGGCTGAGTGCGCAACCCGGGATGACAACCCTGCCGTGACCCCTCGAACGAGCAGGCCCCGCTGACCGGCAGGCTCCTGGCAATGGCCGGGTTCGCCTTCGCGACGCCCGCTCCGAAGGAACGTCGATGACCAGATCCACCGGTGCCCCGCGACTGCAGGGTGGCGTGCCCGGCGCCCCAAGCTCAAGCTCGCGGACGCTGCTTCGCACCCTGATGGCAGCCGCCCTCCTCGTCGCGGGCTCGATTCACCTTCTCCTGGTTCCGGAGCACCTCGGCGAGTCGACGATCCTGGGCCTGGGATTCCTGGCCTCCGGCATCGCGCAGGTGGTGCTCGCAGGGCTCGCCCTGTGGCGGGTGCGTGCGTGGAGTCTCGGGTTGACCGTCATGGTCAACGTCACCCTCATCGCCCTGTACGCCTACGCCGTCCTGGTGGGCCTGCCCTTCGGAGCGGGATCCGAGCACGTCCATGGCGAGGCCGCGGGACTCATGGTCGGCTCGGGCGAGCCGATCGACGCATACGGCGCCGTCTCGAAGCTGGCCGAGCTCCTCTCGACGGCGATCGCCGCGGCGCTCCTTGTCCCGTCGAGGTTGCAGAACCATATCGGTTCGACGAATTAGTCATCCGGGGGGTATCCGCCCCCGCACTCTTGTTCGCTGGCAACGACACACCTGCTCGGCGCCACGCTTCCACAGCTAGGAGAATCCTCCGTGAGATCATTTCGCCTGCCCGCCCTCGCGATGGCCCTCGCCATCGGGGTGGGAGCCTGTGCCGGCGGTGCCGGTACCAGCCCCACCGCCACGACGGTGCTGACGCCCACGTCGTCGCCCGCCTCGACGTCGGCTTTGCCGACTGGATCCGCCGCCGCCGGGGTCACCGTCGACTCGCCTGCCGCCAACCTGCGGGTCAAGCTCGACCTGCTGCTCGGCGAGCACATCATCGTTGCCTCGAAGGCAACCCGCGCGGCGCTCATCGGCCATAGCGACGAGTTTGCCGCCTACGGCGCTCTCCTCAACTCCAACGGAACCGACATCGGCGAGATGATCGGCGCGGCGTTCGGCGGTGCCGCCAAGGACAGCTTCAACAAGATCTGGAGCGCCCACAACGGCTTCTTCGTCGACTACACCACCGGTGTCGCCACGAAGGACCAGGCCAAGATCGACGCGGCCGTGTCCGACCTGACCACCAAGTACGTGCCCCAGTTCGCCGATCTCATCGCGGGCGCGACCGGCCTCCCGAAGGACGCGGTCGTCAAGCTCACCACCGACCACGTCCTCCAGACGAAGCAGATCGTCGA
>JBEPVB010000060.1:0-13728 GCA_041691215.1 Chloroflexota bacterium
GGATGGCATCGATGGCCCGGATCAGCTCAGCGAGGTCCGGCCGCGACCCGAGGTCGAGCTGCCGGCCCGCCCAGCGCGCTGTCCGGACGTGGCCGAAACGCTGCTCCGGGGCGAGGTCGTGGCCGTAGGAGTTGACGTTTTGGCCCAGGAGCGTGACCTCGCGGAAGCCGGCCGCCGCGACCGTCCGGGCCTCCTCGATGATCTCGTCGAACGGCCGGCTGCGCTCCGGGCCGCGGGAGAACGGGACGATGCAGTAGGTGCAGGTCTTGTCGCAGCCATAGATGATCGGCAGCCACGCCGACACCGCCGAGGTCCGCTGGACCGCGCCACCGGCGACGGCGGCGGCCCGGGTCGCGGCCAGGTGGTTGGCGACCCCGACCACTGTTCGACCGACCATCGTCGTCGCCCCGACCGCCCCGACGCGGGCCTGGGCGGAGGCGAGCCCGAGCCGATCGACGAGCTCCGGCTCCTCGTCCGGACGGAGGAAGAGGTCGACCGCTGGGAAGCGCCGCTCGAGGCCGTCCCGGTCGCGCTCGCGGACCGCGCAGCCGGTCAGGACCACCCGCATCGCGGGATTGGCCGCCTTCAGGCGCTTCAGGTGTCCCTGCCGTCCGATGACCTTGGTCTCGGCCAGCTCGCGGATGGCGCAGGTGTTGATGACGACCAGATCGGCCGCCTCCATCGTCGGCGCCTCGGTGGCACCCGCGGCCAGCAGCCGGCCGGCCATCTCCTCGGAGTCGCTGCGGTTCATCTGGCAGCCGAGGGTCCAGACGAAGAAGCTCGGCAGCGAGCGGATCTCGGGCCGGAACTCCCCGAGGCGAGGATCGTCGGGCGTCGGGGCCTCGCGGCCGGCCGACGGCACGGGCGGCACGATCTCGAGCATCGGCAGGCGGCGGTCGCGGCTGGGTGGTCGTTCGATCATCGGCTGGCCGCCGATTCTGCCATGGCCGCGCGGAGGGGAGCTTCGACGCTCGGTGGAACCCAGAGCGCGGCATGGGTCGCCGCGTACGGCTCGATGTCGCCGTGGTAGTCGCTGCCGCCGGTCGCCACGAGGCCGTGCCGCCGCGCGAAGTGCTCCATCAGGGACACCGTCAGCCCCTCGAACGTCCGGTAGTAGACCTCGATCCCACCCAGGCCGGCGGCCTGGAGCTCGGCGATGACGCCGGGATGGAGGGCTGCCTCGCTGAAATGGGCCAGGGCGGCCAGGCCACCGGCCGCTCGGATGGCGTGGATCGCCTCGATCGGGCCGAGGCCGTCGCGCGGGACGTAGCCCGGCCGGCCGTAGGAGAGATAGCGCTGGAAGGCGTCCTCGATGCTCGTCGCGTAGCCCTTGGTGATCATCGCCCGGGCGACGCGCGGACGGCCAAGGGCATCGTCATCGCTCGTGGCGGGCAGCGCCTCGAGCGCATCGTCGATGGGCAGGCCGATGGCCGCCAGCTGGCGGACCATGCGGTCATAACGGGTTCGGCGAGCGCCGCGCTGACGGACCAGCGTCGCTTCGAGCTCGTCGTCGGCCAGGTCGACGCCGAGGCCCAGGACGTGGACCTCGCTCTCCCGAAGCTCTGGCCGGTCGCGTACCACCGCGTTGAGCTCGATGCCGGGGAGCAGCTCGAGCCCTGCGGGCACAGCGCGCGCGGCGAGCACCTCGCGGACGCCGGCCAACGTGTCGTGATCCGTGATCGCGAGGAGCCGGACGCCGGCGGCGGCCGCCTGGGCCACCAGATCGGCGGGCTCGAGGAGGCCATCGGACCGAGCCGTGTGGGTGTGGAGGTCAATCGTGGACGGCCCCGGTGGAACGACCGGGATGCCGGGCGGCTGATGCCGGCGCGGGCGCGCGGGCACGGTCAGGCCTCGAAGAGGCGCTGGATCCGCTCGATGGCGAGGGCCCGGCCGGTCGCGGGGTCCACGTCCACCTGGCAGGCGTTGAAGATGACCGGCCCCTCCCCCACCTCGAAGCGCGTCGGCAGGGCGTTGATGAAGCGCGGCAGGACGGTCCGCGGCGCAAAGCCGATGACGCTCCAGACCGGTCCAGTCATCCCGAGGTCCGTCTGGTAGGCGGTGCCCTTGGGGAGGATCCGCTCGTCGCCCGTCACGACATGGGTATGGGTTCCGACGACCACCGACACGCGGCCGTCGAGGTACAGGCCGAGGGCGTTCTTCTCCGAGGTGATCTCGCAGTGGAAGTCGACGAGGCGCACGGGGGGCAGGCCCTCGGAGCTCTCGTCGAGGAGCTTGTCCGCCTCCGTGAACGGGTTGTCGATCTGCTGCATGTATGTCCGGCCCTGGAGGTTCACGACGCTGACGTCGGTGCCGTCGAGGGCCTGGTAGACGCCCCAGCCCCGACCCGGGACCTCGTGGGTCCCGTAGTTGAGGGGTCGCAGGATGCGATCGTTGGTCTCGAGGACGGGGTAGATCTCGCGCTTGTCCCAGATGTGATTGCCCGACGTGATGACGTCGACGCCATGGGCGAAGAGCCCGTCCGCGGTCGACGCCGTCAATCCCATCCCGCCGGCAAGGTTCTCGCCATTGGCGGTGACGAAGTCAATCCCGCGCTCCTCGCGGAGCTCGGGCAGGATCGCCTCGACCGCGAGGCGTCCGGGCTTGCCGATGACATCGCCGATCATCAGCACCCGGCAGGCGCCGCTGGGTCGTGGCGCGTTGCCGTTCGGTGCATTCCCGAGGCGAACGCGCCCAGCGATGGCCGGATCGGTTGGTATTGGCAACGGTGGCATCGGCGAAAGGGTATCCGACGCCACCGTTGGCTGGACGTGCCCGGATCGGCGGCGTGCCCGCCGCGAGGATCAGCAGGCGGTCACGCTGAGCCGAAGATCGCCGCCCGGGTCATTCGCGGCCGTCGTGACGCGGATGACATAGCCCTGCCCCGCGACGGCCTGGAACGCGACCCCTGCCTGCGCCAAATTTCCGCTGTTGTCGTTGCAGGCCAGGGGGTCGAGCGTCTCGAAGCCTGGATTCTGGCGGTCCGCCGAGAGACTTCCGCGGTAGACATCAAGGATCGTGTCGTAGTCGCTGCCGCTGGTGTCGGCGAGGACCGTGCCGCTCGCGGTCGCGACGAAGCTGTACCAGACGCTCTGAGCGCCGGACCCGCACGCCGAGGCCATCTCCTGCGCGTGGATCTGGGCGCGCGTCACGTTGACGGAGTCCGTGAATGGGAGGGCGGTGATCGCCGCGCCCGGCGGGTCGTCGTTCGGCGCGAGGCCCGCGATCGTCGGCGTCAGGGTTGGCTCCGGCGTGGGAGTCGGTGCTGCCGTGGGAGTCGGTGCTGCCGTGGGAGTCGGCGCCGGCGTGATCCTGGGAGCTGGGCCGATGGTGGGTGTCAGGGTCAACGTCGGCCCCGCCGTCAGTGTGGGCTCCGGAGTTGCACTCGGAACGCCCGCAACGCGACCCGAACAGCCTCCCGCGACAGCAACGACGAGAACCGTTGCTGCCAGAGATCGTAGAAACATCATCGCCTGTCCTTCCCAGCCCAGGTGTCTCGTCGCTGCCGTACCGGCTCGACGCCTGTCCGTCACGTCCCGGGTATGACGTCCCCGGACCGTTCGCGTTACGGCTCTACCAACGTGCGGGCCGTGTCGATCGTCCGCGCGGGCAACGCAACGCGCAGTTTGGCGACGCGGCGTATGGTCGATGCATTCCAGGAAGGAACGCGTGATGACCCACGTCCGTTCGATCGGCGTCGCGGCCGCCGTCGCCCTGCTTCTCGTCCTGACCGTGACCGAGGCCACCACAGCGGCCGCGCCGAAGCTCCGGGGCTACGACATCTCGTGGCCACAGTGCGGCGCGGCGTACCCGACCAGCGCGGCGTTCGGGATCGTCGGGGTCAACAAGGGCATCGTCTTCAGCCCGAACCCCTGCCTCGCGAGCGAGATCACATGGGCCGGCGGCGCCGGCGCGTCCCTGTACGCCAACACCGGCAACCCCGGCCCCGCCCTCTCGACCCATTGGCCGTCGGGCCAGATGACCCCCCGCTGGTGCGATCCCGCCCACCTCGACACGGCCGACTGCGCCTACGACTACGGCTACAACGCGGCAGCGAACTCGTATGCCGACGCCGTCAACGCCTACGGCCAGCTGGGACTGTCGGCGACCCCTGCCGGGAGCGCCTGGTGGCTCGATGTCGAGACCTCCAACAGCTGGCGAAGCAACACGGCCGTGAACGTGGCGGCGCTCCAGGGCGAGGCCTTCTATTTCATGTCCGTGGCCGGCGTCCGAAGTCTCGGCATCTACTCGACGCAATACCAGTGGAACGTCATCACCGGCGGGTCTGGGGCGTTTGGCGCCTACCACGGCTGGGTGGCGGGCGTGGGCAGTCAGAAGACGGCCACCGCCCATTGCGCCGGGCCGGGCTTCACGGGTGGTGGGATCGAGATGGCCCAGTTCGCGTCCGGGGGGTTCGACGCCGACCTCCGCTGCTGACGCGGCGAGCCACTTCTTCCGGTGCTGACGGGGTCCCTCACCCCGAGGCTCCTAACGCCGTCCGACGACCTCGACGCCCCTGAGGCTGGACAGCCCAGCGTGGGCCGACGATCCTCGCAGCATGCAGCTCCTCTCCTTTTTGCCGACGGTCCTCGGCCGGACAGCGACCATCGTGCTGGTCGTCGCGGTGGCGGCATCCCTTGCCGCGTTCGGCGCATCGGCGTTGGGCGTGAGCCAGACGGTCGTGTTCGTCGTCAGCGCCGTCGCCCTGGCCGCGTTGGCGATGCTCATCGGCGAGGGGACCGACCAGCTCGGGCGCCGTCTCGGCCCCGGCGCAACCGGAATCCTCCAGTCGGCCCTCGGCAACCTGCCCGAGCTCTTCATCTCGATCTTCGCCCTGCGAGCGGGCCTGCTCGTGGTTGTCCAGACGGCCCTGATCGGTTCGATCCTGGCCAACACGCTCCTCGTCCTCGGCCTCGCGTTCCTCGCCGGCGGCTTGCGCCACGGCACCCAGACGTTCCACGCTCCCGCCGTACGGACGATGGCGACCCTCCTCCTCCTGGCCGTCGCCGCGCTCGCCATCCCGACGCTCGCCACGGCGCCCGGCGCGCCCGACGCCGGCCACGCGACTGACCTGAGCGCGATCGTCTCGATCATCCTGCTGGTCGTGTTCGCGGCGTCGATCCCGTTCTCCCTGAGCGGCGGCAAGGGCGCCAGCGTGTCCCCCGACGAGGCCCCCGGCGAGTTGGTCTGGCCGCTGCCGCTGGCAATCGGCTGCCTTGTCATCGGCGGGGTCGGCGCGGCCCTGACCTCGGACCTCTTCGTCGAGGCGCTCAAGCCGACGATGGCGAGCCTCGGCGTGTCGGAGTCATTCGTCGGCCTGGTGGTCGTCGCGATCGCCGGCAACGCCGTCGAGAACGTGGTCGGGATTCGGGCCATGGTCGCGAACAAGACCGACCTCGCGATCAGCCTGATCCTCAACAGCAGCCTCCAGGTCGCGATTGCCCTGATCCCGACCCTCGTCCTCATCTCGCTGGTCATGGGCGGCGGCGCCCTGACCCTCGTCCTCAGCCCGCTGCTCCTGGGTGCCGTGTTCCTCGGGGCGCTCCTCGCCGCGGTCATCGTCTTCGACGGTGAGAGCACCTGGCTCGAGGGGCTTGCCCTGCTCGGGCTCTACGTGATCATCGCCGCCAGCGTCTGGTTCGGCCCGCCGATCCACGCCTGACGGCCGCGCCGCGCCGGCCTCCGACGCGGGGCGGGCGACAAAGGGCCCGCCAAGTCGGGCCGCTTGGGTCCGGCTCGAGGTGCCATTCGGCCCCTGATCGAACAGGTTTGCGCCCCCAACATCGGCTGAACGCTCCAGTTCCCTGGTGCCTGAAGCTCCAACCCGATCCGTCGTTCAAGGAGAACCTGACCGTGCATCGCCTTCGTTTGGCAGCCCTCTTCGCTGCTGTCGCCCTCGCCTCCACGGCCTGTGCGTCATCCGGGGGAGCCCCGACATTCACCTACTCGCCGCCAGCCTCCCAGGCCGCCGTTTTGGTGACCGCCGCCCCAACCGCAACCCCCGTCGTGACGGCTGCCGCTCCGACCATCGGCCTGAGCGAATGGAAGGTTGTCGTCGCCGGCACCATCACGTCAGGCAAGACGAATCTGACGATGTCGAACACCGGCACGATTCCCCACGAGCTCCTGATCTTCAAGAGCGACCTCGCCGCGTCCGCTTACCCCAAGGATGCAGCGGGCGACATCATCGAGGACGGCCCTGGCGTGACCCTGGTGAGCGATGGCGAAAACATCGATCCAGCTGGTAGCCAGGTGCGCAGCGTCGATCTGGCAGCCGGTACGTACCTCTTCGTTTGCAACATCCCCGGTCACTTCAAGGCGGGCATGTTCACCGTCGTCACGGTCGCGCCCTAGCAGCCTCGCGCGTCGAGCCGGCAGGTCTCGTCAGGCGTGGATCGGTCGCCGATCCACGCCTCCTCGATTCCGGCGTCAGGGTCGGCGCACCGATCCACGCGTCCAGCGATGGTGCCCCGCAGAAGCCGCGGCGACAGCGTCGGACCGATGGTCGGCTGCGCCTCCTTGAGTGAAGGTCGAGACGGGCCCGCCTTCCGACCGATGAACTCGACCTCAATCGCATGACCGTAATCGACGGGACGTGCTGCCGAACGCGGGGCCCCGACCGGCCCGGGACACGGTTCAGCATCCCGTGCCGCATTGAAAGCGGCTGGTCGTGGCGCGTGGTGGGCTCCTCTACGCTCAGAACATCCACGATGCAACGGTGCGGAGCTCCGCGAACCCTACTTGGCGTACTCCACGGCGCGCGTCTCGCGGATCACCGTGACCTTGATCTGACCCGGGTAGGTCAGCTCCTCCTCGATCTTCTTGACGATGTCGCGCGCCAGCCGGGTGGCGGTCAGGTCGTCGATCTCCTCGGGCCGGACGAGGATCCGGACCTCCCGACCGGCCTGGACCGCGAACGAGCGCTCGACACCGGTGAAGGACTCGGCGATCGCCTGGAGGTCCTCGAGACGTTTCACGTAGGTATCCATCGATTCGCCGCGGGCACCCGGACGGGACGCCGAGATCGCATCGGCGACCTGGACGATCGGCGCCTCGAGACAGGCGTACTCGACCTCCTGGTGGTGGGCCGCGATGCCGTTGACGACCTTGAACGGCAGCTCGGCCTTCAGGGCGATCGCTGCCCCGATGGCCGCGTGGGGCCCCTCGACTTCGTGGTCGACAGCCTTGCCGATGTCGTGGAGGAGGCCGCCCATCTTGGCCGCCATGACGTCCGCGCCGAGCTCGGCCGCGATGACCGAGGCCAGGGCGCTCGTCTCGGTCGAGTGCAGGAGCACGTTCTGGCCGTAGCTGGTCCGGTACTTGAGCCGCCCGAGGAGCTTGATGATGTCCGGTGGCAGGCCCGGCACGCCGGCGTCGTAGGCGGCCTGCTCCCCGGATTGCCGGATGATCAGGTCGACCTCGGCGCGGGCCTTGGCCACGACCTCCTCGATGCGCCCGGGATGGATCCGGCCGTCGCCCATGAGCTTCATCAGGGAGAGGCGGGCGATCTCTCGGCGAACAGGGTCGAAGCCCGACAGCACGACCGTCTCGGGGGTGTCGTCGATAATGAGATCGATCCCGGTCGCCTGTTCCAGGGCCCGGATGTTGCGGCCCTCACGGCCGATGATCCGGCCCTTCATCTCGTCGTTCGGCAGGTGCACGACCGTCACCGTGTGCTCGGCGGTGTGATCCGCGGCGACGCGCTGCATGGCCGTGACGATGATGTCGCGGGCCTTCTCGTTCGCTTCGTCGCGGGCCCGTCGCTCGATGGATCGAGCGAGCTTGACGGCGTCATGCTCGGCTTCCTCGCGGACGGCCTCGAGCAGGAGGCCCTTGGCATCGTCAGCGGAGACGCCGCTGATCTTCTCGAGGGCCAGGACGCGCTCGGCGTTGAGCTTGCCGAGCTCCTCCCGCTGACGTTCGATGTCGAGCTCCCGCTCGAGGAGCTTGCGGTCCCGCTGCTCGAGCATGTCCGAGCGCTGGTCGAGCTGCTCGTCCCGGGCGACCAGGCGGCGCTCGATCGCACCGAGCTCGGTGCGGCGGGTGCGGGCCTCGTCCTCGGCCTCCCGCTGGAGGCGGATCTTCTCTTCCTTGGCCTCGAGGATCAGCTCTTTCTGCTGGGTTCGGGCGTCGGCGACGATCCGGCCGGCCTTCTCGGTGGCGACCTTGATCGACTGGTTCGCCCATCGGCTGCGGGCCAGGAATCCCAGCACCACGCCAACGGCGATACCGCCGGCCAACGCCACCACGGCGACGGCGACGTTTTCCATTCAATTCCTCCCATCCGGCAGGGCTGGGCCGGATGCGTGACGATCGTTCAGCGGGTCGCGACGGTGGTGAACGCTCTTGCAACTTCTCGGCAGCAGCGTCCCGGGCTCCGCGCGAGCCGTGCCCCGTAGCCTACTACGGACGCCCGGGGCCGGATCGCGAACGACGCGGTCGTCGGCTCGCGGCCACCTTCCGCTTCCCCTAGGAAACGTCTGCGTCCGGGTCGGTGTCCACGGCCTCAATGCCAGCTACCCAGGCCGTGGCCGCGTCATGGCAGATACTCGGATCGAAGCCATTTCGGGCGAGCAGGGCGTAGGCACGCTGGCGCCGCTGGCGAGGATCGGCAACCCGCTCGAGTGCTCCCGCATGACGGGCCAGGAGGCGGACCGCCGCTCGCTCATCGGCGGTGGCGCCTGGCTCGTCATCATTCGCGGGCCCCGCGTCGACGGCTCGACGGTTCGCCAGCGTCTGGGCCACGGTGTCGGCATCGATCCCCTTCTGGCGCAGTTCGGCCCGGAGGGCCCGCTCGCCACGCGGGCGTGCCCGGTCGCGCGACTCCACCCACTGGGTGGCGAATGCCTGGTCATCGAGGACGCCGAGGTCGGCCAGTCGCTCGATGGCCGAGGTCACGAGGTCCTTGCGATAGCCGGCCGAGCTCAGGCGCCGCCGGACCTCGCCGACCGACCGGTGACGCGCCTCGAGGAACTGCAAGGCCGCCTCGACGACGACTGCCGGATCTTCGACCTCCGCCCGCCGCGCTCGCCCTTCGGCGAATGACTCGCGCCGCCCGGCCCTGGCGCCACGGCGCAACTTATGGGCCGTTCGGATACGTGAGCAATGTCTCGGTTAGGTGGCCCGATCGCAAAGCGACGCCGAGCACATCGCCCGAGCGCCCTTGAGGGGGCGAGAGCAGGCAATCGCAGGCGACAACGCCGCAGACGGACTGCATGGCGCAGCCGCTACTCGGCTTCTTCGATGCCTTCGACGGGGAGGACGACCTCGTCAACCTTGCCCCGGATCTTGCCCTCGATCGTGGTGGCAAGGGCCGGATTGGCCCGCAGGAAGTCCTTGGATGCCTCGCGTCCCTGGCCCAGGCGGGTGTCCTCGTAGGTGAACCATGAGCCGGTCTTGTCCACGACGCCCATGGCCACGCCGACATCGAGCAGGCCGCCTTCCTTGGAAATGCCCTCGCCGTACATGACGTCAAACTCGGCGACCCGGAACGGCGGTGCGACCTTGTTCTTCACGACCTTGACCCGGACCCGGTTGCCGACCGACTCGGTGCCGGTCTTGATCGTCTCGATCCGCCGGATGTCCAGGCGGACGCTGGCGTAGAACTTCAAGGCCCGCCCGCCGGGGGTCGTCTCGGGATTGCCGAACATGACCCCGATCTTCTCCCGGAGCTGGTTCGTGAAGACGAGGGACGTGTTCGACCGGCTCACGGCACCCGTGAGCTTGCGGAGGGCCTGGCTCATGAGGCGGGCCTGGATCCCGACGAACGAGTCGCCCATCTCGCCCTCGATCTCGGCCCGCGGCACCAGAGCGGCCACCGAGTCGACCACGACGACATCGATGCCGCCCGAGCGGATGAGGGTCTCGGTGATCTCGAGGGCCTGCTCGCCGGTATCGGGCTGGCTGACCAGGAGCTCGTCGACATTGACGCCGCAGGCGCGGGCGTAGCCCGGATCGAGGGCATGCTCGACATCGATGAAGGCGGCGACCCCGCCGCGCCGCTGGGCTTCGGCGATGACGTGCTGGCAGACCGTTGTCTTGCCCGACGACTCGGGCCCAAAGATCTCCGTGACGCGTCCGCGCGGGATGCCCCCGACGCCAAGGGCGAGGTCCAGGGCGATCGAGCCGGTGGGGATGAACTCGACCTGTTGTCGGGCCGCCGACCCGAGCTTCATGATCGAGCCGGTCCCGAACTGCTTCTCGATCGAGAGGATGGCGGCGTCGACGGCCTTGCCGCGTTCGGCCTGGGCGCGCTCGGTCGGGCGCTCCGTGGTGGCTCGCTCGCCGTTGCGGTCGGTGGTCATCGCCATGGTCGTGTCACGCTCCTGTCACTGCGGTGGCCGACGGAGCGGAGACCGTCCGATCGTCGGGTCAGCCCTCGTCCCGGTCCTCGTCCGTCGAGCGCGGCTTCCGCGGCTTCCGATACAGCTCGACGTTCGTCGGCGGCTCGGAAAGCGGTTGCAGCTTCGGCAGACCGGACTTGTCCTTCGGCTTTTTCTTGGCTTCGCGGCCGGGTCGATCTCGAGAGGCCATCGACGGTTCCTCCGCGCTTGAGCGAGGCTATCGAATGGTGCTTCACGCCGGCTCCACCGTGACTTCACCGTGGCTCATCCGGCCCGCACGTGCCCGCAGTGCTTCGAGCGATTCGGGGAAGGCGCCGGCCCGCAGGGCGGACCGGATCCTGGTCATGAAGTCTAGGGTGAAGGTGAGGTTGTGACAAGTTGCGAGCCGGTAGGCGAGGAGCTCCTTGGCCCGGAAGAGATGGGCCAGGTAGGCCCGCGAGAACTGCCGGCAGAGGCGGCACGGGCAATCCTCCTGGACCGGCCCGGGATCGTCGAGGAAGGCGGCGTTGCGCACGTTCAGGCGGCCGCCCGGAATCCAGAGCTGGCCGTTGCGCGCGACCCGGGCGGGCATGACCGAGTCGAAGAGATCGACGCCCAGACGAACCGCCTCCAGGAGGTCGGCCGGCGATCCGAGCCCCATGAGATAGCGCGGCCGCGGGTCTTCCTCGAGGAGCGGCATCACGACATCGAGAGCGTCGGCCCGCTGGACCGGGGTCTCGTCGCCGGCCAGGCCGCCGATGCAGATGCCGTCGAACGGCAGGCCGGCGATGAACCTCGTCGAGCGCTCGCGGAGCTCGGGGTCGACGCCGCCCTGGATGATCCCGAAGAGCGCCTGGTCGGTCCGCGTGTGGGCGGCCAGGCAGCGGGTCGCCCAGCGATGGGTCCTCTCCATGGCCGCCTCGACCTCCGGCCGCGGCGAGGATGGATAGACGGGATGATCGAAGGCCACCGCGATGTCCGGGCCGAGCGCTTGCTGGGCACGGATCGCGATCTCGGGCGTCAACCGCTGGATCGAACCGTCGATGTGGCTCCGGAACGTCGCCCCGTCCTCATCGACGACCCGCGCATCGGCCAGCGAGACGACCTGGTAGCCGCCCGAGTCGGTCAGGATCGGGTGGTCCCAGCCCATGAACCGATGCAGCCCGCCGAGCCGTTCGATCCGCTCGTGGCCGGGGCGGAGGAAGAGGTGATAGGTGTTGGCCAGCACGATCGTCGCCCCCGTCTCGACGAGGTCGTCCGGATCAAGCGCCTTGACCGTGGCGTTGGTCCCGACCGGCATGAACTGGGGCGTTTCGACGACCCCGTGGGGCGTCGTCAGGCGCCCCAGGCGAGCTCGGGTTCCGCCGCTCGTTGCGGCTCGGGCGTGGACCTCGAAGGCCACGGGTCGGGGCTGCGGGCGCGGTCGGGCTGACACGGCACCGAGAGCCGCGGGAGCGGCGGAAGACGCGCCGGCGTCGACGGCGATGTCAGCGATCGCTGGATCCGGGGTCGACGGGCCGATCATCGCTCCAGAGGCTCGGCATGTCCGGCTCCGAGCGTCGCGGCGGCGGGATCTCGAACCCCAGGCCGGCGAGGTGGGCCCGGGCGGCCTCGGTCGCGATGCGCCCCTGGGGTGTCCGGTCGATGAACCCGAGCCGGAGCAGGAACGGCTCGTAGACGTCCTCAATCGTCTCGACCTCCTCGCTGAGGACGGCCGCCAGGGCGGCGACCCCAACCGGTCCCGAGCCGAACTTCTGGATGATCGCCGCCAGGAGCTTGCGATCCGTGGAATCGAGGCCCTCGTCGTCGATCTCGAGGAGGCGCATGGCCTCCCGCGCGGTCGACTCATTCACGCGGCCGTCACCGTGGACCTCGGCGTGGTCGCGGACGCGCTTGAGGAGGCGGTTCACGATCCGGGGCGTCCCCCTGCCCCGCCGGGCGATGGCGACGGCGGCGCCGGCATCGATGTCGACATCGAGGATGCGGGCCGAGCGCTCGACGATCTCGGTCAGCTCGGGCTCCGTGTAGAAGTCGAGGCGGTAGGTGGCCCCGAAGCGATCCCGGAGCGGCGACGAGATCCGCCCCGCCCGCGTCGTGGCCCCGACGACCGTGAACGGCTTGAGGGTCAGGCGCAGGGATCGCGCGGACGGGCCCTTGCCGATCATCACGTCGAGGGCGTAATCCTCCATCGCCGGATAGAGGATCTCCTCGACCGCGTGGTTGAGGCGATGGATCTCGTCGATGAACAGGACGTCCCGCTCGTCGAGGCTCGTGAGGACCGCGGCGAGGTCTCCCGGCCGCTCGATGGCCGGACCGGACGTGTAGCGAACGTTCACCCCGAGCTCGCGGGCGATGATGGTCGCGAGGGTGGTCTTGCCCAGGCCCGGCGGCCCGTACAGGAGGACGTGGTCGGCCGCCTCTTCCCTCGCCCGGGCCGCCTGGAGCAGCACCCCGAGGTTCGCCTTGACCTCCCGCTGGCCGATGTACTCGTCCAGCGAGCGAGGCCGCAGCGAGCCCTCGATCGCGACCTCGGCGGGGTCGCCCGCATCCGCCGCGAGCAGGTTCAGGGCATCGTCCGTCACGATGCGGATGATAGCATCACGGGGACGAAAACGTACAAGTGTTCTATCCGGGCGCGAGCTCAGGAAGAATGCGTCTGGAGCACCGCGATCAGCGCGCGAGCCTGCTCGCGGTCCTTCTCGCTGGGGTCGGCATGGTCGGCCATGACCCCGCAGTAGACGTCGTGGATGGCCTTGCTCATGGTGTCCTCGCTCAGGACGGCGAGCCCGCCGGTCCGGAGGCGCTCCATGGTCTCGGTGTCAGGCTCGCGGCCCATGGCGTGCTCGAGTGCTTCCCGCATCGCTGCTGCCCTCCGGTGCTGGTCGGATGCCCGAAAGCCTACGCCTCGCGCCAGCCCAGCGAACAGACCTGGCGAGCGGCGGTGGGGCTCCTAGTCCCTGGCGAGCGCCCGGAGCGCGGCCTTGACCCGGTCCTCGAGCGAGCCCGCGGCCGCCGGTCCAGCGAGGGCCACGCGGGCCGCATCCCGCGCCTCCCCGAGCGAGTAGCCGAGGGCCTGGAGGGCCGCCACCACATCGCCGTCACCGGTCTGTCCCGCGAGGACCGTGCCCGCCGCGGCGACCCCGGCCGCAGCCACCTTCTCCTTGAGCTCGAAGATGACCCGCTCGGCGAGCTTGCGGCCGATGCCGGGGATCGCCGTCAGCATCGCCTGGTCCTGCATGAGGATCGCCAGCTGGAGCTCGGCCGGCGGGCGGCTGCCGACGATCGCCAGGGCGACCTTGGGACCCACCCCCGTCACGGTCAGGAGGAGGTTGAAGAACCCGAGCTCCTCGACCGTCCGGAACCCGTACAGCGCCTGCTGGTCCTCCCGGACGAGGTGATAGGTGAAGAG
>JBEPVB010000061.1:0-13702 GCA_041691215.1 Chloroflexota bacterium
CATGCGGCGCTCGTCTCGTTCACGCTCGGTGGCGGCCGGAACGACGAGGCCAACCGGACCATCGTCCGGGCCGTCCGGTGCGATGTCCGACCACAGGTCTTCGGCGGTCTCCCGGACGTCCGCGTCCTCGTCAGCGGCCAGGTCGCCGAGGCGATGGACGTGACCCAGGTCTACGTCGACGGGACTCCTCGGATCTTCGTCTTCGTCCTGGGGCTGTCCTTCCTGCTGATGCTCATCGCCTTCCACTCGATCGTCATCCCGATCAAGGCGATCCTCCTGAACCTCCTCTCGACCGGGGCCGCCTTCGGGGTCCTGGTCCTCGTCTTCCACGATGGCTGGTTCGCCGCGCCCCTGGGGATCACGCCGGGCGGGGTCATCGAGAGCTGGGTCCCGATCTTCATCTTCACGATCCTCTTCGGCCTATCGATGGACTACCACCTCTTCATCCTCACCCGGATCAAGGAGGCCAGGGATCGAGGGCTGTCATCGCGGGCGGCAGTGGCTCGCGGGATCGCCGTGACGTCGGGCACGATCACGAGCGCGGCCTCGATCATGGTCGTGGTCTTCGCGGCCTTCGTGACCCTCCAGTTCGTGTTCATCCAGCAGCTCGGCCTGGGCCTCGCGGTGGCCGTGTTCATCGATGCCACGATCGTCCGGAGCGTCCTGCTGCCGGCCTCGATGCAGCTCCTCGGCGACTGGAATTGGTGGCTGCCGCCGTTCCTCCGCTGGCTGCCCCAGATCGCGATCGAGGGCGACGCGCCTGAGATGGACGAGCCGGACACGGCCGCGCCCGAGCCGGCCGCCGCCTAGCTCGCCCGCGCGCCGCGCCGCGGATCCCGTCAGCGCCGCCAGCCGCGCTTGCGCGCCCGCTCCTGGGCCCGACGCCGGCGATCGCTCACGACCCCGGTCAGGACGACGGCCACGATGAGCAGCCCGATGCCGCCGATCAGCCAGGCTCGGCTGCCGAGGATGCCCCCGAGCGGGCCGTCGCTGGCCGGGGGCGGGGCCGTCGGGCCAGCCGGCGAGGTAGCGCCCGGCGAACCTGACGCCCCGGACGAGGGCGGCACTCCGGAGGCGAAGGGATCCGATCCGGAGGCGATGACCGCGAAGTCGCCGAACTTCGTGACGACCGCGATGAATGTGCCCCCGAACCCGCCGGGCGAGACGGGCTCCTCCTGCCAGGCGCCGTTGACCAGGAGGCCCATCGAGGCACTGGCCAAGGTCGGGTCGGCCGAGCGGAGGACGACGCTGACCTTGGCCTCGGCCGGGGCGCTGATAGCCTGACCCTTGTCGTCGGTCACGAGGATCCGGTAGACGTTGCCCGAGATGTAGCCGCTGGCCGGCTTGACCGTGACCGCGAGCGGCTCGATCGAGACCTTCACGGTCTTCGCCCCGGGTGGCAGGACCAGCGCGCCCGGGGTGGCGAAGACCTGGGCCTGGGGCTGGAGCTCGGTGGTCGCGACCGCGACGAGCGGGCTCTGGCCGCCCTCGACGGGGACCTCCGCGGTCGCGCCATTGGGTCCGTGGGCCTGGCCGGGTGGCGGATTGACCCAAAGGTATGGCTCGAGCGGGACGACGCCGTCGTAGAGCGGCGGGGCCCCGGGCGCGGCCAGCCGGGCCGCCGTGGCCAGGATGACCCCGGCCGCCACGGCCAACGCCGCCAGGCGCGACGGCACGATGGGCCGGCGCCGGCCGGCCATCACAGCCACCACGTCGCGAGGTCGGCCAGGGCATGGGCGATCGTCGGGGCCGCGACGCCGCCGGTGGCGAGGCGCAGCCCGCCGAACAGGAGGCCGACCCCGAGGTCGAGGGGCAGGACCTGCGAGCCGTAGACCGGGACGTGGATCAGGGCGAAGACGACGGTCGTGGAGAGAAGGGCGACCAACGCCCCGTTCCGGCGCGTCAGGCGATCGAGGAGAACGCCCCGCAGGATGGCCTCCTCGGCCGTGGCGACGAGGATCGTGGTCGCCGCCCAGGGCAGGAGCGGTGCGGCCGGGACCCAGAGCTGCGGCACCGGTCGGGTCACGAAGGCCAGAAGGACGAGGACCCCACCGCCCAGCAGCCCGGCCGGGATGGCCCGCCAGCGAATGTTCCCTGGGCGCCAGCCGGCGCCGATCGCGACGACCAGCAAGCCGGCCCCGAAGGCGGCGCCGACGTCCAGCCGGTCCAGACGGGCGAGGTCGGTGGCCGCCCAGCGGAGCGCGGCAACGAGGAGCAGGCCGCCGAGCGTCACGACGACGCCGGTGCCGGAGGCAAGCGACGGAGCCAGCCGCTCGGCGGGGCGGATTAGGGCGGTCATCGGTCGAGCGGCACGAACGCGATGTCGCCGGTCCGGTAGGTGTCGGGCCAGACAAACGTGTACGAGCGGACGGCCTGCCACTGCCAGATGACCGCGGCGGCCCGCTCGTTCTGGCCGAGGGTCGCCGGATCGGCGGAGAAGCGCAGGCCGGCGCCGTTGGGGAGGCTCCCGGCTGGCAGGTCGAGGGACCGCGCGGCCGCGGCAACCGATGACGGATCGATGGCGCCGGAGCGAGCCGCGGCGGGGAGGACGTCGTGGACCAGGGCCCAGCCGGCGGCGAAGCCGGACAGCCCCTCCTCGGTCGGGCCGGCGTTCGCCGAACCCTCCTCGATCGGCCCCGTGACGTCGTATTCCTCGGCGCTCGCCGCGGGCGTCGGGTTCGTGGCCGGAGCCGGGCTCGCGCCAGTGGAGGCCGCCACGGCCGCGAGCGCCGGCCACGCGGCCGCGAACCGGTCATAGGTGGCCCGGGCTGGGGCATCGAGGGCATCCGGCTGGAAACCGCCGGTCGGGCGATCCGAGGCGAAGATGCCGACGGCGTCGCCGCCGAGGTCGCCGGCAAAGTCAGGATCGCACTCGGCCATCGTCGAGCCGATCAGGGCCCCGACGTGGAGCTTGGCCGCCAGCATCGCCTGCCGGAAGGCCACGCCATCGGGAATGTGGGAGGCCAGGATCAGGATGTCGGGCGCGGCGGCCCTGAGGCTGGCCATCACCGTCGGCCAGTCCGGGATCGCGAGGTTGTAGGACAGGTTGGCCACGATCGGCGCCCCGGCACTGGTCGTGGCCCGCTCCGCCGCCGCGGCGACCGAGAGGGCGTAGGCATCGCGGGCGGCCACGATGGCGATCCGGAGGTCGGCCGGCGCCTTGCCGAGCCGCCGGCTCAGCTCGGTCGTGGCGAAGGTCCCCGAGTTGGTCCCGAGATTGGCGCCGCTTGCGCCGACGCGGAAGACGAGGGGCAGGCCCCGGCCGGTTAGCTGATCGGCAACGGCGCCCGCTTCCCAATAGACGAGGCCGGCGTCGCTGGCCGCCTGGCTGGCCGGGATCGAGAGCTCCGAGGAGTAGGCCCCGATCACGACACTCGCGCCGCGCGCCCTGAGGTCGGCCATCGCCGACGGCGCGTCGGCGGCACTGCCGAGGTCGTGGACGTCGAGGACGATGCGCCGACCGTCGATGCCGCCATCCTGGTTGGCGAAGTCGACGGCCGCCCGAACACCCGCCAGCTGCTGGCCGGCGAGCCCGACCGCGTTGCCGGTGAGCGGGAAGACGGCGCCGAGGTGGATGTCGGCCCCTGACGCTCTGCCTCCGGGCGGGGTGGGTCCGACCGCGGAGCCGCAGGCGGCGAGGAGCACGACCGCGAAGCCCAGGAGGACGCCCGGGGAGCGTCGCCTGGGTTGCGAAAGGGTGGGGGATGGCATCCGGGGACCTCGCGCTCGAAGCAGGCTCATTTGACGGTGAAGAAGATCTCGGACGACCAGACCCGAGGGCTGAAGGGCGCGTGGTCGGCGGCCACGAACTCGGCTTTCAGGACGTACGTCCCGGGCTTGACCGGGAGGTCCTGCTCGAGGCCGTAGTTCATCGAGACGAGGTTGTTGTCGACGTAGAGGTGGACGTGGCCCTGGTCGGGCCGGATCGTCGTCGAGGTCGCGCTCACAATGGTTGCCCCGGTCAGCGACAGGACGACATGGACGGAGGTCCCCGTGACCTGCGCCCCGCTGGCCGGGCTGACGACCGCGACGACGGCGGGCGACGACGGGCGCGGGGCCGTGCTCGCAGCCACCGTCGAGGCCGCGGTTGGCACGGGTTCGGTCGATGGAGGTGTGCTCGGCCCGCCACCGCCACAGGCCGAAACGGCGATGACGAGGACGAGCGCAGGGGCGACCGGCCGAGCCATCGAGCGCCAGAAACGGGGGTTCATGCGAGCCTCATGGTGCGACAGTCAGGCTGAGATGGGCGTGGAGCGATCCGCCGGCGGGTGCCGTCCCGACGACATCCACGGCCAGGGTGCCGGCCATGGGGGTGAGCTCGGTCACGAAATGGCCCGGCTCGAGCTGGCGCGGCGTGAGGACGGTGGCCTCCGTCCCGGCGGCGACCAGGTAGGTCGCCACGGCCACCGGAAGCTCGTTGCCCGCCGCATCGAAGAAGGTCGCGTGGAGCTCGTTCTGGCCCGCGGTTCCCGGATCCAGGTAGACCTGCAGGCTGTTGCCGGCGTCGAGATGGACGGTGAGGATGGTCGGGACGCCGGGCGAGGCGTTGACGTCGACGTGCTGGTCGGGAATCCGGGTCGCGATCCCGAGCGGGACCTCCACGTTTCCCACGGGCGTGCAGACGAGGGCGGTGATCGTCCAGATCCCGTCGAGGGACAGGTTCGTGCCGGAGCCCTCGAAGCTGCCCGCGCCGGTCGACGTGAGGGCCAACGTCGAATCGCCGACCCCCGACGCGGAATCGAGCTTGAACCGCAGTGACAGGTCCGCCGCGGCGACGGGCGCGCCGGTGTCGTAGTCCGTGACCGCGGCCCCGAAGGCGTTCTGGCCGGCGGTCCCGGGAGCAACCACGAGTCGGATCTTGACGCTGGTCCCGGCATCGTGGCCGGTGACGATGAGCGGCACGACCTGCCGCACGGGCGCCGCGGCGATCGAGCTCGGCGGTGCGAAGTTCACGAGGAACCCGGTCGCGACGAGGGCGGTCAGGCCGATCGCCACCTCGACCCGGCCGACCCGCCGGAGCCGATCCAGCGTCCGGGCGGCCGCAGGCACACTCCAGAAGTGGTTGACGGCGCCGAGCGTGCCGAGGCCAAGGAAGAGGACCGACTTCACGATCACCAGCCGACCGAAGTCCGTCGAGACCAAGGCACTGATCGTGCCGACCTCGTCGATGGCCCGGATCACGCCGCTCAGGGCCAGCACGACGAGGCCCATGCCGGCCCATCGGGAGAAGCGCCTGGCGGCGATGGCCTTCTCCTCGGTCGTGGCCCCCCGGATGCTGACGAGGAGCGCCACCAGGCCGCCCATCCAGAGGCCGACGGCCACCAGATGGATCCACTGGACGGTGACCTGAACGCTCACGAGGCCCCTGGCCGCGGCGTGGCCGGTGATGACGTCGAGGAGCATGGCCACGATGGCGGCCGCCGTGATGGCAGCAAAGCCGCGCCGCCCCGTGCCGGGCCGGCGGGCGATGAAGCCGATAATCAACCCGACGACCACCACCGCAGCCAGCCGACGCAGCGCCCAGCCGCCGAGGACGCTGCCGAAGAAGTCGGCCAGGGTGCTCTGGGCATCGGCCATCTGCAACGCGATCACGGCGACGCTGCCGGCCGCCAGAAGGGCCCAACCGATCACGGCCATGCCCGCGAGCGTCCGCGATGGTCGCGGATGGATCAGGGTCCCGACGAAGCCGGCCCCGAAGACGGCCAGGAGACCGGCCAGCAGGGCGAACCTGGCCAGGCTGTTCGCTGGGGAGGCACTTGCGTTCTCGACCGCGGTCGCTCGGCTCGGGACGCCGCCCGGCGCGACCGTTTCGCCGACGGCCACGCCGACCCCGAACGCGAACGAACCGGCCGCCGCGTGACCATCGACGGCCGAGACCGTCCGCCAGGCCACGGTGTAGACCCCGTCGCCGAGGTGCGCGAGGGGTACCTGGAGGTCATTCGGCGAGCCCGTGACACCGACCGACGCGCCGGCGGCGACGCTCCGGCCCGTGGCGTCGAGGACGCGAACCGAGCTCAGCCGCGGGTCGGGCGCTTCGCCGAAGGTCAGGCGCACGACGGCGGGCGCTTCGGTGACGGTGCTGCCCGCCGCCGGGTCCGAGCGCTGGAGGAGCGAATGACCGACGGCGCCCGCGGCCGCAGCGATCGCCAGCCCTCCGGCGAGGGCCATGGCGGCCACGAGGCGCCCGATGCGTGCCACGAATCAGCTGCCCAAGGTCCGTCCACGTCGCGCTGCCACGTAGAGGCCGATCGCGCCGACGATGAGCCCGGCGAGCCCGGTGCCGCCGCCCACGAGGAGGGCCCGATCGGCGGCGGCCCTGGCATCGGCCGCCGAGGCCACTGCCGCGTCGACGGAGGCCTGGGTCGGGCCGGCCGAGGTTCCGGTCGTCGCGACCCGGGCGTCGAGCCGATCGAGGTGGGTCGAGATCTCGGTGATCGTGGGGAGCTTGACCGGGAACTCAAGGTCGCTCGTGCCCTTGACCGTGTCGAAGGTCTCGGCGCTGGTCGCGGCCGTGATGTCGACCGCTGTGCCATGGATGGCGCCGGTGATGTGGAACGTATAGTCGCCGGGCGCAGTCGGCTGGATCGCCGCGTCGTACTGCCCGAGTGGTCCCTCCATGTCGACCTGATCGAAGCCGGGCTCGAAGGTCAGCTCGGCGGATTGCTGGCCGCTTGTCGTGACGACCACCTTCAGGTCGTCTGCGGCGAGGTCGGTGACGGGCTGGCTCCCGGCGTCGTGGATGACGACCTGGACGGCGTTGGACTCGCCGACGTACGTCGGCTCATGGAGCCAGCCCACCTCGATGGTGTAGGCCCCGGCATGCTCGACGACATGGGCCGAGGCGGGCCCAACCGCGAGAACCAGGAGTGCGATGACCGCCAGCAGGGGCCTGCCCGCGCGGAACGAGTGGCGAATCATGGAACGATCCTCCTGCGTGGCGAGGGGCGACGCCGTCCCAATGCCGATGCCGTATCCGGTCCCTCCGGCGCGCCACGGGAGGCGCCGTGGCCGGGCAGGACCGAGGTCAGAGGGTCGTCGGGAGCGGCGGGGCCCGGAGCGCCCGGCTCCGGCCGAGATGGGACTCGGGACGGACGTCCCGATCCGAAGGCGAGCGCCGAAGGACTGGCCGGGATCGCGGCAGGGCCGCCCGGCGAGCAGCGGCGACCTGGGCGATGAGGGCCTCGCGACGGTGGCTGAAGAGGACGCTCACGAAGGCGACGGCCAACGCCACCTCGGCGACCACGACGGCGGCGAACGGGTACTCGGCCGAACCAAGCACGCCGAGACCGGGCAGGGCCACGCCGACCCGAAGGTGCTCGAGGTTCTCCTGGACCACGAACAGGATCGAGGTCGCCAGGGTGAGCGGGACCCAGCGGGCCACGAGCCGGCGCTCGAAGCTTGCCCCCAATGCCGGCTCGGCCGGGAGGGGCTGGGGATCCCGGACCGATTCCGCAAGCCGGGCGAGCTGGCGAAGCCGCCAGCCGGCGATGGCCACGAATGCCACCGCGCTCCCGAGGACGGCGGCCACGGCCATGTTCCAGGCGGGCCCGTGGCCGGTCTGGGCCAGGGTCTGGTGGGCCCGCGCGCCGAAGGCGACGAGGAACTCGAGGTTGTGGGCGATCATGAAGGCCAGGACCGTGAGGCCCACGAAGCCGATCAGCCGTCGCCAGCCCGACATGAGCGGGACTATAGAAGCAAGGCGCGGATCCGTCGCCGATCACGGCCTTGCGGGCCGCGCTATTATCAGACCGACAGTCGGTCGGTTAATGGAGACGGTGCCTCGTGCGGACGCTCAACCCGGAAGTCCACGCGGTCCGGCGGGATGCCTTCGTGGACGTCGCCCAGCGCCTGATCCAGGCGCAGGGCTACGAGGACGTAAGCATCGCGGCCATCCTCGAGGAGCTCGACGCCTCCCGGGGCGCCTTCTACCACTACTTCGAGTCCAAGGCCGACCTCCTCGAAGCCGTCGTCCAGCGGATGACCGACGCCGCGACGGCGACCCTGATCCCGGTCATCGAGGATCCGGATCTTGACGCGGTCCAGAAGTTCGAGGCCTTCTTCGCCGGCATCGCCCGTTTCAAAGCGGACCGGACGGATCTCGTCCTGGGCCTCGTCCGCGTCTGGCTGTCGGACGAGAACGCGATCGTCCGCGACAAGTTCCGCAAGAACCTCCTGACGGATATCGCACCTCTCCTCGCCCGGATCGTGCACCAGGGGCAGGCCGAAGGGGTCTTCACGACCCATGCCGCCGACGAGACCGCCCGCGTTCTCGTGGCCCTGATGCTCGGGGCCAACCAGGAGGCAACCGATCTGTTCATTGCCCGCCAGGCCGGGCGCCTCACCTTCCACGACGTCGAGCGGACGCTCGGCGCCTACACGCAGGCGTTCGAGCGCGTCCTTGGCGTTCGCCCCGGGTCGCTCGCAATCGCCGACAGGGCCACGCTTCGGCAGTGGTACGGCTGACGGCCGGACAGGAAGGATCCATGACCGCAATCATTCGGACCGAGAAGCTGACGAAGTCGTACGGGATGCACCGGGGCATCGTCGACATCGACCTCGAGGTCAACGAGAACGAGATCTTCGGCTTCCTCGGACCCAATGGGGCCGGCAAGACGACGACGATCCGGACGGTCCTCGACCTGATCCGCCCGACGTCGGGCAAGGCCTTCGTATTCGGGATCGAATCGAGCGTCGATCCGATCGCCATCCATCGCCGGATCGGCTACATCCCGGGCGAGTTCGCCCTCTACGACCGCCTGACCGGCGCCCAGCACATCGAGTACTTCGCCAACCTCCGGGGCGGGGTCGATCCGGCCTATCAGGCCGCCCTCATCGAGCGCCTCGATGTCGACATCTCGCGGCGCTTCAAGGAGTACTCGAAGGGCAACAAGCAGAAGATCGGCCTGCTGATCGCCCTCCAGCACCGGCCCGACCTGCTCATCCTCGACGAGCCGACGTCGGGCCTGGATCCCCTGGTCCAGCAGACGTTCTATGCCCTCGTCCACGAGGCCAAGGCCGAGGGCCGGACGGTCTTTGTCTCGAGCCACATCCTGGGCGAGGTCGAGCGGACCTGCGAACGAGTGGCGATCATCCGCGACGGCGTCATCGTCAAGGTCGACAGCATCGAGGGCCTCCGGGACCTGGCCCATCACCAGGTGGAGCTGCGCTTCGCGGGCGACATCCCGCTCGCCGCCTTCGAGCACCTGCCCGGCGTGAGCGATGTGGCGGCCGACGAACACGTCCTGCGGCTGCGCGTCTCGGGCCCGATCGGCCCGGTCGTCCGGGCCGCCGCCCAGTACGAGCTCCTCGACTTCGTCAGTCGTGAACCGAGCCTGGAAGAGACCTTCCTCGCCCAGTACGGCCGGGAGGCCGTGGAGGCCGGGGCATGAACGCGATCGGCAGCGCTGCTTCGGCGACGCGAGGGACCATCTCAGCCCTCAGCCGGATCTACGGCTTCGGGACGGTCTATGCCAAGACCGTCCGCGACTCGCGATTCGCCTTCATCGTCATGGCCGGTTTGATGGGCAGCTTCCTGCTCGCGGGCGCAGCCGCGTTTGGCGAAGCCTATTCCACGCCCGAGTCGCGGGCCGAGCTCGCCAACCTCGTCCGTAGCCTGCCGGCCGCCCTGGCCGGGATCTATGGCAGCCCGTTCCCCGTCCGGGTCGAGACGCTGGGCGGCTCCCTCAGCTGGAAGACCGGCGGCTCGCTGGCCCTCATGGCCGGCATCTGGTCCGTCCTGGCCCTGTCGGGCACCCTCGCGGCCGAGGCCCGCCGCGGTAGCCTCGAGTTCGTGGCGGTGACGCCCCTCGGCTCGCGGCGGATCGCCATCGAGAAGCTCGCGGCGCACCTGGCGGTCATGGGCCTGCTCGTGGTGGTCGTGTCGCTGAGCGCCTGGATCGGCGGGGCCCTGTTCCACACCCTGCCGGGCGATGAGATCCCGCCGGCGGCGGCCATCGGCTACGGGCTCTGGGTGGGCCTGACCGGGGCCGCCTCGGGCGCCGTCGCGTTCGCCCTGGCGCCGCTCATCGGGCGGGCTTCCTCGGCCGGCATCGCCGGCGCTGTCCTGGTCGGCGGTTACATGCTCAACGGCTACCAGGCCTCCGTGCCCGCATTCGCCGGCCCGGCCAACCTCACCTGGTTCGGCTGGACCGTGCGCCATGTCCCATTGGCCGGGCAGTACGACTGGGCCTCCCTCGTGCCGGTGGCCAGCGTGGCCATCGTCCTCTTCGT
The DNA here is from genome assembly GCA_041691215.1 of Chloroflexota bacterium. GTDB lineage: Bacteria > Chloroflexota > Limnocylindria > Limnocylindrales > CSP1-4 > UBA5189. The sequence goes on from JBEPVB010000061.1 coordinate 10,231, forward strand.
CGTTGGGGTCGAAGCCTTTGCCCGGCGCGATCTCGGGACCACGACACGCATCCCCTGGCCGAGCTTTCCGACGGCGACCCTGGGCCTGGGCGGCCCCTTCGGCCGATCGCTCGGCGAACGCCTGCCGCTGACCCTGGCGTGGGCGATCGGCGTCGGCATCTACGGGTTCGTGATGGCCGCCGCGTCGCGCTCCTTCGCCGACCAGCTGGCCAGGCTCTCCCCGAGCACGATGCAGGTGATGCAGACGATCTTTCCGAACTTCGACCTGTCGAGCACGGGGGCCTTCCTGCAGCTCGCATTCGTCCTCTTCGCCTTCATCGTCGTCGGCTTCGCCGCTGCGACGCTCGTCAGTGGCTGGGCCTCGGACGAAGGCAGCGGCCGCCTGGAGCTGCTCCTCACGACGCCCCTCGCCCGGGCGCGCTGGGCGGTCGCCGGCGGGGCGGGGGTCATGGCCGCGATCGTCGTCTTCACGGCGGTCGTCGCGCTCTGCGTCGGGCTGGGAGCCGCGCTCGTCGGTGGCGACCCGGGGACACCGGTCCTCGGAACGGTGGTCCTTGGGTTGTATGCGGCCGCCCTGGCCGGCATCGGGCTTGCGGTTGGTGGGCTGTTCCGGACGTCAATCGCCGCCGAGGCCGTGGCCGCCGTCGTGATCGTCACCTTCCTGATCGACCTCATCGTCCCGGCCCTCAAGTGGCCGGACTGGGTCCACCAGCTCGCCCTGACCGCCCACCTCGGCCAGCCAATGGTCGGCACCTGGGACTGGCCGGGCATGGTCGCCTGCGTGGTCCTGGCGGTCGCCGGCGTGCTGATTGCCGGCTGGGGAATGTCTCGCCGGGACATCGGCCGCTAGCTCGGGGTTCTCGCCGCCGAGCTTCGCCGGCGACTCGCCGTCACGACTGAACAGAACGAGCCCAGACGTGCCCGGCGAACCGCCGCCGATACTCCTCAGGGGTATTGACAAAAGGGCTTGTCAAGGGGGCTTGCGAGCGGTACAATACAAGCAGTTGGCCTGTCAAGACTTGACAGGCCCGCAGTCATGTCCGGCAGGTCGAGGTCGAACGATCCGCCGGAGCCGCCGCTGCGTAGTGGCGGAGGAGACGTGGCGGAGCCGGAGGTCGGTTGGCAGGCGGGATCGCAGCGGAAGTCAAGAGCCGGCTGAACATCGTCGACGTGATCGGCGAGAGCGTTCAGCTGCGGAAGGCAGGCACCACGTACAAGGGGCTCTGCCCGTTCCACGGTGAGAAGACACCGTCGTTCACGGTCACACCCGGCCGGGACTCCTGGAAATGCTTCGGCTGCGGGCTGGGCGGCGACATCTTTAGCTTCGTCATGCAGCGCGATTCCGTGCCCTTCCCCGAAGCCCTCCGAACGCTGGCCAGCCGAGCCGGCGTGGAGATCGACGAGCGCACCAAGCGGGAGGACGCCCACCGGGCTCGCCTCCGCGACATCCTCGAGACCGCGATCGCGTTCTACCACCAGGTCCTCACCGCCACCAGCCTCGGCGCGCCGGCCCTCGACTACCTCCATGGACGCGGCTTCAGCGACGCCACGATCGAGGCCGCCCAGCTCGGCTGGGCGCCGGAGGGCTGGGACACCATGAGCCGCCGCCTGGTCGAAAAGCGCCAGATCCGGCCCGACGAGCTGGTCGAGGTGGGCCTCGCGTCCCAGGGCCGATCCGCGTCCCGCGGGGTCGGGGTCATCGACCGCTTCCGCGGCCGCGTGCTCTTTCCGATCCGGGACCAGAATGGCGCCGCGGTCGGCCTCGGCGGCCGGATCCTGGGGACCGAAGGGCAGGACGGCCAGGGCAATCCCAAGGACACCGGGCCGAAGTACCTCAACTCCCCGGCCACGCCGCTCTTCGACAAGAGCCGGACCCTGTACCTCGTCGACAAGGCCAAGGGCCCGATGCGGAAGTCCGGCCAGGTCGTGATCGTGGAGGGCTACACCGACGCCCTCATGGCCCACCAGGCGGGCTTCGACAACGTCGTGGCCTCGCTCGGCACGGCCCTCACGCCGGGTCAGGTCGCCCTCCTGACGCGCTACGCCAAGAAGATCGCCCTGGCCTACGACGTCGATGCGGCCGGCCAGAAGGCCGGCACCTTCGGCGTCCAGGCCCTCGAGGGCCTGATCGGGCAGCTGGCGGCCACCGAATCGGGGGTCGAGCTGGACGAGGTCCGGGTCGTCCGCCTGCCCGACGGCAAGGATCCCGACGAGGTCGTGCGCGAGACCCCCGACCTGTGGCGCGAGGAGGTCCGGACGGCCCAGCCGATCGTCGACTACCTGATCGACACCTACGCCCGGACCCACGACCTCAAGACGCCAGGCGGCAAAGCCCGCTTCGTCGACGCCATCATCCCCACCATCCGGGCCGTAGCGAACCCGGTCATGCGCGATGGCTGGCTGCAGCGTGTCCGCCAGGTTTCCGGGGTGGAGGAGCGAGTCCTGCTGGAGGTCCTCAGGAGCGGCCGCTCGGCGACCGGGTTGAACGACGGACCAAACGGCCGTGAAGGCCGCTTCTCCGCCGAGGCCGTCATGGCCTCCTCCGATGCCCTGCCCGTCACCGACATCCTCCGGGGCGTCCTGCCCCAGGAGCAGGAGCTCCTCCGGCTGATGCTCGTGGTGCCCGAGATCCAGCTCAAGATCACCAACGCCATCGGGCCCGATCGGCTCCCGAACACCGTCGCCCGCGAGCTCTTCCGGGCCCTGGTCCTCGCCCGCGAGCCGGACGAGCACGGCGTCCATCCGCCGTTCAGCCTGACCGCCCTCATCCAGACCCTCGACCCCGAAACCGCGGCCCTGGCCCAGGCCCTCGTGGCGCGGCGCGATCCGAACCCCCGGGAGCTAAGTCAGGAGGACCTCACCTACGAGGTCGAACGGCTCGTCATCGACCTCGAGGAGCGCGCCCTGGACGAGCGCTCCGAGTTCACCCAGAACGCCCTGGCCGAGGCCGAGCAGGCCGGCGACACGGACGTCCTGGGCCAGCTCCTCCGCGAATCACAGGCCATCAACGACCAACGGCGCTCGCTCCACCGGCGGCGCGATCAGACCCGACTTCTCACCAGCCCTGCAAGGAGGTAAGCACCATGCCCATCGATCCCCTCGACCAGCAGCTCGTCGAAGCCGTCCTCACCCGCCCCCGCCGGGGGAAGGCGGATCTCGAGGAGGCAAAGCTGGCCGGCATCCGGACCAAGGCCGCCGACGACGACCTCGATGACGACGAGGACGAGGACGACGATCTCGGACCGACGCCCCTCGGCGCCGATGCCGGCGACGACGACGTGACCATCGAGGTCGTGGCCGACGATACGGACACGACCCGCGCCCCGGCCCTGCCGGCCGACGCGCCGGCCAAGCTCGACGCCGACGAGCTCGAGGAACCGACCGCGGCCGAGCTCGAGGCCCTCTCGGCCGACATGATCGGCATCGACGACCCGGTCCGGATGTACCTCAAGGAGATCGGCAAGGTCGCCCT